>NZ_JBIQNW010000028.1:0-84891 GCF_047228265.1 Nostoc sp. UIC 10607 | reverse complement strand
ACAACCCGCTTTGAACTTATCTCCATATCCTGCTTGACATTTTGACCATCGCCTTAAGTTGTCACCAATAGTCGGAGCCTGGGAACGAGTCAAGCCTTATCAAGCTACGTTTTTAGGACTTGTGTGTACACCGTAGCCTAAAAGGAGAGAGATTTTGAATTTTCCCCCTTCCCGCGACGAGTTGGGGGTTAGGAAGTTTTTCGTGAGGGACTTCCAGAGAATAAAATATACAGTTAATAAAAATGATAATCATTCTGAAAGAGAGAGAGCAGTTGCCGACAGCAACTGCTCTCTCCTAACAAAATATATGCAAGATAAATGTCTGCACTCAACAATAAAAGAGCGCAGTGAGGAGAATGGCTATTGCACGAAAAACTGTTATTTAACTTCTAACAATTACGTTGCTCCGTAACAAATATCAACAAACCACTTGCCTACGTTTGGTAAATTCTCTTGACCCAAATTAGTCAAACGTGAAATTTTATTTTCAATTTCTTGCATAGCTTCTTTAGTTAAACGCACCCCATTAGCATAACTTTGAGTGACTAAGTTATCGCCAACTTTGTGACTTTCAAAAATCCTCTAAAATATCAACTATAAGATCACTAGTTGCTTTAGATTCTGTAAAATACAAAAATAGTTCATCTAACTCTGGAAGATTTACCTCTAAGATTGATTTGAAGAATATCAGCTAATTTTGTGATTCCAGTATCTGCTGATATTTTGTTAGCACTCAACCCCAAACAAGCAGTAATTAGAGTAACTGCAACGGCGATGTGGTCAGTTGGTTGGCAGTCACATTAATAACTACTAAAGCGGGTCTGATTGAATCAGCCGCTTCCGCTTCAATAGTTATACAGTTTTTTCAAAAATTAAATAAGATTGATTCCTATTGCTAAAAATGCCTCACTAAGTTGATATTGCTTACTGCACAATCTGATAACACCCATTGGCATTAGGAGGAGCTGTTTGTGTTGAGGCAGTTGTGAGTAGCAGTGAGTTAGGTGCTTGGCCTAAGCCATTACCTGTAGCAATTACATCAAAAATGACTCCGGGCGGGACTTGTTGATTCGCAACTTCTACTGCGATTGGTGGGTTGAAGGCATTATTGATCAATGGGTCAAATTGGTCAGGTAGAACTGGATTGAAGTTATATGTACCAGCCGTAAGTTCTGGGTAAGGAATAGCAGTTTTGGGTGTTAGGTCTGTGATACGAGTTTCATCCACATTTGGGCTAGAGGATTTGCTAATACGGAAATCTATAACAGCGCTAGTTTCCGAAAAGCGATACCAACGTCCTTTAAATTTACCTGGATTAGGCTGTGTTAAATCCTCTGGAATCACAAAGGGTGATTGATTAAATAATGGTTGACCTGAGGGACCTTGTAGTGTTCCTGTGATCGCTACTGTATAAGCACTATTAGGCGCTCCTGTAAAGGTTCTAGAAGCAATTGTACTGGAAGTACCAGATTGCACAAAACGTACATTGATATTTCCTGGTGTTACATTTACATATTTACTAGCTTGACGAAAATCTACATTCTCCAAAACTTTTTGACCGTTGACAATCACATCAACTGGTGATGCAGTAGGAACCGCAGCGTTAATAACTCTTAATTTGGCAGGGCATCTATAAGGGTTTAGAAGAGAATCTAGTAGGCTTAGGCTTCCAGTGGGCAATTTTTGTGAAGGCTCTGTAGATAGTTGAGAATAGGCTAAACCTTTGTATGGATAACTAGTCAAACTAATTAAAGATAATGTCAAAGCACCTAAGAATAATCGTCTTGTTAGAAACATATCTTCCTCCTATCGTGAGACAAAAATAACAAATGATCAAGCTTTGTTTTGCATAAAAAATGATGCGATAATCATCACAAAGATTTTTTATGTATGGGGATATAGATGCAGGTTTTGTCAACGTAAAAGACAACGGGCGCACAATAATGTTCGCCTCAAGACATTAGACTTGGGCAGAATATTATTGCAGCAGCACATATAGTGGCTGGCTTCAAGTGTCCAACGTGACAAATGCTTTGGTGGAGGCTGCTTGAAGTTTATTGATAGCGCACTTCATGGTTCTAATATTTCACGATTTTTAGGAGAATGCAAGGACAGTCAAGACGGTTAATAGCTGTCATTTAACCATTGAATAACACATTAGTTGCTTGATAACAAATTTATATGTGTAGTTATATATGTAGGTAGTTGACATAGTGAGCAGTATTTATTTCTGCACCCCAAACCGCCGCATCATCTCCTGCAATTCCACCGCCTCCCCATCCGGCGTGTACACAACCTCACCCGACATCGCAATCACAATTCTCTATGAATTCTGAGTCTCATAGCTAAAGTCCACTCAAGTGGACTAAATGATCAATTCAGTCCACTTAAGTAGACTTCAGCTATCAGCCCTGAACTTCAGTTATGGGCGGGATGTCGGTGAGTGTGACGGTTTCACTTTAACAAAGCCTTACAAGGAGAAAGGCTTTAATTTTTCCCCCAACCCTTGTAGAAAAGCTTGCTTGGTGGTTAAGCTTTTCAGGAACTTTACCCATTTTCGGTTCATCTTAGTGCCAGTCCCCCATACCCAATATCGTGATCTAAGATTGTTGGGTATTATATAAATTGCGATCGCCACTATACCGATGATCGAAGTTGAACATCTGAGTAAAATATACGGTTCTACCCCAGCGATTACTGATGTCACTTTTAGCGTCGAACCTGGGGAAATTTTAGGTTTGTTGGGCCCCAATGGCGCTGGTAAAACTACAACCATGCGGATTCTGGCTGGTTATTTACCGGCAACCAATGGAAATGCCCGGATTGCTGGTTATGATGTTCATGAAAATTCTCTGGCTGTACGCCAACGCATTGGTTATTTACCGGAAACACCGCCGTTATATCCAGACATGACGGTGGAGGGATTTTTGCATTTTGTCGCCCGAATTAAGGGAGTATCAGCAGGCGATCGCCCCAACAAGGTAACAGCCGCTATCGAACGCTGCAACTTAGAAGATAAGCGACGGGTGATTATTCGCAAACTCTCGAAAGGATACCGCCAAAGGGTAGGAATTGCTCAAGCGATCGTCCACGATCCACCAGCGATCATTTTAGATGAACCCACCGTTGGACTCGATCCCCGACAAATAATTGAGGTGCGGAATTTAATTAAAAGTCTGGCTGGTACTCACACAATTATTCTTTCCACGCACATTCTGCCAGAAGTAAGCATGACTTGTAGCCGCGTCGCCATCATCAATCGCGGTAAAGTTGTGGCAACTAATACACCAGAAAACTTGATGACTCAGTTGACAGGTGGCTCAGGATATGAATTGGAAATAGAAGGAGAAGCTGCCCTAGCGAAACAGGTATTGCAAAATTTAGCGGGTGTGAGTTTGGTAGAATCAATTCCGACAGCCGGAGGCCATCAACCCCAGGCAAATCGCGCTTACCTGCGGGTGATATCGCAACCGGGAAAAGAACCAGGAAAGGATATTGTCACAACATTAGTGCGTGCAGGATTTGGTTTACATGAACTGCGGCGGGTTAACGCCACCTTAGAAGATGTGTTCTTGCAACTGACCACAGAAGAGAAAAATTTCGATCCTGAGGTAGACTTAGCAGCAGACAACGAAGGAGAGGCAGCGTAAATGGGTGTAGTACTGAGTAATATTATTGCCATTTATCGCCGAGAGTTACAGAGTTATTTTGTATCACCTTTGGCTTATGCGATCGCAGGCATATTTTGGTTCATGGCGGGATTATTTTTAGTGATGATTTTGCTAGGGCCAGATGGCATATTGCCAGGGGTCGCGGCAATAGATTTACAAGGGCAACAACTGGGAATGCCAATACCGCCGATAGATGTCTCCTACGAATTTATCAGGGCATTTTTGGATCGCATGGGGTGGCTATTGTTGTTTATCCTGCCAATTCTCTCGATGGGACTCTATGCCGAAGAACGTAAGCGGGGCACTTTAGAATTATTAGCCACGTCACCAATCACCAATTGGGCGGTAGCTGTAGGTAAGTTATTAGGCGTGCTAACATTTTTTACCTCGATGGTCGTACCCATGCTAGTGTTGGAAGCGATCGCAATCAGTGGATCAAATCCACCAATGGCGCTCTCAATACCCTTGCTGGGTCATTTTGGATTAATCTTGCTAGCAGCAGCAATTTTATCTTTAGGAATGTTTATTTCGTCCTTAACAGACAGCACAATTTTGTCTGCTGTTATCACATTTGCAGTAATTTTATTATTGTTATTGATTGATTTAATCGGAAAAATTGTCCCTGGCCCCATAGGCGAAGCCTTAGGTTATCTGTCGTTGCTGAAACATTACAACACTCTCATCCAAGGCATTTTTGATACCAGCGCTTTGATTTTATTCGCCAGTTACATTTTTTTGGGTATCTTTCTCACATCTCAGTCAATTGATGCACTGCGCTTTCAAAGGCAGTAGTTATACTGCCCAAAAACTATCAACCTCTCGTTCCTTGGCTCTGCCAAGGAATGGCTTTGGGGAGGCTCTGCCTCCTTGGACTAAAGGCAGCAGCCCCTAGATGAGCATTCCCATGCTCTGCATGGGAACGAGATCATGTCACCTTGGCAGGGCTACTCCTAACTCCTCACTTCAGTCTAATAATATGAAGATAGTTGCAAAAAATAAACTGTGGAAATATCTGTTTTGGTTGGGCCCGTTTTTAATTGCTGTTGGCTTAACAGTTGGGTTAGTCTCTGAACAGTGGGGATTAATTCCATTAGCATTTCTGATTACAGGAATTGTCATCAGTGGGTTGGGGATAATATGGCAAAGCTACCAAACAAACTGGTGGAAGCGTCGTTCTACCCAAGCTGGTACTAATGCCCTAGTGGCAACTCTGGCAGTGTTAGCAATTTTGGGATTGATTAACTTTTTGGGAACTCGCTACCACTTGCGGTCAGATTTAACAGAAAGTCAATTGTTTACCCTTGCACCCCAGTCACGGGAACTAGTGAGGGTTTTACCACAGCCAGTTAAAGTATGGGTGTTTGATATTAACCAGAATCCCCAAGACCGAGAACTGCTAGAAAATTATCAGCGCCAAAGCTCAAAATTTAAATATGAGTACATCGACCCCCAAGCTAGACCAGGACTTGCAGAAAAGTTTGGTGTCAAAGATTACGGGGAAGTTTATTTAGAATCTGGCGATAAACGGCAATTAGTGCAAACAGTAAATGAAAATGAGCGCTTGTCAGAAATCAGATTAACTAGTCGCCTGCAACAACTAACAAATTCAACCACAGCCAAAGTTTACTTACTCCAAGGTCATGGCGAACGCCAACTTTCGGCTGGGAAAGGTGCAATATCACAAGCAGTTCAGGGATTAGGCGATAAAAATTTCACAACATCACCGCTGAATTTAGGAGAAACTTCCAAAGTTCCTGAAGATGCCGCTGTAGTGATAGTGGCTGGCCCCAAGCGAGGGCTGTTTGAAGGCGAAGTCAAAGCTTTGCAAGAGTATCTTAATCGCGGTGGTAACTTACTGCTGATGATTGATCCCAATACTAATCCCAAAGTTGACAGCTTGCTACAAGAGTGGGGTGTCCGTTTAGATAATCGTTTAGCAGTCGATGTCTCTAGCGGAAGTGTTGTGGGACTTGGCCCTGCTGCGCCTTTAGTCACAGAATACGGACAACATCCGATTACCAAAGATTTCGGTAATGGCAATTCTTTTTATCCAATTGCCCGACCACTGGAAATTACCTCTGTGCCTGGTGTTCAAGCTACTCCACTGCTACGAACCAAACCCTATCCCAACAGCTGGGCAGAAAGCGACCTCCAAAGCGAAAGTTTGGAGTTTAATGCAGATAAAGACCTCAAAGGGCCTCTAACCTTGGGCGTTGCTTTAACAAGAAAACAAGCAGCTAAATCTGCTTCCACTCCCCAAGCTTCACCTACACCATCACCCCTACCATCACCAACCACCCAAAGCAAAACTTCCCCCACTCTCCCTGCTCCCTCTCCCTCCCCGACTCCCACTACCTCATCTCAAACAGCCACCGAGTCCCGGTTAGTAGTTTTAGGAAATTCCGATTTCGCCACCGATGGCTTGTTTCAACAGCAACTAAATGGAGATGTATTCCTCAACTCAGTTACTTGGCTGAGTCAACAGGATCAGCAACCCCTTTCCATTCGCCCCAAAGAACCGAAAAACCGTCGGATAACCTTGACAACCACACAAGGCAATCTTTTAATATTGTCATCTCTGGTGATTTTACCCTTAATTGGGTTTGCGATCGCAGTTATTATTTGGTGGAAACGACGGTAGAGTTAGGAGTTAGGAATTCTCTCTCAGTGCCAATGACAAATGACTAAAAAATGAAATTGCCGCGAACGACTTTAATTTTAATACTGCTAACGCTGGGTTTAGGCGCTTTTGTTTACTTCTATGAAATTCGAGGTGCAACTGTGCAAGAAGAAATCAAGGAGCAAAAGCAGCAAATTTTTTCTTTTGCCGAAGATGATGTGCAGTCTTTAACAGTCACGACAAAAAAACTCAACCTGAATCTGGAACGTAACCCTGAATCTAGTAACCCCAAGTGGTTACTCAAATCTCCGATATCGGGGCCAGCAAATGATGCTATTGTTTCTTATTTGATGGATTTGTTAGTCAAGGGTAATAGCGAACGCACTCTCTCAACTCCAGCACAAGAGCTTGGAGAATTTGCCTTAGATAAACCCCAAGCAACTATCAATATCAACCTGAAAAACCGACAAAGCCATCAGTTGATTTTGGGAAAATCTAACTTTAACGGTCGTTTCTTATATGCTCAAACTGACCCTGCTACAAAACCCGATGGGAATATAAATGTGCTGTTGGTATCTACAGATTTTGCAAACGCTGTAAATCGGGAATTATCAGAGTGGAAACAACCTGTAGATAATAGTCAGAAACTACCTCCGCTCATCATTCCTAAGCCGACTCCGACAAACAGCAAATAATTAATTCAAAATCTGGCGATATTATGACAAATCCGACAGCAACATTGCTGATTTCCTGCCCCGATCAACGGGGATTGGTGGCGAAATTTGCCAATTTCATCTATTCTAATGGTGGTAATATTATCCATGCAGACCAGCATACAGATTTTGCTGCTGGGTTATTCCTTACCCGCATTGAATGGCAGTTAGATGGATTCAATTTACCGCGAGAGTTTATTGCCCCTGCATTTAATGCGATTGCTCAACCTTTAGACGCTAAGTGGGAAATACGTTTTTCTGATACTGTACCACGCATTGCTATTTGGGTAAGTCGGCAAGACCATTGTCTATTTGACTTAATTTGGCGACAACGTGCTAAAGAATTTATTGCTGAAATTCCTTTAATTATTAGTAACCATACTAATTTAAAGGTAGTGGCAGAGCAGTTTAATATCAACTTCCAGCACATTGCCATCACTACAGATAATAAATTAGAACAAGAAGCCCAACAACTAGAATTACTACGCCAGTACAGAATCGATTTAGTTGTATTGGCGAAATATATGCAGATTGTTAGTGCAGATTTTATTAGTCAATTTCCGCAAATTATTAATATTCATCATTCATTTTTACCAGCTTTTATCGGAGCAAACCCTTATCACCGAGCTTTTGAACGTGGAGTAAAAATTATTGGTGCAACTGCTCATTATGCCACTGCTGATTTAGATGCAGGCCCAATTATTGAACAGGATGTGGTGCGAGTTAGCCACCGTGATGAAGTTGATGATTTGGTGAGAAAAGGCAAAGATTTGGAGAGAGTGGTATTAGCAAGAGCAGTGCGATCGCACTTGCAAAATCGTGTATTAGTCTATGGTAATAGAACAGTAGTATTTGAGTAAATGGTGCTCAGGCGACTGGAAGGCGGAAAGAGAGAGGTTTTCCAGATACCGTGAAAATTCAGGTTAGTGGATATCTGCGATCGGTAGGGTTTCAGGTAATTAGTTGGCTCTGTATTTACTCTGATTTCTATTTGTTATCTATTTAATTAATAACAGCTTTTGGCTAGTATCATTCATGCCTTAAGTTATAAAAATACGTATATTAAAATTATGTTTATTTTTAAAACTTTATATTTTTATTTTAAACTTTACTTGTTCTTTACAATAAATTCGTAAGTCTCTTTTAGGATAGTGGAAGCACACTATTTGTGTCACTATAAAGGCGCTTTAGTGAATATGTAAATTCTCTTTGTACGTAATGATGACAACAGCAGCAGACTCTAAAAACTGGCTGCAAGTAAGCCGTTATAGTAATCGGGGAAGTGTTTATTTGTTTGCTCCGATGATTAACTTTAATGTTATGGCTGAAGTAGGAGACACTCCCCCCTAATTTAACCTGCTTGTACTTGCTTGGAAATTTTATGAGGAATTCAACAATTACATTTTGATGGCAGCGAGGAAATTTTATGCCGACTTTGGAACAGCATAAACAGATGTAATTGAATTGAAATAACTACTTTGATGTTTGATAACTGAATATCTGAATTATAGTAGCTTGTCAAATTGCTAACTAATACACATCGATAGTTAGGTGTTTGATGTTGTGGTAAAGCATTAAGCTTCAGTATTAATCAGTGACAAATATAAAAAAGTATTTTCTCTAATTTCTAAATAAGTACATATAGTAAATACTAATTAAAGAATTTGCTTGTAAATAGATACAGCATTTCTTGTATAGCCTTCTAACAATTAAATAACCCTTGTATTTAATAGCCTCTAACCTTAGAGGTTACCTTGGGTTTTTCAAATATTTGAAAAACTTGATATTAGCCATCTTATTTTTTTATTAATCTGTAATCTAAAGAATGCAGATTTAGATGGTAAATAGCAAAAATTAAACATAGGATGTTTGTTGTTACTTAGGTATTACACAAATCTACAAATCTACAAGTCCACAATTTATTTGAGAAGAATAGAGCTATGAATAACTTGAAACATTTTTCAAAAATGAAGCGGTTTCAACAACTTTTATTAACTACTTTTATAGGCGATATTCCAACTATTTTTGGCGGTGTAAAGTTACGTGATTTGCTATACCGCACTATTTTTGCCCAGATAGGTAGTTCAGTTTATATTCAAGATGGCGTTGAATTTCTCAGTACTGATTCTATCGAAATTGGCAATGGAGTTTATATTTTCAAGGGTGTTCGTATAGATGGAAGAGGCCACGAAAACAATAGAATTCATCTAAAAAATGGAGCTGTCATTGAACGTAACACTGTAATTGGGGCACTAAATAACACTTGTATCGACATTGGTCAAGATACTTTTATTGGCCCTAGCGTTTGTATTTCTGGCCCTGGAGACATCAAAATTGGCAAGCACTGTTTGATTGCAGCCCATACTGGAGTATATGCCAATAATCACAACTTTACAGATCCAACAGAGCCAATCAAATACCAAGGTATTACTTGTAAGGGGATCGTGATTGAGGATGACTGCTGGCTAGGTCATGGGGTAAAAGTATTAGATGGTGTCACCATTGGTAGAGGCAGCGTTATTGGTGCTGGCGCTGTTGTGACTAAAGATATTCCCCCATTTTCGGTAGCTGTAGGCATCCCTGCACGAGTAATTAAAAGCCGTGACGGTAAAGAAATTGCCAAGTCTACAGAATTACCTTTGTCATCTTCAAACTGATCGGCAATGTCACTGATTATTGCTTATTGGTTTTATTTATTCTTTGAACGGCCATTCATGTCCAGTTTCTTAAAAAAGCGGAAAGTAAAGTCGCTTCTCTACGAAACGCTGCGCGAACGCTCCAATAAAAAATTAAAAAAAGGTCAAAGATGCTTTAAGTTGACAAAAACATCAGGCAGACTAACTGTACAATCAGCTTGATACAAAAACTGTGCATAGGCATAGCCCTTCGTAGATATCGCCTCATAATGAAGAAAGATTAAGTAGATCCTCAGAAAACCTTCAATGAGCCAAACTACCCTAAATTTAGTTGCAATATCTATCTTTCTCATGACCCTATCGGTACTGCTGGGGCCATTCTTGAATTTGTCGCCGGCAGTGCCGGCGCTTGCTACCTTCACTATTTTGGGAATAGCCACTTTTGACAGTTTTAGCTTGCAAGGCAAGGGTGGTACTATCTTTTTAGATTGGATTGCTGGTTTTTCAAGTGAACACCGCGATCGCATCCTCCACCATGAAGCAGGGCATTTTTTGGTTGCTTACCTGTTAGGTATTCCCGTTACTGGCTACACACTCAGCGCTTGGGAAGCTTGGAAACAGGGGCAACCTGGACAAGGTGGCGTTAGCTTTGATGATGGCGAATTAGCATCTCAACTAGAAGTGGGTAAAATCAGTGCCCAAATGCTAGACCGCTACTGCACTGTTTGGATGGCAGGTATTGCTGCTGAAACCCTAGTTTTTAATAACGCCGAGGGTGGAGGTGATGATAAAACCAAGCTGATAGGAGTATTAACAATTTTGGGCTTTTCTGAATCAGCTTATCAGCAGAAACTACGGTTTCATGCCCTCCAGGCAAAAACCCTACTGCAAGAAAATTGGTCTAGCTATGAGGCTTTAGTGAATGCCATGCGAGAACGCACTTCGGTAGAAGATTGTCAGGCTGAGTTAGGAGTAGAGAAAGAATAATAATCCTCAATACCCAATATTTCATGCTCACTTTTAAGAAGAAACAGCTTTCAAGTGTGAGACATGAGATAAGTTCGAGTTGATAACCCGATTGCGCCCAGCAGTTTTAGCCTGTAACAGACATTGATCGGCACGATGCAACAGAGTCTCTCCTCGATCATCATCCTCATCTTGCAGAGAGGCTGTGCCCAGACTAATAGTGATATTAATTGTCAATTTATTGCTGAGTGCAAATGGTTCATCGCTGACTACACGATTCAGACGACGGGCCACTAATAGTGCTTCTTCATCGGTGGTGTTAGCCAGAAGAATCACAAATTCTTCGCCACCATAGCGAAATGCTGTGTCTTGACAGCGCAGATTGTGTCGCAGACGCTGACATAGCACTTGCAAGATGCGATCGCCTACTAAATGCCCGTGAGTATCATTAACTTTCTTGAAATGGTCTACATCCAGAATAATCAAACTCAGGGGGATTTTTTGAGTCCTAGCTCTTTTAATTTGTCTGGGTAAGTCCCATTCTAAAGCACGACGATTATTTAATTCTGTCAGCGAATCGGCTAAGGCGATCGCTGATAACATATCATTTGTCCGAATCAAATCTCGGTATTTTTGCGCTTTCCGCAAGCCAACACTTAATTGAGCAAGTATTAGTCCATGATTGGCGGTCAACTCTGCCAAGCTATGGTCTGTTGTTTCTTCAATAAGATGCCAAATATAAGCATCGGCTCCTTGCTTTAATGCCGCAGCACTCATCTCCAATTCCCTGTGCCAACCATACTTGTTTCTATCAGTAAGCTGCTGGGAACGATCCTCGAATAGAATACAGTATATCCAGGATAGTTTTGTCTGGTCTTTCAACCAACTGCAAAGTTCCATGCTGCCATGCAGGCTAGCCTGCACAAATATGATATCGGGGGGTGTCATTTGAATTTGTGATACTGCCTGATTAAGATTGTTTATAATTTCTACACTAAAAGCAGTCGCATAACGAATCTGATCTGGAAGTGTGGCGATAAAATTATTTTTTCCAAAGACCAGAATAGAAATATTCATTGCTTTATTTTTTATCCTGTTTAAATTTTAAAGAGATTAACTTGAGTTACTTGCTACTATTGCCGCCTAATACTAAATATGATGTTTTAGGCAACGTTATATTTCTTGTTATATATTTTTTTGAACACCGAATCTACAATAATTTTCCAACTTTAATCTCCTTTTAAGGCTTTATATTTACTACTCCAGTTTTTGAAATATCCACTTCTGACAACTAATGTCTTCTTTAGAGTCTTTTTTTTAAACAGTAATAATACTGAATATTATTTGAATGTATAAAAACTATTGCTGTAGTCTCTTAGGTATTATTTTTCTCATGAAATTACCAAAATAAATGGTTTGTAATAACAGCCAAATTAGGCAGTAAAATTTCTTCCCAAGTAGAAAAATAAAGAAATCATTAAAAATTTTAATTCAATGATTAAATCTGAAATTTTATCATTGAATTAAAAAAGTTTTTTTCCATAGATTACCTCAGCCTTTTTCTTTAGGAACTAGGCTTTTACTAAGTATTAAGGTAGGAGTTGAATTGCAAAAAAAATGCGAATCAAATAGACAGCAAAACTCCTTGCTACTATAAGTAGTAGCTTTCTGGTAACATATCCTATAATTACAGATCGAAATTATTGGGTAAAAAAATTTACACTTTAAATCAGGTGTAAACCAAAGTTTCACAATCTGTTAACAGGATAAACAAAATATTTCTGTCTATGCTTGATCTGTGTTTGCTTGTTTACTTAATCCACATCTTTTTTTAATTGGTCGCAACATCATAACAATCCAGAAAAAAAGCTAAATAAAAAACTCGATGTTAAAACCTGCCCCTAATATAGGGATATTGCTTCGATTCCGCCCTTTCTATAGGCAGAATAAATATAAAAAATTTTGTTAGCCTAGCCTGAGATATTAAAATCTAAACTTCTGTGAAAAGCTAGAATCCGCTCAATAACCTTCAATAGCATAACCAGCAGCAACAATTACCTGTTTGATTGACTCCTCAGAAGCTGCGGATTCTACCGTGACAGTTTTAGCATTAACATTAACATCCACCTTAGCCTCAGCTTCCATAATGTGGATAAATTCAGTAATTGTTTCTGCACATCCCTCACAAGCAATATTTGATACTTTCAGTTGTAGTGCCATTTGTTACCTCAGTATGGGATTTTTAAACTATTTCTTAAGGATTAATCTTAACGACCAAAAGGCGATGTCTACGACGGGCTACGCCTACGCACATCCTGCCAAAGTAAGGTAGTGTAGTGGTGTAACAGCATTCTAGTAGCTGTATATATATCATCGACTGGCACAATTCGCTGGCAGTAATATGAAACAAAATGCAAGAATATATAAAGCTATTTATGAAAATACACTTACCTAGTGCCGCTACGCCCAAGCCTTAAAGTCTAAAGTTAAAAACACCCATGTCTTCAAATCCCCAGTACCTAAGCGGTAACGAAATTCGCAACATATTCCTCGACTTCTTTGCCCAACGGGAACACCAAATTCTCCCAAGTGCCTCCCTCGTGCCAGAAGATCCAACCGTGCTGCTGACGATCGCAGGGATGCTACCATTTAAGCCGATATTCTTGGGGCAGCGCACACCAGAATTTAAGCGGGCTACGACTTCGCAAAAGTGTATCCGCACCAACGACATTGAGAATGTCGGACGCACCAAACGGCATCACACGTTTTTTGAGATGCTGGGCAATTTCAGCTTTGGTGATTATTTTAAAGAACAAGCGATCGCTTGGGGTTGGGAAATCTCTACACAAGTCTTTGGCATTTCCCCCCAAAATCTTGTCGTCAGCGTTTTTAAAGATGATGATGAAGCCTTTGGAATTTGGCGCGATCAAATCGGTGTACCGATAGCGAGAATTAAACGCTTAGGCGAAGATGATAACTTTTGGGTATCTGGGCCGACTGGGCCTTGTGGGCCTTGTTCAGAAATTTATTACGACTTCCACCCAGAACGCGGTGACGAAAATATAGATTTAGAAGACGATTCCCGGTTCATCGAGTTTTACAACCTCGTGTTCATGCAATATAACCGGGATACTTCAGGCAATTTAACGCCACTGCAAAACAAGAATATCGACACAGGCATGGGTTTGGAGAGAATGGCGCAAATTCTCCAAAAAGTGCCTAATAATTATGAAACTGATCTGATTTTTCCAATTATCCAAACAGCAGCCCAAATTGCTGGCATTGACTACCACAAAAGTGATGAAAAAACCAAAGTTTCTTTAAAAGTCATTGGCGATCACGTTCGTTCTGTTGTCCACATGATCGCCGATGAAATTCGCGCCTCCAACGTGGGACGGGGTTATGTGCTGCGGCGGTTAATTCGGCGTGTAGTGCGTCATGGACGATTAATTGGAATTTCTGGTGAATTTACTACCCAAGTTGCTGAAACTGCGATCGCCCTTTCGGAATCAGCTTACCCCAATGTGCGTCAACGGGAAGCAGCAATTAAAGCTGAGTTGCAACGGGAAGAATCCAATTTCCTTAAAACTCTGGATAGAGGCGAAAAACTGCTAGAAGAAATCATTCAAGAGGTGAAACAGCGAGGAGAAACCTCTATTAGCGGTGAAAGCGCATTTACCCTCTATGACACCTACGGATTTCCCCTCGAACTTACTCAAGAAGTTGCCGAAGAAAATCATTTGACAGTCGATGAAGCAGGATTCAATGCCGAAATGCAAAAGCAGGTGGAACGTGCCAAAGCAGCACATGAAACCATCGATTTAACTGTGCAAGGTTCTCTCGATAAATTAGCAGAACACATCCACGCCACTGAGTTTTTAGGCTATACCCAACCTGCGACAACGGCGAAAGTCGAAGCGATTTTGGTAGCAGGTGTTTCCCAAGAGGAAGCAGAAGTGGGAACACAGGTGCAAATTGTCCTTGACAAAACGCCATTTTATGCTGAATCCGGTGGACAAATCGGCGATCGCGGTTATATCTCTGGTGATGGTATTGTAGTTCGGGTGGAAGATGTGAAGAAAGAATCTGATTTCTTTGTTCACTTCGGACGCATCGAACGCGGTACACTGCGCGTAGGCGATCGCGTCACCGCTCAAATTGATCCGGCTTGTCGCCGTCGCGCCCAAGCTAACCATACCGCAACCCACCTATTGCAAGCAGCATTAAAGAAAATCGTTGATGATAGCATATCTCAAGCTGGTTCCCTGGTTTCCTTTGACAGATTGCGGTTTGACTTCAACTGTCCCCGTGCGTTGACAGTAGAGGAAGTCCAACAAATTGAGGAACAAGTGAACACTTGGATTGCGCAAGCACATGCTGCGAAAGTTGAAGTATTACCTTTAGCAGAGGCGAAAGCTAGGGGTGCTGTTGCCATGTTCGGCGAAAAATACGGCGAAGAAGTGCGCGTGATTGACTTCCCTAGCGTATCAATGGAACTATGCGGTGGAACTCATGTGAGTAATACGGCTGAAATTGGCGTGTTTAAGATTATCTCAGAAGCTGGAGTAGCTTCTGGGGTGCGGCGCATTGAAGCTGTTTCGGGGCCAGCAATACTGGATTATCTCAATCTTCGGGATAAAGTAGTTAAAGATTTGAGCGATCGCTTTAAAGTTAAACCCGAAGAATTACCAGATAGAATTACAAGTCTGCAAAGCGAACTTAGAACTAGCCAGAAGGAATTGGAAAGCTTGAAGGTACAGTTAGCGATCGCAAAATCTGATAGCTTGCTACAAACAGCAGAAACTGTAGGCGATTTTAAAATTATCGTTTCCCAATTAGAAGATGTTGATCCAGAATCATTGAAAACCGCAGCCGAACGCTTGTTGCAAAAAATCGGTAATGGTGCAGTGGTGCTGGGTTCTGTTCCTGAAGAAGGGAAAGTCAGCATAGTTGCAGCTTTTAGTTCTGAAGTGAACAAAAAAGGTTTGCAAGCTGGTAAATTTGTAGGTGCGATCGCTAAAATCTGCGGCGGCGGCGGCGGTGGAAGACCAAACTTAGCCCAAGCCGGCGGACGCGATGCGAGTAAATTACCAGAAGCGTTGGAACAAGCAGAAAGTGAGTTAAAATCCGCGTTGGGTTAACCCTCTTTTTCACAAGCTTTACTCCCCTTCCTTTGCAGGAAGGGGCTATTTTTGTTAAGTGCGTATTGAACTCAATCCAGAAGCACTATATAAATGAAATGAATATAGCGATCGCAAGTCTAGGATAAGCATCGCTATCTATAGCTGGTTTATGCCCATAAGGGACTTCCAAATAAAAAAATATCCCAATCTCACCTATACCATCTCAAACTCTAATTGATGGCTCTTAAAAAAATCATGAGTGAAATGATCCACCACATTTGTATCAGCTAGTTCCAAATTATAAAAATCCACAGCTTCATGATCAAAATAGGGCCCAGCGTGCCAAGTGCCCTCATGTAGCTTGATAAAACAATTCCCCGGAATGCGGAAAGCAGAAATCTCGTCTAATAGTGGTTCATTCACATCATTATGAGGAGGACAAACTGCAATCAACCAATCCTTTCCTTCCAAAGAACCCAAACATTGAGTGCATTGCATATGGCGAGTAATTTTGTGAAACTTTCGCCCTCTCTTCTCCAACCGCATAACATAAAATCGTGGAATCCCGTTTTGCAGGTTTAACTGGGCATCTTCGCCATCATAAGCTTTGCCATCAAGACTTGCAAAAATTACCTGTCCATAACGCCGAAAGTTTTCAGAACTAACCCATTGTGCCTGCAATTGTTGCACTGTCTTTGATGCGCTCATATCAAATCTTTGAGAGAGATTACTTAGGTTTATTTTCCTCCAAAATGACTGAATAAAATACAGCCATTAAGGTGAATGCCTGAGTTTAAATGCCCTACATTATTATAAAAACTAATTTCAGCTAGCTAAATAACTACGTACTTGTTCCTTTTGCCGTCGCAGGAGACTGAGAGCTTTTTGCTCGATTTGACGCACTCGTTCTCGACTAATACCCATGCGATCGCCAATCTGTGCTAAAGAAAGTTCATATCCATCAGTCAGACCAAAGCGCAGGGTTAATATTTCTCGCTGCTGGGGAGAAAGCTTTGCCAACAAGTCTTGTAAGTCTTGGTGGAGAGATTCTTCAACAGCATAGTCTTCGGGAGAAGGGCCATCATCTTCCAGTATGTCCTGCAATTCTGTATCTTGTTGTTCACCAACTCGCGCCTCTAAGGAGAAGGGTTGACGCGCCAAGTACAAACACTCTCGAACTTGGCTAGGTGTCAAAGATAACGCGCTGGCAATTTCAGCAGTAGTGGGAACACGACCCAACTGTTGAGATAATTCACGCTGCACCCGCTTAATTTTGTTCAGTTTCTCAAAGACGTGGATAGGTAAACGAATTGTACGTCCTTGTTGAGCGATCGCTCGTGTGATTCCTTGACGAATCCACCAGTAAGCGTAGGTAGAAAACTTATAACCAAGAGCAGGATCAAATTTATCCACCCCTCGCTCTAAGCCCAAAGTACCTTCTTGAATTAAATCCATAAATTCCAGGTTGCGGTGCTGGTATTTCTTCGCCACAGCTACCACTAACCGGAGATTAGCCTGAATCATTTTCTGCTTGGCTTGGTGTCCTTGACTTAGCTGTTGCTCTAGCACCTCAACACTTGACTCCACCTGATCTGCCCATTCTTGCAGCGTGGGTTCGTGCTTTAATTTCACAGCCAATTCTTCCTTAGCAGCTAGTAAATTCATCATCTGCTGCACTTGTTGGGCAAAAATAACCTCTTGTTCACGAGTCAACAAATCTACACGCCCGATCTCTTGCAGATAACTACGCACAATATCATCTGTAGCTCGAGGTTTTTTATCTGCGGCTAAACTTTTTTTCTTCGTTTTTTGAACTTCGGTATGTGGAGATGTTAAGTTGCTCATGGTTATTTGCTCCTCTGTAACCTCATCAATTTATTGGTATCAAGTCTAGATATTCAGACCCATAGCCATTCACACTGCTAATCAATCAATTGGCAATACTGATGAATTCTAGTCTATGATACATTACAAGTTAATTCTTGGAGATAATAAACCCAAAATCAACCTACCCTTTAATAATAACATCATCAGTAGTGACAAATCAATTACCTAAAGTATCATCATCATATCTTTCAAACCAATTACACTGCTTTATTATTGATCATTGCATATCTGGAAACATAATTATTACTTTATTTATCCAATGCAGTTTCTAAAAAATGTAAATTTATCCAAAAACGATTTTATTACAGGAAAAATTTATTAAAAGCAAAACATTATATACTTTATAATTTAAGTTTTGAAAACATACAAATATTATTGATATTTGTTGATCTACAGTGATGATGCTCTGGTTATTTTTAAATTTTATTTTCATTAAATGACAACTTATTAAACATAGAATATCTATTCTTCACCTCTAATTTTTGCTACATGATCCAATCAGATCAAGCCGGGTATATAAGGTTTTAAGTAAGCATGGAAGAAAGAACTTTACCCAGCCTCCTCTGCTCAATAACAGCTTTTTTAGGAGCAGTTCAACTGGCGTACACCGCGCCTTATAAAAAGCAGATAATTCAAATCTTCTTTTCTTCTACCTCCTGCAAGACAGCATAGCTACCTTGTTTATTGAAAGTCTGGTTAAATACTTGTAATTAGTAATTAGGGATTTAGGACGACAAAGACGCAAGTATCTGTGAAAATTGCACTTGTGTCGTAATGCACGCAGACATCTGTATCGAATGCGGTATTATCAATGTAATTACTCCTGGAAACACTTTTTGGACTAAAAGTAGTAACAGTGGTCACATTAACACCAAGAATAATACTTATTAAGACAGCAAGACCCACGATCACCACTAATATCCAACTGAAGCGAAAAGATTTTTGGGAAAACAATACTATATTGAAACTTTAACCTAACTCTTCAGCCATCCCTTTATTAGATATTGGTTCAAAAAAGCATCTACCTTATTGGCGCATAACCCAAAATGAACTGTCTTTCCTGCTTTTGTGAGAATGTCTAATCCCTGACTATTATTGCGGGGGTCTGGATCAACTATAGATACATATATATATCATCTATACGATGATTTTGAGCGATCGCTAAAGCAGATGTAGGTGTGCGTCCATGAAAAGAACAAGGTTCAAGAGTTACGTACATTTTCAAAAAGTCGAAAGCTTTGCCTTGAATCTGGTTAAGTGCGTCAGCCTCAGGATAGAGTTTTCCTGGTGCCTGCGTCTACCCTTGAGCTATTATCTTTTGGGCATCTATGATTACACAGGCGACTGTTAGCTTCGGCAAACATTCCGGCCAAACTTTTCTGCTTTGAGCTAAAGCAGCCAGCATAAATATTTGCTCCATGTTTTAGCGTAAATTATCTAGATAGATTAAACTACCAACAATTAGCTATCTATTATTATAAAATTGTCTATATCAAAATTGAGTAACTGTCACACTAATACCAGAGTCAAGTTTAGGAACCTTGAGATACTCAATTGGTTCAGTACTTTGAGAACTTTGGGTATTTGTTGGCTTTTGACATTGCTTAAAAAAAGCCTCTGGGTTATTGATGAACTCAAGCGGGTTAATCTTTTGGCAACCTCGATCCTGCACTAGCGAAATTGATTCAGCAGTTTGTTTAGGATTATTAGTCTCTCCGATAAAATTACTCCATGTAGCGTTAATCGTGGCTGGCTCTGTCAATAGAACTTCAGCCTGATTGCGATCGATAGGAACATTTTCTTCGTTAGCATAAGCACTCTGGGGAAGAGCAAGTGCACTAATCACAAAGACTAAGGTGATAGAAGAGGATTTCATAATTCAATCTCTCAATATTTAATGTCAGTTTAATAATTACAATTAGCTAGATACAGCAACCAAAAATAGCGGCGCGGCTTGGGTACTTAAGATTAACACAGGTAGTGAGAACTATAGCTAAACTTCATTAAAAATATAGTAAAGTCTAGCCAGATCAGATATACGGAGTTTGAGTTGTTTTGCAGTATAGCCAAGAGCGATCGCCGCTAGAATATTATAATTTATGTCTTTCATGGCTAATTTTTCAACTAAAGTTTGCCTTTGGCGTTCCCGCAGGGTAGCTATCACAAGGTTTTTGGGAGATTGCTACCCTTCTTTACGAGACGCACTTGCGTTCGGTTGCAATGACGGTTATTTAAGCGGAAATAATACTACTTCTAACTTGTTTTCGGCTTGATGTATGCGATCGCTTGTTTCCAAACAGTGCTTTGCTGACTGTTTTCATCTGCAATACAGATACACTGTGGGTCTTGCCATAAAACCTTTCCTGTCAACACATCACCAGTGAGCAGCTTTAATTCCACTGGCGTTGTTTGTTTAATCAGGTTTTGGACTTGTCTAATACTGGGTAAAGTGGTGTCAAATTCGGTAAGCATTTTTAGTAAAGATGAACCTACAAGGCAAAATAAAGAGTAACTAATCCTTGATAATTCATCCTTGAAGAAATGGCAATCGAATTTACTAAGTATCATGGTCTAGGCAACGACTTTATTTTGATTGACAATCGCTCGTCATCTTTGCCTGTAGTGACACCAGAGCAAGCCATCAAGTTGTGCGATCGCCACTTTGGCATCGGTGCTGATGGTGTAATTTTTGCCCTGCCGGGAGAAAACGGTACTGACTACACCATGCGGATTTATAATTCCGATGGTTCAGAACCAGAAATGTGTGGTAACGGCATTCGCTGTTTAGCTGGCTTTTTAGCAGACTTAGAAGGCGAATCCCGGAATAAAGACTCATATCGCATTCATACTTTGGGCGGTGTAATGACTCCCCAACTCTTATCTGATGGTCAAGTTAAAGTAGACATGGGTTTACCCAGGTTACTCGCTAGCGAAATTCCTACCACTCTTGCACCTGCTCAAGAAAAAGTAATTTCTCAGCCGTTAGAAGTGGTGGGACAAACTTGGGATGTCACCTGTGTAAATATGGGGAATCCTCACTGCATTACCTTTGTGGAAGATGTAGCTGCAATTGAGCTAGAAAGCATTGGCCCGAAATTTGAGCATCACCCAGTTTTTCCCCAACGCATAAATACCGAATTTATTCAAGTGGTACGCCGTGACTATTTGAAAATGCGGGTGTGGGAACGAGGTGCTGGGATCACCTTAGCTTGTGGGACTGGTGCTTGTGCTTCCTTGGTAGCTGGAGTGTTAACAGGGAAATGCGATCGCACTGCAACTATAGAATTACCAGGTGGCCCCTTGCAAATTGAATGGTCAGAAATCGACCAACGGGTTTACATGACAGGCCCGGCTGAGAGGGTCTTTACGGGTAAACTGTAACCGACTTCCCATTGGCATTACTCAAGTAGTAGCAATACTTTTCGGTTAAGGGGGAAAGGGTTTGAATTTACCTTTACCCCAAACCGAGTAACCTTTCCCCAGACCAAAAGAGAGATTGTTGGGTTTATCCGAAAAGCATTGCAGCTAGTAGTGCCATAAAAGTCTTGCAGCGATCGCGGTGGTGGCTTCCAAATGAGTGCAAGCTGCTCTTAATTATGCCCGCGATCGCGCCAAGCAGGAACCAGCCCGCTATCAGAAATCAATTGTCTATTAAGTTTTAAGGGTTGCTAATAAGTACTTTAGTGCTTAGAAAATCAGGACTCAAGTCTTGACTACGAACTTGTTAAGATTCACTTTCCACTGGAGACTGCATGGGAATATTAACTGTAGATTTAATAGATTCTTTAGTAGAAATAGCTAGATAGATACCACCTAAAATTAGACCCAAACCTAGGAAGTTAAAAACACTCAAATTTTCAGAAAAAAGTATCCAAGCAAGAATAGCAACAATCACTGGATTGAGTAGCAAGAGTAAAGAGAGGAATCCTGAAGAAAAAGTTTTCAGGCTGTATACAATTAGCCCATGACCCAAGGCTTCACAAATAGCACCTAGTGCAAATACTACTAACCAACCTGACAAAGAAACTGGGAAAACTTGTTTTTCAAAGATTAGCACTACTGGGAGCATTAATGAAGTTGCGATGACACAGCGCCACAGAAGGATGGTAATAATTGAAAACTTATTGCGGATTTGCTCGATAAGTAAAAAGTTTGCTGCATAAAATATCGATGAGAAGAGGGCAACAGCATCACCTGTAAAATTATTATTAGAGCGTAATAAATCTTCAAATCCAACTGCGATCGCGCCGATTATGGCTAATATCAAACCGATGATAAATTTGCGCCCAAAAATTTGATTAAAAAACAGCCAACCTCCTAATGTAGTAAATAGTGGATTGAGACTACCTAACGCATTAGCATTAGCAGCACCAGTCTGGGTTAGCGACCAAGTCCAAGATAATCGGCCTAATACATGAACTAGACCCACTGCTATTAAAAACGCTATATCTTTGATTGGATAAGACTGCTGTCGTAATACAGGTTCATCATCCGTAATCTGAGTCCGTGCTTGGTTAATTCCACTCCATAATCCAAAGATAATAGTGGCTATCCATAAGCGATTAAAAAATGTAGCAGCGGCGCTCATTTCCCTAACAGCAATTTTAATAAGTATTGCTGTCGCCGATAAAGCTAATAATGCGGTTATAACTGTTATTATCGGCAGGATTTTTGAAGCTTTATCTGCTTTTTCTGGTGTTAGGCTTAATTGATTTTCTACCATTTAATTATATTTATTAAACAAACTGCCAAGTACCAAGGAGCAATGATTATGTGCAAGTTTATGAAGATTGGGCATTACTCAAGTAGTAGTGCCATAGAAGTCTTGCAGCAACTGCTCGCCACGGTCGCCAGTGCTGTGTCATTGCTTCTAGTTGAACTGGTGTTGGACGCGTCGCCAAGTTTTTGAGTTTTTGTAAAGCGATCGCGATCGCTAAATCGCCTTTAGGAAAGACATCAGGACGTTGCAGCGCCATGAGCAAATAAATATCAACTGTCCAGTCTCCTATACCTTTGAGGCGCTTTAACTCAGTTCTGATAGTAGTTTCGTCCATTCTTTCCAGCTTGCTGAGGTCAAGCTGACCAGTTGCGATCGCATTCGCCAACCCACGACAGTATAGAATCTTTTGCCGACTGAATCCAATTCCTCTCAATTGAACATCATCTAATATCAGAAAATTTTCTGCTGTCAAAGTTACAACAACCCCACATAGCCGGGTAAATACGGCCTTTGCAGCCGCTACGGAAACTTGTTGTTCCAGAATTATGCACAACAGCGTTGCAAAACCTGGTTCTCTTTGCCACATCGGTGGAGGCCCCAGTGTTTCTAAAATCCGAGCCAAATCGCTATCAAGATTGGCAAGCACCATTAAACCACGGGTCAGACTTTCTTGAGTCAACGATTCTAGTTCAGGTGTTTGAGTCATCTTTGAGAAATTTCGATTCTTGTATAAGCAGTTTTTGTTTACGCTCAATCCCCCAGTGATAACCACCAAGACTGCCATCGCTCCGCAGCACCCGATGACACGGTACAATCAGCGCTATCGGATTAGCTCCACAAGCATTACCCACCGCACGGACTGCCTGGGGTTTGGCAATATCACGAGCAATATCTGTGTAAGTGCGGGTTTCGCCATAGGGAATTTTTTGCAATGCTTGCCACACTTGTTTTTGAAATGCTGTCCCACGGACATCAAGCGGTAAATCAACATGTACCTCGTCTCCGGCAATAAAGTCGAGGATTGCTTGTATCCATTCTTTGTGTGTGTGGTCATCACGCATGATGTGCGCTTGGTGAAATTCCTGGTTCAAGGTATGTTCAAGCTTGTCTGCTTCATCACCTAGTTTAACGGCACAGATACCCTTCTCTGTTGTTGCCACAAGCAAATATCCTAGTGGACATCGAGCGATCGCATAGACAATGCTGATTGTCTTTCCAGCTTGTTGGTAAGTCTTTGGTGTCATTCCCAGTTGTTTAGGTGCTTTCTCATATAGTTGGCTACTTGAACCATACCCTGTGTCATAAACTGCATGAGCAATTTCCTCTCCTGACTGAAGACGCTGCTTTAATTGTTGGCTACGCAGTGCATCTGCATATTGAAAAGGGGATACGCCAATTATTTTCTTGAATACCTTTTGTAGATAACTGGAACTCATTCCCACCTGAGAGCATAATTCCGAAAGGGTTGGGATGTGATCAACTTGTGCTTCAATGTATCGACATGCTGCTAAAACTTTTGCCTTAGCGGGATTTAGAAATTTTTCAGATTGTGGCTGACAGCGCTTACAAGGTCGAAAACCTGCGTTTTCAGCTTCTTGTGCCGACTGGAAGAAACAAACTTGATTGCGATTCGGTCTGCGACTAGGGCAAATAGGTCGGCAATAAACGCCTGTAGAGTGAACACCGTAGAAAAACTTACCTTCAAAAGTGGGATCTCGATTGAGAACTGCTTCCCAAAGAGTTTCTTCCAAAACTGATATCTGTTGTAATTGCATTTATGTCTCCTTGGACGTATTACAAAGTATCCACTCGGAAATACCCATCATTAATTCCTATATGTTGGTAACTCTATTTATTCTTTAGATAAAACTAGATTAAATGTATTGATAAACTACTTTCTATCTGATTATTGCGATCAAATGTGACAAAGTGTCGTTGATCACTATTTACAACTAACTTTTTTGTCACATGATTCTCCCTCTGGCAAATCGTTCACCCGATTGGGTGAATGCGATCGCCTCATCAGGAACTACTCTGAAAGAAGGTGCAGTTTTGATTCTGTTAGCGATTATGCCCACAAAATAAAAACTGTTAAATTGCTTATTCTAGCTTTTAATTGTAAATCAATAGCTTGTGTATCAAAGGGTCAAAGAGTGGATGAAACCGTTGTAAAATCGCTGTATACACCAAATTGCCAGCAAGAGGCTTTTAACCTGCTCTCAAAACTTGCTGTCAATTTACCAGGAATAATTTTCCAAGTTCTGCAACAGCAGGATGGTTCTGTGTTTATCCCTTATGTCAGTTCTGGTTGTGAATATTTGTATGAAATAGAACCAGAAACTGTACAGGCAGATTTCCAGGTGCTATACAAACTGATTCATCCGCTGGATGTGAAAGCCTTTGCTGAATCTATAGCTGTTTGTAGTACAAATTTTACACCTTGGCATTGGGAAGGTCGCATCATTACACCTAGTGGCAAACTTAAATGGATTCAATGTACTTCGCAACCAGAATTACAACCTAACGGCGATTTTCTTTGGAATGGCTTGGTCATGGATATTACAGACCGAAAACAAACCCAAGAAAAATTGCAAGAGACTGAGGCGCGGTATCAAGCAATTTTGGATGCTATCCCCGATTTGATGTTTCGCATTAGCCGCGATGGCGAGTATCTAGATTTGAAAAGTGAGGGAGCAAATGTCACTCTTTCGAGAGAAGAAATAGTTGGGAAACATGTACAGGAGTTATTGCCTAGTGATGTTGCCGCAATTAGCCTGGAAGCGATCGCTAAAACTTTAGATTCTGGAACTTTGCAAACTTGCGAATACCAACTACCAACGCCTTTGGGAGCCAGAGATTATGAGACGCGGTTGGTAGTGAGTGGTCAAGATGAAATACTAGCCATTGTCCGAGACATCACAGAACGCAAACAAGCGGAAGCTGCCTTACAAAATCTTGCCCAAAAATTTGCTAAAGCTTTTAGTTGCAGTCCCGATTCAATTACCATTAGCACACTCCAGGAAGGACGCTTCATCGAAGTTAACGATAGCTTTGTAGAACTCTCAGGTTATGAGCGAGATGAGGCGATTGGTAAAACTTCTTTTGAGTTAAATCTTTGGGTACACGATCGCGATCGCCTGAATTTGTTGCAGAATTTACAAGCCACAGGAGTTGTTCGCAACCTGGAATTTGAATTCCGGCAAAAGTCTGGCAAGATAATTACAACACTGCTTTCAGCCGAAGTCATTGATTTGGATGGTATCCCTTCGATCCTAGCCGTCCATCACGACATTACAGAACGCAAGCAAGTGGAAGCGCAATTACGTCTATCAGCAGAACGCGATCGCTTGTTAGCAGAAACCTTAGTGCGAATTCGGTCTTCGCTTAACTTAGAGCAAATTCTCCAAACCACCGTGACGGAAGTCAGGCAATTTCTCCAAGCCGATCGAGTTTTTATTGGTTTAAATAATGCCAATTTAGAAATCAGAACTCTTGCTGAATCAGTAGATCCCAAGTATCCATCAATCTCAGGATGGTCTACTAATGATGAAGCTTATCTGAAAGAATTGCGAAACTTACTAAAAGATAATCTTGTGCGTGTCGTTGAAGACGTAACGCAAGTGGCAGTATCTCCCAAAGTTAAGGCACACTGTGAAAAATTCCAAACGAAAGCTAGTTTGGCTGTACCAATTATGCTAGGTGACGAATTATTTGGGGCGTTAATTGCCAATCAATGCTCAGGTTCGCGTCATTGGCAACCAATAGAAATTGATTTGTTACAGCAAATGTCAGAACAAGTAGCGATCGCCATTCACCAAAGCCAGATTTACCAAGAATTAGCAGAACTTAACACTAATTTAGAACACCAAGTAGAAGAACGGACAGCACAATTGCAGCAGAAAATGCAAGAAGTTGAAGAATTGCATCGCGTCAAAGATGTAGTTTTGCACACAGTTGCCCATGATTTACGAACTTCGGTGATGGGTAACTTGATGGTGTTAAAGAATTTATTAAATCAGGGAGTGGGGTGTGGGGAGCAGGGAGCAGGGGGCAGGGGGCAGGGGGAAAATTCCTCTCCTCTGCACCCTTCCCCCCGCCCCTCTGCCTCTTATGCCCAATCCCCAATTCCTGTATCTCGCTCAATAATCGAGCGGATGATTCAAGGCAATGATCGTCAGTTGACGATGATTAACTCATTGCTAGAAATAAATTCCTGTGAAAAACAGGGTATTGACATCAAACATGAACCTGTGAAACTTAGCACCCTACTGGGAGGAACATTCGTCCAGTTGGAACCCATGTTGACACAAAATCAAGCGACTCTGAGGAACTTGGTTCCCGCCAATTTACCGTTAGTAATGGCAGATGCAACTCGATTGCAGAAAGTTTTGGCACATTTAATAACACATAGCTTGCAAAATAATCCACCAGGATTAAATTTTATTCTGAGTGCCACCGTTGAGGGGGGAATGATTCGCACTCAGATTCAAGATGACGGTGTGGTAATGAGCAAACTAGAGTGCGATCGCCTTTTCGATCTGCATGTCCGCGATCCCCAAGATTGTTGTTCCACAAGCATTGGCTTAAAAATGTATCTTTGTCGGAAAGTTATTAAAGCACATGGCGGCGAAATCGGTGTTATTAGTAACCGTAAGCGCGGGTTAACTTTCTGGTTTACACTACCTCTAGCAACTTCATCCGCTACAAATCGCCCATAAATCACCAAAAAATGAGAGGGTGTTATTTATAGCAATGTTGAGTAAGGGAAACACCCTCAAGGTATGGGCAAAGTTGCTCGGATGCTAATGGCTACTCCGTTTACAACAGTGCAAAGCTGGTGGAGACAAACCTTTTCTGCACCAACAACAGATGAAATCACTACTTTTTACACAGCTTGGCGCAACCGCTTTTTGTGGCAGAGATTGCGTTTATGGTTATGGCTGGCGCTGATTTGTTTGTTGTCTTTTACTTTGAGAGACATTTACGGCTTTTTTTTCCCCTTAAAAGAGTTGGAAAGTCTGCCAGAAGTACTTAGAACTCAACGCCTTGTAATCAATATTGCAATGCTCTTGAGTATACTTGTTTGCTTTGGCCTACATAAAACGAAGTTAGGTCGCGATCGTCCAGATTTATTATTTTTGGGGTCTTCTTGGGCAATTAGTCTAGCATCACAGTTGTTTGCAACCATCAGAGGTTTTGCACTAGCCGACACCATCGGCTGGTCGTTGCTGTTTTTAAGCCAAGCCGTATTAATGCCAGTCTGCTGGATTCTTCACTTGCTATGTCAAGTGGGCGTGCTGTTTTACTACTTTGGTGTAAATACGATACTTGGGCTAAAAACACCAGTCCCCGAATACCCAGAAATATATAATGTAACGTTCATTTTATACATTTTTTGGTTTTGTGTTATATGTGATATTGGTGTTTATCTGTACGATCGCCTGCAACGTTCTGAATTTTACGCCCGTCAAGAACTGGAATCTGCCTATCAAAAAATCAAGGTTGCAGAAGCTAAATATCGCAGCATTTTTGAAAACGCTGTTGAAGGTATTTTTCAAAGTAGTCCCGATGGACGTTACATTACGGCAAATCCTGCTTTAGCACGCATTTATGGTTACTCCTTAGCGGAGGAGGTAACAGCAAATTCCACTGTTATTGAACAATTGTACGTTGATCCGAACCGTCGGGCAGAATTTGTCCGCCTGATGGAAAAGTATGGCAGCGTTTCTGAGTTTGAGTCCCAAATTTATCGCCGAGACGGGAGTATTGTCTGGATTTCGGAAAAAGCCTACGCAGTGCGTAACGAACAAGGAAAACTGCTTTACTACGAGGGTTTGATTGAAGATATTACCCAGCGCAAGCAAACTGAAGAAGAACTACGGGTATTTTTTCATGCAGTTTCCCATGATTTACGCAACCCAGTGCTGGGTACTTTAATGGTGCTGAAAAATTTGCTTGCACGTCCAGAGGAAAATATTTCGATTTCACGCTCAATTTTAGAGCGGATGATTCAAAGTAGCGATCGCCAACTGAACTTAATTAATTCGTTGATGGAAGCTCATGTTAGCGAAGTGCAAGGTGTTGTTTTACAACGTCAAACCGTACAATTACTGACAGTTGTCGAAGCTGCGATCGCAGATTTAGAGCCACTGCTAGAGCAAAATCAAGCCAAGCTGACAAATCTGGTATCCGCAGATTTGCCATTAGTGAATGCAGACCCCACGCAACTATGGCGAGTTTTTTCTAACTTAATTGTCAATGCTCTGAAACATAACGCCCCTGGTTTGCTCTTGACAATTAACGCTAACCATGAAGGTGAGATGATTTATTGTACTGTTAGTGATAAAGGCGTGGGTATTAGTCAACAACAAAGCGATCGGCTTTTTGAACTTTACTTTCGAGGTGCAAGTATCCGCAATTCTGTAAGTTTGGGATTGGGCTTGTATTTATGTAAGCAAATCATCAATGCTCACGGCGGCGAAATTGGTGTAAACAGTACATTGGATGCAGGGGCAACTTTCTGGTTTACATTGCCTATTAGCTAGCAAGTGAAGTAACTATACCTTCGTAGGGGCAAGGCGTTCTCCAGTTTTGATCATAAAATTGGTAATTTTCAATTACGGCTCCATAGGCAAAACCTGTTGTTTTTCTCACCTCAACTGCTCGAATATCTTGAAGTGGCAAATCCTTTATTTTAGTTTGTAATCCGTGAAATTTGATAGTTACCCTGCCAAGAGCTTTGTTAAAACTACAATCTTTCACTACATGAAGTTTCCACACCTCTTGCAATGCTATATAGAATCCAAATGCTGTTAAGAGTAACAAGAGAGATCCCCACCATTCACCCGAACTAGCAATAACTAAAGCTATTAAAAATACAAATAGGCTAATAAAGAAGAAAAGAATGGTATCAAACCAAAAAGTTGTAGAGAGTTAGCGAATCGTTAAAACATAGTTAGTTTGCTCTAAAATACTCATTTTTTGAATTTCCTTACTGCTGTTGATGTGGTTTTTTATCGCCAAATTTTACTAAATAAATTATTTTGTAATTTTATTGTTAAATATTTAAGCTGAAAAGCTAATACTATGTCCTAATTTTATCTATCTAATATTTAGGAGAAATCACTTATAATCATCCGTCAAAATTTATCTTGAAAACTTTGTATTAGTAAATAATCATATTGAGTAAAAACTAGAATCAAATTCTATTCAAGGCTCAATAGTTTTTACATCAAGTGCATTGTTTTAATTATAATTAATAGGATAAAAATATTTTTATATGATTGGTTATATAATCTAAATAAATAATTATAAATTATACCTACCATTTGGAGGATTGCTGGTTATGAATTATATCTGCATTTAGATACAAATAAATTGTTAAAATTGATTAGAAGTCGTCTTCTGTTTGTTTTATTGTTGATTATATAGTTCTGACTTTTCACGGCATGTGGAAAAAGTCATTTTGAGGGTTTCTCAAGCCCTGATTTTTTCTTTAGCTGGTAAAAGTCACAGAAAGTTAGAATAAAATGTCATTTATGGAACCTTCTGGAACTCTTGCTGGTTTAGATATTCTGGTAGTTGAGGATGATAATGATACTCGCTGTTTCATCACTACTGTGTTGGAAATGGATGGAGCAAAAGTTATAGCAGTAATATCAGCAGATGCGGCACGCCAAGTATTATCCGAATTGCAACCCGATGTTTTAATTTCTGATATCGGGTTGCCTGGGGAGGATGGCTACACTTTTATCCGCAAAATTCGTGCGCTCAACCCAAAGAATGGTGGGCGAGTCCCGGCTATTGCTTTAACAGCCTATGCTGATAGTGAGGATCGTATCCGTGCTTTGGAAGGTGGCTTTGATACTCATGTATCGAAACCGATTGATCCTGAAGAACTAGTTGAGATAGTCGCTAGTTTGGTTGCTTCTTGTAATTGGTAACCATGAGGCTTGTTAGTTTTAGCTTTCGTGTTCATGGTTAAACTGGGAGTGGATTATTAGAAGTAAAATTTACCATTTTCCCTATTCGTGAAACAACGCCATTTTAAGACAGATACAGCAGTTTTGTTTTGCACGAAGTATAAAACTAAGGGTTTGGATGCAGCAGATAAAAATTATTTATATCTGCTGATTTTAAGTTTGCATTTTGTACTTAACTTATTTGCAAACTGCTGTATTTGATTTGCTACTTTTTAAGAATTATCTAATTCAAGCTTTTTTCTGAAGTCTCCCTAATGTCTCGATGCCATCGTCCATCTTCACCCAGTCCAGGAATTTCATTTTGGTAAAAAGCTTTTAAGAACTTATCCTACTAATCAAATTCTGTGAATCCAGATATGAACAGTAGCAAGGTTAATGAATTCATCAAAAAGTATATTTTGATGTTCCCGACGAACAAGTGGGCGAGTATTAAAACAGGAAGTTGTCAGAGTATATCGCGTCATTATCCCCGAAAAACCCCCAATCATCGCCCTTTTGAGGTGGCAGAAGCTGATTCCGCAGTATTAGGATGGGCTATGTTGGTGGATGAGTTGTTTGTTTAGCGATCGCCTGTATACTAGTATAAAATAATGTGGCTATTAGGTGCGATCGCTCGCTTATAACTTTCAGTTAAAATAGCTACACGTTAGATATTAAAACAATGGCGGAAACTGGCAGAATCAGGGTTGCTAAAGATAAGGCTGAGTTGGTGAAGGATTTAACATCTTCAGATGGTGGAACAGGGCCTTTTAATACTTTTGCTGATGTGATTGTGTTTGCAGCAGCTTTGGGTGCAAAACATAAAAAGCGCGTGGCTTTGGGAGAGATTTCTAAAAGGGAACCATCGCCAATTAGGATAGAGTATTTTGCCTCAATGGGAAATGATATTTTAATAAAATTATTAGCAATTAATGAAACTAAAGATATAAAAACACTATCTATTAATGAAGAGGAATATGAAAGACAACGCAATCATATATTTGAAGAGTACGCTAATGGTGGATTGGAAATATTGCAAAATGAATTGCGTGGGTCAGTAGATTATTCAGAGCGAATTTTATTATTTCTCAGTTATGAGCGAATGAGCGAAGAGAAACAAGATGAGGAATTTGATTTAAGCAAATTCCTCTCTTGATTTTTAAGTGGTACTTGTAAGTAATGATTTACATCCACCCTAGCCTGATTTTTACTGTCTTGACTGCATCTGCTATGGGAGTTGGTTTATTTAAAATTTCGTAGTCACCACTAGCTGATTTCCTCACTAGATTAGTTTCCCAAAGACTGTTCTTTCGTGACCAGTCTAGCTGTGCTAGCTGTGAAATTTTTTGTTCATCAAAATAATTATTATCCTTGTTATAAATGGAGTATAGCAATCGCCCTAATACTTCGAGTCCAGCACTTACCCCTAGCACAGAAGATTCCCTAAAAGCACCTGATTGATGAGGAGTAAGCTTGTCAATAGGTGTTTCAGAAATATCTTTTGTGTCTTTACATTCTGAGAAAAACTTATTCAAACACTCTGCTAAAGCTTCTGACAGTTGTTCAACATCATACCCTTTAAGTTCATCTTTTGTATTATCAGCAAATACACAACTGACAAAACGGGCTATAAAATTAGTTGTGTAAATTAGTTTTTGACTAGCATTTTTACCAATTTTATTTGTTTTTTCATTAAACATTCCTACTTGTTCTATCAAATTTTTAGTAATGCCAACCCTACCTTCATACTCACCAAATGATAACAACAATGAGTTATCTAGTTGTTTTGTTTGAGCCATATCTCGGAAGTCAGTTTGGCACTGACGCTTGTCTCCCTCTAAAATCAATGTAATAGCAAACTGATCACGACCAATTAAGTGGCTTTCATTACTAAAAATTAATTCGTGAATAGCCGTTTTACGGTGCTGTCCATCTGTAATATCTAGTTTAATTCCGTTAGGAATAACGACTATACAAATTCCCCTACCTAATTCATGTATTTTTATATGTTGTTCATCAACATTAGCTGTAATTGTTCCTAAAACCCAGGGTTTGCCGACTTGAGCGCGTTCAACAACATAGTCTTTTATTTCTTTAGCATGACCTTTTACCTCTGGACGGTTCTTACCCGAATCAGGATCATTTTTAGTAGAAGGTTTAGCTTGAAGAAGAGCGGGCAAATCTTTGGCGGGTACATTAATTTGCAGCATTTTCCGCTTTCCCTGATGAAAAATCAGCCCTGGATAGCATGACTCTATATGGTTTTCCGAAAAAAGCGGCGCAACTAAGGTAATAAAATTAGCTTTAATCTCTGGGGAAACATTATTGTTATTATCTTGGTTTGTTTGAGTCATACAGATACCTGTAAAGTGGCAGATTACACTATATGCTCTTATTATACTTAAGCTACCGTAATAACCACAATAAAAAGTCTTGAAAACTGTGTCAATTATAAAACAGGTGGAAGTCCTACCGCTTTGGGTTCAACAAACTCACCATCAAAACTTATAGTTTTATCTTCCACAGTTCTAGCATCTGCCAAAGCTTTACGAAGTTCAGCACGTTCCATCTGTTCCTGAATTCCACCCAAGATATAAACCAATAATTTCGCGGCTAAATCTCGTCCAGCAACCTGTACCCGCTTTTTATTTGGGTCATATAAAACCCCATACCAAAGAGATTGGGGATATTCCATACCACTAAAACCACCTTGCTGGTCAAACTTCCGCAGTTTATTAAAAATATCTACGAGGGAAAAACCTTTTTTAAAAACCAAAATTCCTAAAGCTTGCGCTAATGCAACTTGAGCAACTGGACGGAAAAGCATATTTCCTTCACCTCCATCTTTCTCAAAGCTGAAACGCCGTAAAGCTGGTGTATCCTCGTGTTCTAAAATTTTATAACTAGAAAGACTAGCCAAAGAATCAAATAGCTTTTTAAATTCCTCAATTCCCTGCTCAATTTCTTCATCCTCTGGACGCATGGGAATTAAACCTTTCTCCAAGGGTTTCCAGTGAGGGAACTTTTGAGCCAAATAGCGCTCAGACATATCTTGCAGAGCTTGCAAAGTAGTCAAAACTGTAGAATTGGAAGCCACTGTTGCACTATTCCAATTAACACGGGGATTGCGCTCTTGTCGTTGTTCTAATAGTGGATGTGTAACTGCAATTCTTCTAGCAACGATCGCAAAACCATCATCTTCATTCAACTGCGTTAGCTGACCTTTAGTCAAGGGTGCAGCCATCAGGTTGACATGAACAAAAATCGATCTCACCCTCCGCCTCGCCTCGGTGCGAGTTTCCCCAGCCGCTACCGCACAGATGAACTCAATACCAATTTTTTCCTTGGGTAAATTTTGCAAATAAGCAAGGTCTACTTGGTACTTTTCTATCAAATCATTGACTGTAATAAAACTGTCATCAGCACCTTTATCTTTTTTATAGCGCTGGAGTTTACGAGTTTTAATTAACTCCATCAACCCCTGTACACCCATTAATCGGTGTTGACCATCTAGTGCATAAATAGTCACATCATCTTCAGAAATATTTAGCAGGCCTACCTTACCGTCTTTATCTAGGGGGATGAAATCAGTAGTAGACTTTGTGGCGTGTCCTCCACTATCCCACTCAGCAGCTTTGGGATTATCCACCCACGGTTGATTAATTACTACCAACACTGGCGGAAACTTATGGTTGTGTCGAGCCGCCAAATACTGCACTAGTGGCGCTTGACGTGACCAATCAAGGGGACGTTGCTGAATTTCATCAATACTATCCGCGTCAATCTCGACATTATCAGTCTCAGGATTGTACTTTTTCTGAAACAAAGGTAAGCCAGAGGCGAAGTGAACCCGACCTGCAAACCATTCCAGTGTAACAGAGCTAACATAAGCCTCAGTACCGCCCATTTCGGTTTTTTGCACGAGAATCTGATCTTTTCTCCCTAAAAACTTCTCCAGGAGTAAAGATAGTACCTGTTTTTCCTTGTTTTCCCGTTCCAGATATTCTCTAGCGATGTCAGCAGTTGAGTCAAAGTCTTTCATGTTGTTAATTTTTAAAAACTATAGAATATAAAGCAGTTTACATTGTCTAGAGTATTAGGTAAGAATATTTATTTTTTAAAAATTCTTAAAAAATGCTATTCTAAAAAGCTGATCCTCAAACAACGAATAACTGAAGCTTGCAGTTATTGCGGTTATATATAATACAGGTAAAATTTCAAAAAAGTCCGCCTACGCGGGCTTTGTTTGTGTGCCAGTAAATTTTGGTCTGAAGGGCGTTTAGTTGGTCGTTTATATAAAAAAATACTTGTTTAGGTAGGAGGAGAGAAATGGCTACAGCACAACAACCAGAGAATAAAGGTCAGGAGACGCGTACTGTAGCAGATTTAGTGGAAGATATCCAAGCTCTCACCACTGAAATTCAAGAGTTGTACTGTTTAGATGAAATACCTTGGGTTGTCGGTTACTCAGGTGGTAAAGATAGTTCATGTGTACTGCAATTAGTTTGGAATGCGATCGCAGCACTTCCACCTGAAAAGCGAACTAAAACAATATACGTTATCACTACAGACACACTGGTAGAAAATCCTATCGTTGCTGCTTGGGTACGCAATTCTTTAAAACAGATGAAATCTGAAGCTCAAGTGCAAGGATTACCATTTGAACCGCATTTGCTACAACCAGATTTTAAAGAAACATTTTGGGTCGGTTTGATTGGTAAAGGTTATCCAGCACCCAGAGGGAAATTTCGTTGGTGTACAGAACGCCTAAAAATTAATCCCTCTAACCGCTTTATTCGTGATGTGATCCGAGCGAGTGGAGAAGCGATCGTTGTCTTGGGGACTCGCAAAGCTGAAAGCACAAAACGTGCTAGCCGAATGAAAAAATTTGAAGCCCAGCGAGTCCGCGATCGCCTTAGTCCTAATATGAACTTGCCAAACTCTTTAGTTTATAGCCCTATTGAAGACTGGCAAAATGATGAAGTCTGGATTTATCTCATGCAATGGGAAAATCCTTGGGGGTACAGCAATAAAGATTTATTCAGCATGTATCGAGGTGCTTCTGCTGATAATGAATGTCCTTTAGTTGTCGATACATCTACTCCTAGTTGTGGTAGCTCGCGTTTTGGTTGCTGGGTTTGTACGCTGGTTAGTCAAGATAAATCGCTGGCGGCGATGATTCAAAATGACGAAGAGAAAGAGTGGATGCAACCTTTACTTGATTTCCGTAAAGAATTGGATGCTGAAGAAACCCGTGATAAAAGAGATTTCCGACGTAGAAATGGTGGTGTCCAACTTTATGAACGTAACTTAGAAGATGGGATATCTATTGAACACATTCCTGGCCCGTTTATTAAAGAAGCGCGGGAGGATTGGCTAAGAAAGTTACTTACCGTTGAAAAACAAATTCGTCAAACAGCGCCAGAAAATATGCGCGATATCACCCTAATTACTCTAGAAGAAATGAGCGAAATTCGCCGCATTTGGCTAGAAGAAAGACACGAATTTGATGATAGTTTACCCCGGATTTATCAAGAAGTGACTGGCGAAGAATTTCAAGATCCCCGTCCTGGTGCTGACTATAGCCTCTTAGGTCTTGATGAATGGGCAGTACTAGAAGAAATCTGTGAAGGCGATGTTATGCACTTGGAACTCATGGCAAAGCTATTAGACACAGAATACCAATATCGCAAAAAAGCTCGTCGCACAGGAATATACAACACTCTAGAGAAATGTTTTGATACGAGTTCGCGCTCCCAAAAAGATGCAATTAATCATGCTCATTTAAAACGCGATTTAAGAGAAGCAATTACTGATGGTGACATTATAAAATTTAAGGAAAAGTTTAAGCAGTTAACTTTGGGAGATGTTGATATAAAAGACGAGGTTAGAGAGGAAATTATAACTATACCAGATGAAGTTAATATAAGCCCAAATGACCAAATATCAACCATATCTCCTACAGAACCTGATGTAAAACCTCAAAATTGGGCAAATATAAAATTTAAAGGTAAACACCATTAATAGTTTCGCCAGAATACGCAAAAATGCAAAGTGTATTCTAGTACTTAAATATTCAAATAATTATGATATTTCTTGAACTCGTATTACAAAACTTCGGCCCCTACAGTGGGAAACAGGTAATCAATCTTAACCCAAAAACTGATGAAGAAAACTCGCGTCCAATTATCCTCTTAGGTGGGATGAATGGCGGTGGAAAAACTACGTTCATGGATGCCATTCGTCTCGCCCTTTATGGCCACCGTGCCCAATGTTCTACCCGTGGTAATTTAAGTTATAGCGATTTTCTCAATCAATGTGTTAACAACAAAATTGATCCAGTTGCAGACACCCGTGTTGAATTACTTTTTGAACATATCGAAAATGATAAACCAATAAAATACCGTGTTGTCCGTAGTTGGACAAAAAATCCTAAAGACGGTAAAGATACGTTAGGTATTTTAGGTGACAGTGATACATGGCCTGATGCTTTAGTTAATATATGGGATGAATATATTGAAAATCTTTTGCCATTAGGTATTTCTAACTTATTTCTCTTTGATGGTGAACAGGTTAAAGAACTTGCAGAACAGGAAACACCACCACCAGTTGTAGTAGATGCAATTCGTGGACTTTTAGGCTTAGAGTTAGCAGATCGTTTAGCAGTTGATTTAGATATCTTAGTTAACCGTAAAGTTAAAGAAGTTGGTAATAGTAAAGATTTAGCAAACCTAGAGGAAATTGAAACTAGGTTAACCCAACAGCAAGAAGATTATCAAACAACAGGAGATAAATTAGAAACTCTCAAAAATCAGGTAGAAGAGTTAGAACAAAAGCAGCAAGAAGCCTTTGATAAATTTATTTCTGAAGGTGGGAAGATTGCAGCAGAACGCAATCAACTAGAATTACAACAGGATACAAAAACTGCGGAAATTGAACAAGTACGTCAGTCGATGTCTGAATTAGCAGCTGATGTTTTACCTCTAGCATTAATTCCCAATCTGCTTACTCAGGCGCAAGCACAGGGAGAAAAAGAATTTCGCCATCAACAGGTACAAATTTCTAAAGATTTGCTACTTGAACGAGATCAGCGCTTACTCACTTGGCTAAATCAAGTAGAGATTTCGCCGATACAAGTTGAAAAAATCCAATCATTTTTAATCCAAGATGTAGATAGTTTATATACAAAGACTATCCAGATAGAAGCACCTTGGTTATTAGCTGATGATGAAACTTTAAGTCAACTAGATAATGTCATATATCACTTGCAAAATTCTAAACTTTCTGCGAAAGAGAAATTAACTATTCTCAAAAATAAAGAAGAAGAAATTCACACTTTGGAAAGACAAGTGCAAACAGCAGCAGCACCAGAAGATTATACAAAGCTGCGTAAGTCACTAGAAGCTGCACAAAACCAAGTCGCTGAAGCTAAAGCAAATTATGAAACAATCCGCCGTCGTCTAGCTGAATTAGAAACTATTATTGCCAAATCAAAAAAACAATTAAGTGAATATACAGTAGAAAATATTAAACATACTAATAATAAACATATTATTTCATCGGTAGCAAAAGTTCAAGATACACTCAAAATTTTTCGTGAAAAATTAACCTTGCGAAAACTCAATAAATTAGAGGAAGAAGTTAAAAATTGCTTCCTTTATCTCCTGCATAAATCAGATTTAGTGCGTCGTATCACCATTGATACCAAAACTTTTAGCCTTTCGCTTTACGATTTAAATGGTAAACCTGTCCCTAAACATCGCCTCTCTGCTGGCGAAAAACAACTACTTGCGATCGCATTCCTCTGGGGTTTAGCCAAAGTCTCTGGACACCGCCTACCAGTAGCCATCGATACGCCATTAGGTAGACTAGACTCCTCTCACCGCAGTAATTTAGTTGAACGTTACTTTCCATCCGCCAGCCACCAAGTTATTTTGTTATCTACGGATACTGAGATTGGTAAAAAAGAAGTAGAAACACTGCGAGAAAACGAAGCGATCGCGCGCGAATACCTCCTCAAATACGACTCCACTACCCGCCAAACTACTATACAACCAGGCTACTTTTGGTAATTCGTAATGACGCTCGAATACTCGCTAACGCTACGCTAACGTAATTCGTAATTATTTACCTTTAAGTCGTTTGGTGGAAGCAACTAGAATTTTGCCAATTTCATTTGCCTCTTGGAGAAGTAGTTGAAATTTGTGTCTATCCACTAGTTCGGATTCAATTAATATTTCCAACCAGTATTGTGTTTCTCTGGCTTCTTTCAAAGCAATTTCTAATTTATTGATAAAATCTTTATTAGATTGGGCAGACTGTGCTTCTCGAACATTTGCACCAATAGAAGTACCGGAACGAAGTAATTGTTTAGAGAGAATTCGATAAACTCCAGGTTTCTCATCTAAAAAGCAACAAGCTTTAACAATTCTTACCGCAAAACTTCTTGTCCGGTCAGTAATGCTACTATTAGTTACCATATTTGTCTTTTAAATCATAATATCTATGTTTCCCCATCTAAAAGGAAAACTAGAATCTCAATCTAAATAAATTACGAATTACGTTAGCGTAGCGTTAGCGAGTATTCGAGCGTCATTACGAATTACGAATTATTATGGAATCCCCAATCGAAAGAATTAAACTTTCCCAAACAGCTAAAGACCAACTTACCAAACTTAAGCGCAGCACCAAAATCGACCAATGGAATATCCTATGTCGTTGGGCGTTTTGTCGTTCCCTCGCAGAAGCAACCGCACCCTCCCCCGTCCCAATTCCCCAAGATAGCAATGTCGAAATGAGTTGGCGCGTCTTTGGCGGCGAAATGTCCGATATTCTCCTCCTCGCCCTCAAGCAACGCTGTCATAATGACGGCTATGCCACCGACAAAGAAACCCTCGCTACCCAATTCCGCTTACATTTGCATCGTGGTATTGGCTACTTAGCAGGCGATCCAAATATCAAGAAAATTGAAGATTTAATTGAACTGGCTGTTAAAAATTGAAAGGATATTAGTTGATTGTTAACTGTTGACTGTTAACTGACACCTAATATTATGCCTGAAGCGCTAGAAATCGAGCGTCATAAAGCTGCGATCGCTCGCACTGACATATCTCGCCCCGTGCGATTGGCAATAGAATCGGCAATTCTGAATCCAGACACCACTTTTTTTGACTACGGTTGCGGCTATGGTGGTGATGTCCAGCGAGTAAAAAACTTAGGCTACACCAGTGCAGGCTGGGACCCTTACTACTATCCAGATGTACCACGCACTCCCGCCGATGTGGTCAACTTGGGTTATGTCCTCAACGTCATTGAAGACTCAGAGGAACGCCGTCAAAGCCTAATCCAAGCTTGGGAACTCACCGGGAAAGTTTTAATTGTCGCAGCTCAAATCCTGATTAACGCTCCCAGTAAAACCCAACTTGCTTACAATGATGGCATTGTGACGCGCCGCAATACTTTTCAGAAATATTACGAACAAGAAGAACTCAAAACTTATATTGATGAAGTCCTAAATGTAGATGCAGTACCGATCGCACTAGGTGTTTACTTTGTTTTTCGAGATGAAGCTGAAAAAGAAAGTTACAAAGCTATCCGCTTCTTTTCTGCGACTTCTACACCGCGAGTCCGTATCCCCACCAAGCGGTTTGAAGACTATCAAGAACAGCTGCGACCATTAATGGCTTTTTTTACCAAGCGCGGTAGACTACCCGTGAAAGGCGAATTGGAAAATGAACAGGAATTACTGAGCGAATTTGGTAACTTTCGCCGCGCCTTTGGTGTAGTTTTGCAAGCTACTGATGAGGCTGAATGGGATGCGATCGCTTACCGTCGTTCTCTGGATATCCAAGTTTATCTCGCCCTGACTCACTTTGATAAACGCCCTGCATGGCAAAAGCTAGCGCCAGAAATGCGCCACGATATCAAAGCCTTTTTTAGTAGCTACGAGGAAGCTTGTCAAGTAGCCGACCAAAAGCTTTTCAGCTTAGGTAAATCTGGGGTGATTCAAACTGCTTGCGAAAAAAGCAAAATTGGTAAACACACGCGCGGTGCCCTTTACGTCCATGTTTCGGCACTTGCAGCACTTGATCCCGTGCTACGAATCTGTGAAGGTTGCGCTAGCCGTACCATTGGGCGTGTCGATGAAGCCACATTAATCAAATATCACACTGATAAGCCGCAAATATCTTATCTGTCTTACCCCGAATTCGACACAGATCCCCACCCGGCGTTAAAAGCCAGCATAGGTATTGATTTAAAAACCCTATTCGTCACTCACCGAGACTACGAAACTAGGGCAAATCCGCCGATTTTGCACCGTAAAGAAACATTTGTTGCCAGCAACTACCCTGGTTACGAAGAATTTGCTAAACTCACTCAACAAGAACAAGAATTAGGATTGCTCAAGGACAAAAGCGCCATCGGTACGCGTGAAGGTTGGGAAAAATGCCTCGCCGCACACAGAGTAGAAATCAGGGGGCATCAAGTTTATACAATTCAAGAAAGTTAAGAAAACGCTGACGCTATAAGGTTATCCTGAATTTGTATTTAACCCAAGTAAATCTTGGTAGTTTGTCATGTTTGCGGAAAATCACACAGCAGCTATGGTAAGTTTCGATCCTTGATAGGGATTACTTTGGAACTGCTGCCACTCGGATAATCCAAACCCTTATAGGTACTAATTACATGATATACTTTTGCATTTCCTCGCCGTATTTTATTGATATTTCCTCAAAAGAGGCAAAAAGTTGAAAATATGAGGAAAATTAAATCCCTACTAGAAGTTTTCGGTAGTCGCAAGATGGCGGCTTTATTATTTTTAGGTTTTTCATCGGGTTTACCGTTATTGTTAATCGGTAATACCTTAAAGGCTTGGATGACCGTAGAGAAGGTAGATTTAGCCGCTATTGGTTGGTTTAGCCTCGCTAGTTTACCTTATTCATTGAAGTTTCTGTGGTCGCCGTTGCTGGACAGGTTCACCCTACCAATTTTGGGACGACGAAGGGGTTGGTTAATTTTGACTCAGATTGCTTTGATCATAGCGATCGCAGTCATGGGTTTTCAACAACCTAAACAAGCATTACAGTTGCTAGCCATCAATGCTATAGTTATTGCTTTTATCAGTGCGACTCAAGATATCGCCGTTGATGCTTACCGCACCGACGTTTTAGAAAAACTAGAAATGGGGGCTGGTGCAGCCGTTTTTATCTTAGGTTATCGAATTGCCTTGTTAGTCGCAGGTGCTTTAGCCTTGATACTTGCTGACAATCTACCTTGGTCATCGGTTTACTTGTTTATGGCAGGGACGATGGTAATTGGTATTCTTGCCACCTTGCTCGCACCGGAACCCAAGGAAATTAGCCCTCCAGCTTCTCTAAGTGATGCTGTAATCTTGCCTTTTAAGGAATTTTTTCAGCGTCAGAGCATCATCCAAGGTATTCTAATGCTTGCATTCATTACCTTATATAAGCTAGGTGATGCTTTGTTGAGCAATATGACCACGCCTTTTTTGCTGCAAACGGGTTTTACCAAAACCGATATTGGGGCAATTCAAGTAGGGATGGGATTAATTGCTACGATTGTCGGCGCTTTAGCCGGTGGATCAATTTTGAGTGCTATTGGCATCAATCGATCACTTTGGGTTTTTGGTATTCTACAAGCAGTAAGTAATTTAGCTTACTTTTTCCTAGCATACATCGGTAAAAACTACCAAGCTATGGTACTTGCCATCAATATAGAACAATTTTGTGGTGGATTGGGGACAGCAGCCTTTGTTGCCTTTTTGATGAGTCTTTGTAACCAGCGGTTTTCCGCAACTCAATATGCTTTGTTATCCAGCTTGATGGCTGTCAGCCGCGATATTCTAGCGGCCCCTGGAGGCGCGATCGCCCAAATTACGGGTTGGCCTATATTTTTCTTAATTACCATCGCCGCCGCTGTCCCAGGACTACTCCTATTACCAGTATTTGCCCCCTGGAACCCTCAGCCAGTGGCAGTATCCAGACCAGGACTTGAGGACGAAGAAGAGGATATATGGGGAATCAAGTAGTTATTGCTGTCGGCACATTCATCCTCTTACTCACCGGTTTATTACTTGGCTATGTTCTCTCACAGTTAGTTTTGGGATTTCTAGCATTTAACCTCCTAACTTTTTTCGGAACACTCAGCCTAATTTTAATTTTTGGTACACTTTATTACGTTTTATTTTGGCAGTTGCGAAGAGATCAGTCCCGCCCATCAACTATAAATCAAGGGATATCAAACCAAGTAGATGATGGTGTATCTGATAGCTATCTCAAAAACAGGCTAATCGCTAAGTTATCCGGTGACACTGCTGCTGCTGAACGGTTAATTGAACAGGCAAAGGAGACTTATCCTGGGATGCCGGAGAATTGGTATTGTGAGAGAGTGCTCGATGACTTGGAGCGCGATCGCCAATAGCCCTTAAGCAGGGGGAGTGGAAAGATGAGGGGACAAGGGGAATAAACCATGCCCAATACCCAATGCCCCATTCCCAATTCCCAATTTTCAATTTCCGTGTGCAGAAAATCGCTAAAATAAATCAAGAATACTTCACAAATCTTCAGCTAGGCTCTCATAAAATTTCCTAGCTCTCCCTGCAATTAAAATATGGCTATTTTTCGTCAGTATATCGCCCCCTTGCTTGTAGTTTTGGTATTTGTCTTTGCCCTAGTGGCAGTCAGCGCCCGCATATTTTTACCCTCTGATATGGCAGCACCCGCACCAATAGAAGAGGTGGGGGTAAGTTCTCAACCCACTCCTGCTAATTTGCCACCAGCAGCACAAAACTCAGCTAGCTAAGTTAATAAACGTTAGAAGTGTCTGAGCAACTACTACCGGGGTATATTATTCGCCGTGGTTCCACATTGGATCGGGCGCTGCTGCTTAAGTTCATGCAGCGAACTTACGAGGATCTTTTTCCCAATGAGGATTTTTCTCACCTAGAACAAACAGTTAAACAATACTTTTCCAGCGATACACCCTTGTGGTGGGTCGATTTTTTGGGTAAGGGGGATCAGGGAGAAAATTTTACCTTATCCCCCTTGTCTTCCTCATCTCCTCATTCCCCCATCGCCTGCCTTTGGGTGGGCAATGCCATAGATCAAGTGCATGGTAACCGTCATGCCCACATCTTTATCCTCTACGTTTTGCCAGAACATCGGCGGCGTGGTATTGGTACAGCCTTGATGCAATATGTAGAAAATTGGGCTATTCAAAGAGGCGATCGCCAGATTGGACTACAAGTTTTTCAATCAAACAAACCCGCATTAAATCTTTACAATCAGTTGGGTTATCAAACCCAATCCCTGTGGATGGTAAAATTCCTGAGTGCAGAAAAATAAACTATTAAGATAGCAGTAACATACTTTAGCGTCTGAGTTATTGCGATTCTCGTTTGGATAAAACTCAACGAGGGGAAAGGAAAGTGTATAATTACGCAACTAATACTTATAAAGCTTTAACTTATTGGCGCGGGGGATTATGTGTTAATCCCGAAAAGGGATTGAAATGAAATTATGTATGACGAAGACGATCTAAGCCTACTCGATATTGAGGAGGAGCTAGAAAGCCCCCTAGATAAAATAGAGCCACTAACTGCCGAATCAGTTGTGGCAAAGCCAGATCCAGAAGTGATGCTAGCCCTCCTGGAAAATCCCCAGCCCCAGCAACGCATGTTAGCAGCGCGTGCTTTTTGTGATATAGAAGATGCGCGTGCTGTCCCCCATCTGATTCGCCTGTTAAGTGATACCTGTCCCTTAGTCCGGGTGAGTGCAGCATATGGCCTCGGACGCAATCCTAGTTCAGAGGCAGTAAGTCCATTAATTGCTCAACTAAACAGTGATTGGAATGGCTATGTGCGTAAAGGCGTTGTTTGGGCTTTAGGAAACTGTCGCGATCGCCGTTCTTTACCGCCCCTAGCAGATGCCCTAAGAACTGACATTTCCGCAGTGCGTTTGTGGGCTGCTAGCGCCTTGGCACAGATGGCAGAGGTGGGTTATGAAGCAGTTATCGGGGCAATACCGCCATTAATTGAAGCCTTAGTCAAAGATCCAGTGGCAGCAGTGCGGAGCAACAGTGCTTGGGCAATTGGTCAGCTGTGCCGCGAATTGCCTTCTAATGTAGTTTATGCCACAGCGATCGATGCCCTAATTCAAGCCTTTGCTGAAGACCAAGATTTAGGAGTCCGGGAAGATGCTAAAGCCTCACTGTTAGGAGTAGGTGATCCCCGTGGTTTACAGCTGATTGAAACCCTGGAACAAGAAGGGTGGTTTTGATTTGGACATTGGGAATAGTTATTCTCCTTGTCCCCTCTAGCCTTTACTGACCCTCAGTTACAGGTTTCACCAAATTTAAGTCATAAGGACGCTCAGTATCATCTTCGCCCAAATATTCACCATTTTGAATTTCCAGAATAACTAGCGGAATATGTCCTGGATTTTCTACCTTATGTAGTGTTGCTGCGGGGACATAAGTTGATTCGTTTCGATTCAGTAATATTTCCGCATCACCACATGTCACCTTTGCTACACCTGAGACTACAACCCAATGTTCATTACGATGATAATGGATTTGCGGTTTAATACCATGCCTGGGCTTGATTTCAACACGACTAATTCTATAGGTTTCTCCCTCTTCGATCACTTCCACTTCACCCCAATATCGTGTACCTGAATGTGGAGGCAATTCGTTGATATTCGACTGAGTATTATTTTCATTCTGAGCCATAACTAATTTCTCAACCAGATGATTATCAGTATTTTTAAGTAATCTAGCGTAAACACCATAAACCTGAGGATGGAAATGGTAGCAATATCTCTATTGATGACAAGTGCTCTAACTTGACCCCTGGTAGTGGATTCCATCCCTGAATTTCTGAATTATGAATTATTCACTCCCCCGTATACTGAATCCGATAAATCCGATTATTGGCTTCTTCTGTTAGTAGTAAACTACCATCTGGTAACACGAGTAAACCTACAGGTCGTCCCCAGGTGGTTGGTACAGAGGGATTTAGCAAAAATCCTGTGAGAAAGTCTTCGTAATAGCCTTGCGATCGCCCCTTAGCATCGAAGGGAACAAATACAATTTTATAACCAGTGCCGCGATCGCGATTCCAAGAACCACGAAAAGCAGCAAAAGCACCATTCCGGTATTTTTCTGGAAACGTTTTACCATCATAAAATTGCAAACCCAATGCTGCTGAATGCGCCTGGAACAGCACATCTGGCGTTTGGGTACGGGTTACTAAGTCGGGGCGTTTACTTTTGCCATCCGTCTTTTGCCGCGGATCTAGGTTGTTTGGTGTCAGGTAAGCATAAGGCCAACCGTAAAATGCCCCCTGTTTAACGCGTGTCAGATAGTCTGGAACCAACTCATCACCAATTCCATCGCGTTCGTTGACAGTTGTATAAAGTTCCTTAGTTACAGGATGAAAGTCTAAACCAACAGGGTTACGCAAGCCGGAAGCAAAAGTTTGCTGCTGGGAGCCATCTAAATTCATCACCTGTATCGAAGCGCGTGGTAAAGGTTCTTCATCCACATTGGTTCCTGAACCAACTGAAACATATAATTTATTACCATTGGGCGAGACAACGACATTACGCGTCCAATGATTGTTATAACCTTGAGCAGGCAAGTCGGCGATTTTTTTCCCTTTACCTGTAATCTGTTTTTGACCTTGGCTATAGGGAAAACGTACCACAGCATCTGTGTTTCCTAGAAAAAAGGAATTACCTGCAAAAGCCATACCAAAGGGTCTATTGAGTCCGTTGTCCCCAGTAGCAAAGGTTTCTCGAACATCAGCTACGCCGTCGCCGTTGCTGTCACGCAACAGACGAATCCGATTTCGCCCGGTTTCAGTCACTAGTACATCACCACTGGGGGTTAAAGCTAGCCAGCGCGGAGCATCTAAATCTTCGGCAAAGACGTTAACTGTAAAGCCTGGTGGTACACGCAGCAACGGATTTTGCGGGATGGGCACAACCTCAGGTCGTTTGGAAGCGCTTTCTGTTGCGAAGGGTGCTGGTAAATTCTTCAGATTGATTCGGATAGGTGTGGGTGAAAGTGCTTCAGTTCGGACAATATTTTTTGGTTGTGTAGGATTCTGTGTTAGTTGAGCAGAAGGTACAGATGTTTGTGGTATGGGATTATCTGAAGAAGCGCGAGTCTGGTTACAGGCTGCTGCCAAGGTCAGTAAAAAAACTGGCAGCAAGAAACGCGCGAGAACTTTCATGGTGGTAGACACTATACACAATTTTTCTACTCTAGACTTAAGAATTAATAATTGTCGCCAGTCTAAAGTTTGATTTTTATTGGTTAGTCAACCTACCAAGGTACCGGCGACTAAAGACTAATGACCGAAGAAAGGCAGAGGGCAGTTCTTGCTGGAGGCAGGAGGTTATAGAAAATAATTCTTCCCTCTGCTAAGAGGGTTACAGAGCAAGTAAATTTATTTATGAACAAAGGTAAAAAATGTATTTTGAGACGCGTAGCGCAAAAAATACGGTGTCCTTATTAAATCCCTTAAATTTATTTATGGGGATTCCTCCTGCCTTCTGCCTCCTTAACAATATTTACACATATAAGCATTTGTTAGTAAATAAAAATTTTTCAAATTCTGCTGCTGGCAATGGATGACTGAATAGAAAGCCTTGCATAGAATTACAGTTGTGTTGGCGCAAAAAAGACAGTTCTGCTTCTGTCTCTACACCTTCAGCAACTACATCTAAATTCAGATTTTGAGCCATTTGAATTAATGCCTTGGTAATGGCTGACTTCTGCGGATCAGTAGCAACATTGTGGATGAAATAACGGTCTATTTTTAATGTGTTAATTGGTAAATTTTTTAGATAAATTAAAGAAGAGTAGCCCGTTCCAAAATCATCAATCGCAATTTTTACACCCAAAGATTGCAATTTGTTCATAGTAGCGATCGCACTATTTACATCTTGCATAATCATACTCTCAGTGAGTTCTATTTCTAAGTAATGTGGTTCCAAATCATTGGTAGCTATAAAATTGACTATTTTATGAATAAAATCTGGTTGATTAAATTCAATTACTGACAGATTGACAGCAACAATCAAAGATTTAATTCCAGCATTACGCCAGCTTTTAATTTGTTTGCATACACTCTTCAAGACCCATTTACCAATAGGAACAATTAAGCCTGTAGACTCTGCTAACGGAATAAATTCTGTTGGGTAAACCATTCCCACTTCTGGACTTTGCCAGCGCAATAAACTTTCAGCAGCTACTATTTTTCCAGAAGAAATATCGACTATTGGTTGATAATAAATTTCAAACTCTTGGAAATTATGTTGTTTGATAGCACGGTGTAGGCTAATTTCTAACAACTGTTTTTTGGGAGACAAGTTGTTAATTACCGTTTGAGGGGATAAATACCTTTTTAAAGTAGCGTATTTTTCCAACCTGTTCATGATGGCACTTAATAACTCAGCCCGAGTAAATGGCTTAGTTATATAGTCATCGGCACCCATATCCATACCTTGGCGGAAGTCAGATTTGGCAGATTTGGCAGTGAGAAAAATGAAAGGAATTGTTGCCGTCGATGGATCTTGCCTTAATGCTGTTATCACGCCATAGCCATCAATTTCTGGCATCATCATATCACAGAGAATTAAATCGGGAACTTCGGAAATAGCTAAATGTAACCCGATTCTGCCATTAGGCGCAGCAATAGTTTCAAAATCCTCAGCTTCTAGCAAATCTAAAATGTTTTCACGGACTGCTTCTTCATCTTCTATTATTAAAATTTTGGGCATAATTTACCTCAATTTATATTGTATTATTTAACGTCAACATCACAACAAATTTTGGATTAACTCCCAAATTAATTTGGAAAAATATTTTACGTTTGGATATATGTACACTTCTTTAAAATTGCCATTCTTAATCTAATCCCTAGTATATTGCCAACATTCCTGACGCGATAAAAGGATTTCAATACGGGATGGAGATGGCTAGCCCAGAAGCCAAGTCCTTCGAGGATTTTCCGCGCTTGATAGCTCGTGATAGCCACAATATTTTCGCTAATAAATGTATTACCAAAATTTCTGTAACTTTTACAGCTGTAAATTACTGCTGGGTTGGGGGAAAGTAAATATTGCAGATGTTGTTGGCTGACAAGTAGCGTCCACCATATTTCCCAACATGGATGCTCAACTACATTTTGTGGCTGTAGTTCCCCAAAACCGAGTGCTGTTTGGTTAACTTTTAGCACGATCCCCTCTGTTATCAGCAACCCGGTAAACTGGAAGGTGCCGTTGAAGATGGCGCGAAATCGTCTTTCACTCTCACGCAATGATACTTCTGCTTGTACAGGGGAAGTACTATTCACAGAAACTCCAATGAGGCAAGCCAGTTTGTCGTGTCTGTCAGTACTATAGCGCGTGCTAGTAACCATTTGTACTTGGGTAATTGTCTGTTAAAGAGAATCTGATGTGCTACTTCAAAGGCAATAAAACTAGCGTTCCCTCTAGTTTTATGTGTTTTTTGTGCTATTGCTTGACAAATACTTTCAGAGTTGACAAAACCAAAAATTTGATCTTGGTTATCTACGAAATGGCAGTAAATCTAACTGCTAGTGTACCAGTGATAGCATTGAGGCTGTGTTTAAAACTTATACATTGAATATGTCATGAGCAAGATATGCATAACTTCATAAATATTGGCTGTTTTCAAGTCAGTGAATGAAGCTAGAAGCCTTACCATATAATGCTTGGTGAAGTACTCTAATACCTGTAAACATAAAGAAAACAAGACACTTTTAAACCGTGCTGCCATCAGTGTGATCGCATCTAATAGTAGTGTTTTCGGCACAACCATCCGCGGCTAACAGTCAATTGTTTACCCTAGGCTTTATAACCTTAGAAGTTGAGGTAAGGCTTGCATGGATTTTTCCGATAGCTATTATTAAAAATATAGTTATCTAAAACTCCTTACTTAAGTATTTTCTAATATTTTGACGCCAAACAAGTAGTAATATTTGGCATGTAAATACAGCACAAACTGTGTTAAGAATTACAAACTAGCTTATATCCAGCTAGTTGAGGGCATGAGGAATTTTTATTTTTCTTCTACTCCTATGCCTCTCTGCTCCTCTACTCCTCTACTCCTTGCTTCTTCACTAAGGACGTAACTGCACCCGCCGTTCGCCGTAACGTAATAGCCTTTCTATAGTTACAAGCCGATTTTCCCAAACTTTGACTTGATAGGAATTTGACTTAAGCTCTTGGCTCATCAATACCCGAAATTGAGACTGGAACCGAGTTAGAGAGGCTTTTGCCACTAGTAACTTACTAGGAGAAGGAGAAGCAGCAAGCTGATTTAAAGCACTGCGTAAAACTTCTGCCTGGTTGTTAAAATCTGATATTTTCTGAGCAGGTCTTTGTAGTTGGTCATTTTGGAAAACAAATTTCCATTCCCGTTGCAGCGCGGTGTAACGGATAGCGGCAGTTTGAAAAGGCTGGCGGTGAGGAATAGGTTCACTTTTAGTGGATGTTGTGGATTGAACCCTACCTTGGGTGCTAATAAAGAGTTTTTGTAGCTCGTTGTTAAAATTCTCTGCGGCAAAGAGAGCATAACCACTAACGGGCAAGTCTCTTACCAACTGGAGTTGATCGAATGTTCCAACAGTTGGCAAAGAAAGTAAGCGAATTCCCGGCACTAACAATGTAGCTCCCAATTGTTTAGAGGCGATCCAAGGTTGGGCTAGACGTTGGAAGCGGGAAGTATCCAGAGCATAAGTCATGGGAACAATTAAATCTACATCCCCCCGCCTTGCCCAAGTTTCCCAGTTTTGTTGAATTTTCTGAATTCGCTCTAGTTCCGGTAAAGGAAATACTGCAACCGACAAAATCAAATTCGGTCGTTTTTGTCGCAACTGCTGTGATACTTGGGCGACAAAGCTATCAACTTGCTCGGTGCGAAATGTCGTCCACTTTTGCCACAGTTCTGGTTGACTGGGAGAAATATTTATCGGATCTACACCAGTAAGTTGCTGAAACTGTGCTCTTGCAGCTTTGCCATAGCCGTAGATTCGGCCTGCTGATGGATCTTGAAAGGGGTAGCGAATGTAGTCTAGCTGTAGACCATCCACGTCATAGCGAGTAACGATTTCTTCGTATAGCTTGAGTAAGTACTGCCGCACTTCGGGGTTGGCTGGGTCAAAGAATGGCTTGCTCTGACCAACGGGAATCATATTGCCAAGGTTATCGTAGTTTGCCCAATCGGGATGAGCCGCCAGTACTGGCCCTGGATAATCAGGATTAACGTTGATAATCTGATTGTGGCGTTGGTTACCAGCAGCAAAAGTCCAAACCCAAGCGTGTAATTCCATGTCGCGCTCATGGGCTAATTTCACTGCATCTTCCAGTGCGTCCCACCCACGAATTAATGGGTTTTGCTCTTTTGCTACTTGGCTCGGATAAATGGTATAGCCAGCATTAACAGTTTCAAAGAAGACAGTATTAATCCCAGCTTGGGCTAGGCGATCAAAAATCTGGGCTAGCCCCGCCTTGCTACCAGCACGAACAATCGTCCCTCGATCTAACCAAACTGACCGGATTTCTGGTTGAGCCAGTCTCTGATCAACAGGAAACTGCTGCCACAAAATCGTCTTCGCTACTAACCACTGCTGACGAGCCAGAGCGTAATTTTTTTGTGCAATCAATTGGGGTAAGTTTCTGGAAATTACCCTTACCTGTGCCAAGGCTTGGTCTTTACTGATGGCTAGCCCCCCCAATTTAGTTGAGGCCAATTGCATTGGCTGCTCCTTGACAGATTGGGAGGTGTAGGTGTCCAGATGCCTAGAGGACTGCTTTTCCTCAGATATCCCAACGCCTTCGTTAGCCGCATCTGCTGACACCGCTAGATGAGCGCTTTCCACGCGACCAATCAGATTTTCTAGCTCTTGCTGGAGAGCAATCGCTTGGTTGTTGTCAATCGGCTCATTGGAGTTGGGTGCAACATCTAAACGCACTGCTTGTTCCAACTGGTCAATAGCCTCTTGGGAAATTGGGGGTTTGACTGTAGGAAGTGCTCTTGGTATGGGAGCAGTGGCAGTTTTAAGAGGAGGAGATGAGAAAGATGAACTGCCCCCCTGCTGCCTTGGCGCAGCCGCCACCTTTGTAGAACAGTTTGGCGAACCTCCTGCTATTTTTTTCATGCGATTCGATGGTGCTGGTGCTGTCAAATAGTGATTGATAGCAGCTTTTAACCAGGCATTATCTAACCCAGCTGCTGAAGCTGTATCTGTTCCCCAACGCCAGCCCAAAAAGGTGGAACGCTCAGTTGTGACTACTGCGGCAGGATTATCTTTTGAATTCCACACAGCAGGAGATTGAGTGCCCATATCATTAGGAATCACAACGCCGCCGCGCACTTTGCCAAAGAGTTCAGTTTGATTTGCCCATTCTGGGATCTTGGTTTTTGTGGGTTTAATCTGTTCTGTATCACTGAGGCTAAATCCCCAATAACCTCCCAAGAGCGATCGCAATAACTGGCGCACTCCTGGGGATGACAGACTACCTACAGGGCCGCTGGCAATCAAGCGCCCTCCCTTACTCATCCATTCTTCTAGAGCGATCGCTTGGGTTGGCGTTAATGTCTCGACGTTTGGCAAAAATAATACCCGGCGATCGCCCCAATCTCTCCCACTCTTGACATCAGTTAGAGGAATTACACAATATTTTATTCCTATTGCCTGTAAGCGATCAGTTATCCCTGTCCATTGATTCGCATTTTCTTGGCTATGTACTACGCTCAATACAGGTTCTTCAGTCGCCGCCGTTACTGGCAAAATACGAAAACTATTTAGAATTAAAAAATTAAAACTTAAAATGAAGAATCCGGCTTTTTTTATTTGTGAATTTGCCTTTTTATGAAATTTTTCCTGATTCTTCACTACTGACTCCTCAGTGGATTAGCTATTAAGTATTACTTCTTATTTATCATCCAGCATAACAATAAATTACCTCCGAAAAACAACTGATCTTTGATAACTAAACTTGAGCAAAACTGGAAATGCATGTTTTGATTAAATCTTCAACTCCTGCTACTGGAAAAATTTTTGTATTTAGTCTACCAGACAATTCCTCAATACTCATATCATCTAAAAACACTAATTCGCCATTTTTTAACATGACATTCGGTAGCAAAATGCCATCGCCTAAATCTTGCCCTTCTAAATTTAAAAGCAAATCATGACCAGTTAGTAATCCGGTTACACTGATGGTTTGTCCCCAATAATCACTACATAAAGCCCGCATATTGACTTCTAAACCTTCAACAAAATTTAAGCGTTTCAAAATAGGTTGAAATGCTTTTTCTACGGCGTTGCCTACTATCCAAGTGAACTTTCTCTGAGGATATACTGTTGGCGGTAGTAATTCTGCCGCAACAGTAGCAAATTGCTTGATAAATAATTGAATCGAACCAACTCCATTATCAATTTGGGGATATTCTTCATATTCAGATTCGCTGGGTAATTCCTCACCTGCAATCAAAAACCACTCATCGGCTAACCAAACAACGCTAGAAGCAAATTGTTGGCGAAATTGCCGCGAGAGCATTTGCACTTGTGAAATTACTTCTTTTGCTTTTTCTCTAGTTACGGGTATGAGTTCGTCTTCTGAAGGCCGAAACCGTGTCAAGCCAACTGGCACAACTGCCACGGATGCCACCGCAGGGACTTCACCAGTATGAAAGGACGCTAAATCTTTGAGAGTTTGTTCCAGATGTTTGCCATCATTTATACCAGGACAAACTACTACTTGAGCATGAATCTGTAGTCGTCTTTCTTGAAACCACTTGAGTTGTTGCAAGATTTGCCCCGCACGCGGATTTTTCAGCAGTCTAATTCTTACTTCAGCCTCCGTTGCATGAACAGAAACATACAACGGAGACAAGCGCATTTGCTCAATCCGCTGCCATTCTCTTTCTGGCAAATTGGTGAGGGTAAGATAAGAACCGTACAAAAAGCTTAGACGGTAATCATCATCTTTTAAGTACAAACTGGTGCGCTTACCTGGTGGCTGTTGGTCGATAAAGCAAAATGGACAGCGGTTGTTGCACTGAATTAAGCCATCAAATAGGGCAGTTTCAAATTCTAGCCCTAAGTCTTGGTCGTAATCTTTTTCGATTTCCAGGCTATGAGTTTTACCAGCAGCGTCTAAAACTTCTAATTCCAAAACTTCATCAGCACACAAAAACTGATAGTCAATTAAATCGCGGGGACGTGTACCATTGATAGCAACGATCGCATCACCAGCCTCAAAGCCAATCTCTGCGGCTATTGAGTCTGGAAGAACCTTGGTAATTCGAGCAGGATTAATGGTAGTCATGGGGGATTCGCTAAACAGGGTATGGGGCATCGGGCATTAGTCATTTACTTTGGACTAATGACCAATGACTAATGACTATTATGGAATTATCCTTTCCAACCTGCTGCGATCGCAGCTAAAATCGCACTGCCGAATGCTAATCTATACCAAACAAAAACCAAAGTGTTTTTGGTTTGTAAGTACTTGATCAAGAATGCAATTGATAGGTAGGAAAAAATAAACGTTGAAATAATCCCTACAATTAACAGTCCAACAATGTTATCTGGTAACTGTTGGGCTTGAAATAACTTGAATATTTTCAAACTCTTATACAGCGTAGCAATGGTAAGAGTTGGAAACCCTAACAAAAAGGAGAATTTCGCTGCTGTATCGCGTTCTAATCCTAAAAATAAGGCAGTCGTCAACGTCGATCCAGAACGAGAAACGCCTGGAATTAAAGCAAGAGTTTGTCCTAATCCAACTAAAATACCATCCCGAATTTGCAATGAATTGAAATCTCGCTTGCGAGTGCCAATTTTTTCTGCTAAACCTAGTAAAAGCGCCATAACAATTGACATAATGGCAATAATTAATGCACTCTCTGGAAGAATATCTTTCAAAAGAAAACCGACAATTAAAGCAGGCATTGTTCCTACTAAAATACCTACAAGAATTTTCCATTCTTCACGTTGCCAGTCTTTCTCTTTTAGTGCTTCGATCCCACCTTTGACAATACTATAAATCAGCGACCAAAAATATCCCAGAATTGCTATAACGCTACCAAATTGAATTGCATCAACAAAATCTTTAGAACCTAGCTCTTTCCAACCAAATACCTTTGTCACAATCAGAAGATGTGCAGTGCTGCTAATTGGCAGAAACTCTGTAATACCTTGGACAATACCCAAAATAAAAGCTTGAATAAACTCCATATGTAATTAGTACCTTTTTCTTGTTCTACACATCATTGTTTAGCTGATGATGTTGCTTTATATACTCTCCACTGCACCCAATCTTGTAGAAAATTCAACTTTACTGATTAATAACATCATCAAAGACGCTGGCCATGTTCTTATACCCACCTCAATAAGTCAACGAAATTTTGGTAATTCATCAAACTTTAATATTTAACGGACTGATGCTATTGACTTTTTAACCTTTAAATTGCACCCCTCACCTCTTTGTAGTCTTTCATTTACAAGGAACTACAGAGGAGTTCTATACGTAGTGGAAATTTAGGGAATTAGTCTGGCGGAGAATGTTTTGTTTAGTTTGCGCCAGTACTCCCTGAAATTTCAGTATAATTACAATGCCCTAGGGGGGGATTTTAAAATGTGATATCTTAAATAAGATAAAGTTTAGTAACAAATATTAAAAACTTTGATTAATAATACACTGTCCTCCTACACTGCTTCTACCCCTTCTATTGATACCGAGTTGGATTTAGCTGATACTGGGCAGAATGGTATCAGGCAATTGGAATCTACACTTTCCTCTTCTCCCTCTCTTCCCTTATCTATTTCTGCCCGACAAACTTGGTTAGTGTTTGCGGCGGCGGTGTTTTTAGTAACAGTACCAGTATTTGTAGAAGCACCAATAGTGCGATCGCTACCAAGTCTCAGTTTAGCGCTGGCAGCGTTTTGGGTGTGGCTAAGTTTTACCTTAATGTCACGTCCTGCAACTTATGTATGGGGGGATTTGCTCTTAGGATTTAGCTGGAGTTGGTTAGCAGGAGCGATTTACTGGGGCTGGTTACGTTGGGAACCTGTATGGCATCTGCCAGTGGAGTCTATAGGATTACCGTTTGCTTGCTGGTGTTTGGCGAAGAATTGGGGCAAGGTAGGTAACTGGTTTTATTTAGGTTCTTTACTAGGTACAGTCTTAACCGACGTATATTTTTATTTAGCAGACTTGATGCCCTATTGGCGGCAAATTATGAGAGTAGATGCAGATGGCGCACCACAAATCTTGCAAAATGCTCTCATGCAAGTACAAGCGCCTTGGGGACAAAGTTGGGCCATAGTTCTCGCCTTAGTCTTGTTGACAGTCGGGATTTTACCTTTAGGTCTAAAGCAAAGACACTGGTATGCCTTTAGTGGCGCGGTTTTAAGCACAATTTTGGTAGACAGCCTATTTTTGTTAGCTGCGATCGCAGCTTGAAGAAGGCAGGAGACCGGAGGTTGTAATGATCGTGTAGGCTTCTCTTACCGAAACTTTTTCCAGCCCAGTCTACGGCACATCAAGAATGATGCTGTAGATAATTAATTTGTTAAGAAATATTACATAATAGCCTATCACCATCAAGTCTTTTTGCTAGGGTTTTCGGTATTAGACATCGCACGGTTTTGTGTATGCTTGGGAAGTAGAATCAGCTACCCTGAAAAGATTTCGTCTAGCTGGGAATGCTACCGGGATCATTGATAAAAGTCTATTGCAGTTATGCAAGCACTCTTACCATGATGAAAATTTTTGGCAAAAGTACAGTCAAACCTAGTAACGGTAAATATTGTGGATATTAATACGCTGTATATTAGTTTCTGATGACTGCTGTGTTGATTAAGCTATCAGGTTTTGTCCTTTGTCTTTGGCACTCTGACTAATGACTAATGACTGCTGACGGCTGTTAGCTTAAAACTTTTATTTCTGTTTGATGGAAAGAGGTAGAAAATCGTGAAAGGATTGGCGCGTTTATTAACAGTGTTTAGTTTGTTACTTAGTTGCTGGGGATGGCTGGGAACAACTCAGATAGCCCAAGCTGCTAGTTTCAACAGTTTTGCTTTTCCTCAAGTCCCGATTCTGGCAATTGAGCGGCAAAATCGGGCAGATGCAAAGCTAGGAACGGAATTTGGTAAAAAAATTGATTTGAATAATACCAACGTCCGAGCTTTTCAACAGTATCCAGGGCTTTATCCCACCCTGGCGAAGAAAATCATCACGAATGCTCCCTACCAAAAAGTAGAGGATGTATTGGATCTTCCAGGATTGAGCGATCGCCAGAAACAAACCCTGCAAGCCAACTTGGATAAGTTCACGGTGACAGAACTAGAGCCTGCCTTCAATGAGGGAGACGATCGCTTTAACAACGGCATCTACAGATAACTGCACGTTGCAATTAACGTAGCAAATAGCAGCCCACTCCTGATTTTAGGGAGTGGGACATGATATGAGTTATGAGTTAGGAGTTATGAGTGAGGAGTTATGACTTTATTAACTCCTCACTTCTAACTCCTCACTTCTAACTCCTCACTTCTAACTCCCTCATTACCTTGCCTCAGATAGATATTCCTAGCCAATTTGATGTCTTAGTAGTCGGCGCTGGTGCTGCTGGACTATACACAGCATTGTGTCTACCAGAGTCCTTGCGAGTCGGCTTGATTACTAAAGAAACCGTTGCTTTGTCCGCCAGTGATTGGGCGCAAGGTGGCATTGCCGCAGCGGTTGCCCCGGAAGATTCTCCCTCGCTACACATTGAAGATACGATCCGGGCAGGTGCAGGTTTGTGCGATCGCACTGCTGTAGAATTTCTCGCCCAACATGCTCCGAATTGCATTCAATCCCTAGTTAACTTGGGGGTAGCTTTTGACCGTCATGGTCAAACCTTGGCTTTAACTTTAGAAGCTGCCCATTCTCGCAACCGCGTTCTCCACGCAGCTGACACCACAGGGAGGGAAGTGACCACTACCCTCACTACCCAAGTATTACGCCGCCAGAATATTCAAGTCATTCAGCAAGCTTTAGCTTTGAGTTTGTGGATCGAACCCGAAACTGGGCGCTGTCAGGGAATAAGCCTGTTTTATCAAGGTGCAATTACATGGGTAAGGGCTGGTGCTGTGGTATTGGCAACTGGCGGTGGCGGTCAGGTATTTGCCCAAACTACTAACCCAGCTGTGAGTACGGGTGATGGAGTAGCGATCGCAGCTCGTGCTGGGGCTATCCTCCGCGATTTGGAATTTGTGCAATTTCACCCCACTGCCCTCACTAAACTTGGTGCCGATCGCTTTCTCATTAGCGAAGCTGTACGCGGCGAGGGGGCACACCTTGTCGATAACGAAGGGCGGCGTTTTGCCTTTGATTACCACCCTGCGGGTGAACTCGCACCCAGAGATGTGGTCAGTAGAGCAATTTTCAGCCATTTACAACGTACCGCCCTTGATTTGGCCACTGCCCATGTGTGGTTGGATATGCGCCCCATCCCCGCCGACAAGATTCGTCACCGCTTTCCCAATATCATCAAAGTTTGTCAGCATTGGGGCATTGATGTCTTCCATGAACCAATTCCTGTGGCCCCTGCTGCCCATTACTGGATGGGTGGGATTGTTGCGGATCTAATGAATCGCACAAATATCCCCGGTTTGTACGCGGTGGGTGAAACCGCTAGTACTGGGGTGCACGGAGCGAATCGCCTTGCCAGTAATTCTCTGTTGGAATGTATTGTGTTTGGGGCCCAGATGGCTAATATTGAGTTGGAAAATATTGGGCTGCCGTCAGAAACACCAGTGCTGCCATTACGGAAATTTAGTCCTGATGCTAGTGAGTGGCAAATCCAGCAAGCACAGCTAGAAGTACTTAGGGAAAAGTTACCACGTCTAGTGTGGGAAAGTGCTGGTATTTGTCGGGAACAATCAAGGTTGGAAACTGCGATCGCTACTATCGAATCTTGGCAGCAAGATTTCGCTATCTTGCCTTTAAGTCAATTCTTGCTTGCTTTACGTCCCACAGAACCAGCTAGTTTTGACCTACCAGATGTTGAACGGCAATTGGCACTTTGGGCAGAAACCCGCAATTTATTAGATGTGGCTGATTTAATTCTTAAAAGTGCTGCTTTTAGAACCGAAAGCCGAGGCGGACACTACCGTTTAGATTATCCTCAACCAGACCCAAATTGGCAAGTCCACACACTTATACAAACACATCATTGGTGGAAATCTCCGCTATTGTCTTGATTGAAGTTTCCAGAACAGGCTTTTAGTAAAAGTTTTTAATCCCTTCTCCTGTGGTCGCTGCTGCACATAGCAAGCTTTAAGAGTAGGGGTATGACGCTCTATGACTTGCTAAAACTGGATCATCGCCCTAATCTCCCAAGGGATAACGTTATCGACGGAAACCTGAACCACTCTGGTCTTCTCCCAAGGGGAGACGCGAAGGAATGTGGTGTCCAAAACATGAGATGCTTCATCCCGCTGCTGTACCACAATCTAAAATCCAAAATTGCTATCAGCGGGTGCCGCTACCATGCTGACTGTCGGGACCACCATAATTCGGTGGGATATACATGTCTTTTAAATTTTGAGAATTGTCTTTGCGGGCAATTAAGGTATTGCTAGTAGGGTGAAAAGTATTAGCACTTGCACTATTGAATATACCTGTGCTAGCGGCAACTTTCGGTAATAGTATGTAAGCACCTATACAGAATATTATAAGCTTTGTGATTCGGAAGTTAGTCTTCATGGCTTTCAGTAAATTTACTATTTTTTCATTTAAAAACGCTTTTTTATTTCCTGCCGTATATTTACCGACTTTATTGAAAAAATAACTTTATTCAATTAATTTAATTATTGCTGGTAGTGTACAAGTAATTATGGGAAAAGCTTGTAGATTAAGCTTTATCTGTTGGCATTAAATAGTCTATATACTTAAGTGGTATTCTTAATAAGCCGTTTTTACATCAGCCTAAAGTTAGATATGTTGATTAATTGCTTTAAGCATTTTGTCCAAGTTACTATTTATTAATAATATTTTAATATTTTTAAGTATAAACACTATGTTTACTGGCTAATAGTTCAGGAAGATATTAAATAATCCTTGTTTAATTGTATATTTAAAAACTAATTATTGTAAAGATATATAAAGATAAAACAACGTAATTGCCGTATAATAAGGATTTTAAATAATATAGAATTATGAAATACCGCAATAAACCGACTAAGTATAAGTATAATTTATGATAGTAAAAATATTTACAATAATAATTAATTTACTAATTACCTCTGATGACTCATACCTTTCTTAGCTGTGTTCTTAGGTTTAGTCTTCAGGTAAAAAAGCCTTACTAAGTCTCTATCTTGCCTAAAAAACCAGTTCGCAGCACATGCACCATACTTTTTCAAGATAGTGCCTTGGACGTATCTCCAGTCCACATCCCTAGTTTTAAGGTAAAAATTGTGACTAAAGTAAAAAAAATCTGGAGACTTGACTCTTGACTAATTAAGCAAACTCGTAGCGATTTTTACCTAGGCGCTTGGCACGGTACATTGCTACATCTGCTTGTTTCATCAAAGTTTCACTGTCTAGACTGTTGTATGGGTAGACACTAATGCCAATACTGGCAGAGACTCGGATTGCATACCCGTCCAAAACAATTGGCTTGGTAATACTACTTAAGATTTTTTCAGCGACTTTAGCAGCTATTTGGACATTAGGAATTGCCCGTAAAATCACAGTAAATTCATCGCCACCCAAGCGAGAAACTGTATCACTAGCGCGTAAAGAATTGCTGAGTCGTCCGGCAATAGTCATTAGCAAGCGATCGCCGGTCTCGTGCCCCAGAGTATCATTGACTTGCTTAAAGCCATCTAAATCAATAAACAGCAGCCCCAGCAACAAGTTGTTGTGTTGCGCCCAATTTAACGACTCGTAAAGTTGTTCGGCAAAAAATTTGCGATTGGATAGACCAGTCAGGGGGTCGTGATATGCTAAGTAACGCAAGTGGTCTTCTTTGAGTTTTAATTCATTGTTAGAGCGGAATAGTTCAGCAGCAGTACGTTTAAGCTGTTCTTCCATGAGCTTGCGCTGAGTAATATCTCGGATGACTCCAACTAAAAAGAAATTGCCAGCTGAGTCTTTATGGAGCGATCGCTTAGTGGCAATCTGATGAGTCTGACCATCTGCATTTGTAAATTCTTCTTCATGTTCCTGGGGTTGCTGAGTTCGGAACACAAGATCGTCCTGTTGTCGAAACACATCGGCTTCATGTTTAGGGAAAAAGTCATAGTCTGACTTTTCAATTAACAACTTATTCGGATAACCGATAAATCGACAATACGCCTCATTTAAAACAATCCACTGGTGTTGTTCATTTTTCACAAAAATTGGATCAGGAATCGTGTTGATTACGTGATGCAAAAATTCTTTGGAACGTTTCCACTCTTCCTGCATGTGGGCAATATGACTGGTCATCCAAATAGCTGAACTACCAAAGCTAAACAGTGAGGGAATGAGCGGTATCCACCAACCATACAAGAAAGCAAGGTATGAACTCAGGGTCAATACAAAGCAAGAAACTAAAATGCTGAGGAGGCTTCTAGTTGCGTGTCGTATCCGCCATGTCGTCACAGCTCCCAGATAAGACCAGATAAAAATCCACAAGTCTTCCACTAAGTCAGGCCAGACCTTGAGTAAAGGTCGTCCTTGCAGAGCGGCAGAGATTAACTCACTGATAAAATAAGCTTGCAGTTGAATACCAGGTACAGGCTTTGCCGTACCCATTAGACTGCTGGAGTATGGGATGAATACAAAATCCTGGAGACTGGGTGCAGTGGAGCCAATAAGTATAATCCGATCTTTGATTAAGTTATCTTTGACTTTATCTGCCAGTACATCTCTCATCGATACTTGGCGAAAACTACACAATTCTCCAGATAAACTTTTACATTTGGGTTTGGGAAAATTGGTCAAAATTTGGTAACCTCTGGAATCTGCTCCCACATAAGCACCATCATTAGCCTCAAAACGAGTAAATGCTGCCTTACCCAATTGCAAATACTCAGGGTTGTTTTTTGCTTGGGTGGGAGTAATTCCGTCTGCCTTTAAATACAATAAAGCCAACTTCAGGGCAAAACTTTCGTGGAACTGACTTTTAATGTGCCAGTACAACAAACTGCGACGCACTTTACCATCAAGATCATACAGCACGTTGTTAAAGCCCACTTGATCCTGATTCAGTTCCGGTGGAGGTGAAACACTAATGTTTTTATTTTTGTCATTTGCCAGGAGTTCAATACCAATCAAGTTGGGTATCGACTTATAAGCATTACGTAGTTCTTGATTACCAGGCTCGACTGGCAAATTTCGGTAGATATCTAAGCCAATAGCACGGGGTTTGTAGACGTTTAATTTTTGCAACAACTGGGCAATCTTCGTATCTGGAATCGGCCACGAACCTACTTCATCTAAATAGGCCTCATCAATCACTACGAGAGTAATACGCTCTTCTGGAGGTTCATTTGGACGTAAGCGAAAAAACTGATCCAAAGCTGCCAACTCCAAAGATTGCAATAATCCAATGGAGTGCAAAAGCAGGACACAGACTGCAACACTGACGGCAGTAATCAATTCTCTGTGTCCTCGACTAAGCGATTGTTTCAGTCCAAAGATTAACTTCACAAAACGCTTGCCTAGCTGCTGATTCATTCCCATTACCTAGTGGGGAGAAATATTCTCTATTTCCTATAGCTATTAACTATCGGACTAACATAACTCAAGCGGGAGCTAAATAGAGTTTCTAAGAGTTTTTTCAAATCAGCAAGGTTATTTAACACATCGTGGTATTTGTGATGTATCACCATATTTTGAGGCCAATTATCTGACCAAACAGCAACTGGGACTTTTGTGGCTATCAGCACAAGTTAAGTATAAATATTGTTGAAAGTGAGTTCAGCAAATTTAACGCCCAAAGCCTTGTCTGGTAAAGCTTACTTTATTAAACTCGCACATTTTTTATCAATTAAGTATTTTATTGAGAATAACGGTAACTTCCAATAGACACACCTTTGGGTTTGGCTCTGACATGATTACATCCTAAGGTAGCTCCCAAGTGCCGTTAAAAGAAATTAAACTATACATTATATTAGGGTAAATATATTTGAAGAATTTCCTTGCGCTTGAAATGTTTGCGGATAAAAAAAGCCGCAGGAAAATTGGTAATTGTGTATTGGACAATACCTATTATCTATTACCAAAAACAAAAAAGCCAACTGGAAACAGACTTTGCTGTATTCATCCAGTTGACTATGGGGTATGAACTACACCATACCGCTAGGTCGGTGTAGCGTTCCCAATAATTGTGAACTGCCGCTGAGGCTGACTCAAGACAATTACTTAAAATACTTGAAGTTACGAGGGCCTGTATAACCAGAAACTTTCGCTAGTTCCTCTAAGTTTTGGACTCCGCTATAGCTTTTACCATTGATGATCCAAGTGGGGAAACCTTCGATTTTTGCGGCTTTACACAATTCTGGTTGAGCTTTGAGGCCATCAGGAGCGCACTCTACCTTAATATCATTGTTGATTATTGGCTCGGCCTCTTTACCAAAAAGCAGCTTTTGTTCATGGCAGTGAGGACACCAGTAAGCACTGTATTCCTTTGCCCCTACCTTCGCCAGATGGCGTGCTAAAGCTATTTCCGCCTCACCAGAAGTAGTGGTAACTTTCCAACCGAAAGCTGGGTTAGGGTTTTCCTTGGGAGTAAAGGTAATTTTTACGGGTTGTCCTGGAGTTCCAGGTGTGACATCTGATTGATTCACGCCAGCATAGACGCCTAAAGTGCCAATCAGCGTTACCATCCCCACAATTAGGGCGGTAAATAAGATTTGTCCAATATCCTCCCAAGTCCGACCGATAATCGTCAGTACCAAAAGACTGAGGGAGAACAAAGCTGAACCAATACAGTAAGGACAAATAGCTTTGATTTGAGATGCCAGCACATACATTAAGTAGCCGCTAAAGACAGACATAGCGATCGCACCCACCAGCAACAGCCACCACGTCCAATTTTCCAATTGCTTGCGACTATTGTTGTCTCCTGAGTTAAATACCAAGGGAGCCAAAGCAAATATCGCCATACTGGTGTAGGCCAAAAACCCAAACAAAGCTAATGGCTGACCAAAAACCGTTGCCCAAGGGCTGGAAAGTACATCATTACAGCCCTTGACACCAGCCTGTGCCACACAAGCTGCACTGCCTCCTGTTAACTTTTCTATGGCGAGATAACCTGTTATCAGGGCACCACATCCAGCGATCGCGGCAATCAATGGACGTGACCATTTATGAATCCAAGGAGTAGAACGGCGGCGAATCATAAACTGTTATTAGTTAATGGGCATTGGGCATTGGGCACTGGGTATTAGGCATGGGGCATTAGTAATTTTTCCCCATACCTCATGCCCCATTTAAGAATGTAATTTCACTTGTTCTGCTGATTTGCTTTCACCTTTGGAGTTCCAATTGCGACGCGCGACTTCCACAAATTGACTGACACGAATTGGATCAATTGGTTGCTCTATACGTCCGTGACGTTTCAGGGAACTGGAAACTATGACACCATCTGCTGCCTGCATCAATGTATCAATATTTTCCCAATTGGCCCCACTACCTATGAACACTGGCGTGCCATCTGCTGCACTACAAGCTAGTTCCAAATCTTCTAAGTTAGGAGGGCTACCAGTAGCCCAACCAGACAAAATCACTCCGTCTGCTAAACCCCTTTCAATGGTGTCTTTCACAGCAACTGTGAGATTTGGAGAACTCAAAGGACGGGCGTGCTTCACCAACACATCGGCTAGGATTTTAACATCGCAGCCTAACTCCCGTCGATAGCGGAGTAGTTGATGGGCTTCTCCTTCAATTAATCCCTGGTCGGTTGCCATCACCCCTGTGAGAACGTTGACGCGGATGAATTGTGCTTGCACACAGCTAGCGATCGCCATTGCACTTTTAGCGTCGTTTCGCAAAACATTTAACCCCACAGGCAAAGTCACCAAATTTTGTATCCGCTGCACCACAATGGTCATGGCACTCACAACCACTGGATCGACTTGGTTTTTGGTAAACGGCGCGTCGAAAAAATTCTCCACAATCAGACCGTCAACCCCCCCACTGGCAAGGGCTACGGCTTCTTGTTCGGCGCGGTCAATCACCGCTTTTAGGCTACCTCCCCAACGAGGTGAGGTCGGCAGTGGTAGCAGGTGAACCACGCCAATAATCGGTGAGCGAGTTTTAAATAATTGATATAAGTCCACGTCTTTAATCCGCCTCGCGGAGTCCAGAGTCTAGAATTTTTTGACTATTGACTGTATGACCCTTGACTCTTGAGTTTTCATTAACTAGTCAAATGTGTTTTATGATAGTCGGTTTATTGCCTCCTTCCTCAGATGGAAATTGGCCTCAAACCTCCCATAAGATATGTTAAGATAAAACTTGGCTACAAGAGGAGTTTGCCACTCACTAGACGCAAGGCAGCTTTCCGTGGTTTAGGCGTCTTGTCCGCGCCCAGTCGTAGGACTTGCCAATCGCCAGGGTAGCATTACTGCTTTATAGGCGTAGTCGCTTTCGTCGATTTCCCTGAGGGTAGCGACTTCTCACAACAAGCCCTTTGGGCGGCTTCCCGATGGGTAGATTAACAACGCACACGCTGCGGTAATGTAAAATACCAATAGGCGAATTGTTAAAAAAGATTACAAGTGTCAAATGTACCCAAAGACACTTCAATTTACCCTGGGGAACAGATTGATAGGAATATCATAACATGACCTCTATTTTTATTTATTAATAGGGTTATGAGTCCACGGACAGTTACTGACAGTGGGAATTTGCCACTGCACTGTTTTCATGAGGATGCTGATAGCAAAAACGCGAAGTTAGCGCCAGAATGTTTGACTACAAGAAGAAAAAAAATGAAGATTTTTTCAAAATATGGGTGACAAGCCAACAATTGCCATTTCTCACCTGGGCTGCGAGAAAAACCGAATTGATACAGAACACATGCTGGGAATGCTCGTAGAAGCAGGCTACGGTGTAGATACAAATGAAGAGTTAGCAGATTACGTTATTGTTAATACCTGTAGTTTTATTGAAGCAGCCCGGCAAGAATCTGTCAGAACTTTGGTAGAACTGGCAGAGGCAAATAAAAAGATCGTAATCACTGGCTGTATGGCGCAACACTTCCAAGAACAACTTTTGGAGGAGTTGCCCGAAGCAGTAGCCGTTGTGGGTACTGGCGATTATCACAAAATTGTAAATGTAATTGAGCGTGTTGAACTTGGCGAGCGGGTCAAACAGGTTAGTATCGAACCAACCTACATTGCCGACGAAACTACACCGCGCTACCGCACTACAACCGAGGGCGTAGCTTACCTACGGGTTGCAGAAGGATGTGATTATCGTTGTGCATTTTGTATCATTCCTCATCTTCGAGGAAACCAGCGATCGCGTACTATTGAATCTATAGTCGCCGAAGCAGAGCAGTTAGTTAGTCAAGGGGTAAAGGAAATTATTCTAATTTCCCAAATCACCACTAATTACGGTTTGGATATTTACGGTAAGCCAAAATTAGCGGAATTACTTCGCGCTTTGGGGAAAGTAGATATACCGTGGATCAGAATGCATTACGCTTATCCCACGGGACTAACCCCAGATGTGATAGCGGCCATCCAAGAAACACCAAACGTTTTGCCTTATCTGGATTTGCCCTTGCAACATTCTCATCCAGATATTCTCCGCGCCATGAACCGTCCTTGGCAAGGGCGGGTAAATGATGGGATTATAGATCGCATCAAGACGGCGCTACCAACAGCCGTACTGCGGACAACATTTATTGTTGGTTTCCCAGGAGAAACAAGCGAGCATTTTGAGCATCTACTAGAGTTCGTTCAGCGGCATGAATTCGATCATGTTGGCGTCTTCACCTTTTCCCCTGAGGAAGGAACCCCAGCTTATAAGCTACCAAATCAGTTGCCCCAAGAGGTGATGGATGATCGCCGATACCAACTGATGGAACTCCAGCAACCGATTTCTCAAAAGAAAAATCAACAGGAAGTAGGCAAAATAGTCGATGTCCTGATTGAGCAAGAAAATCCTGAAAGTGGTGAATTAATAGGTCGTTCAGGTAGATTTTCCCCAGAGGTTGATGGTCTGGTGTATGTCAAAGGCCAGGCAAAGTTAGGAACCATCGTGCCAATAGCGATTCACCACGCTGATACATACGACCTCTATGGTCAAGTAGTCAATAACTAAGTTGTCATTTGTCTTTTGTCCTTTGTCCTTTGTTAAATGACCCTTACAGATTCATCCTTATACTAAGGTCAATGCTGCGTTAATAGCAGTTTTCATGAGGGTTTACCTGAAACGCTGGCGGACTTGTTGGCATAGCCTCTCCAAGAGTTGAGGCTTCGCTACCGCCCTTAGCTCACTAATGGCTAATGACTAATGACTAATGACTAATAACCTAATGACTAATGACTAATCCAAAATCCTTACATAAAATTTAGGACGAATTAATGACTCTTTCATTTCAAGAATTAGGCATTTCCCAAGAACGTGTCGAACAACTAGAAAAAATCGGTTTTACCGAACCCACTAACATTCAAGTGCAAGCAATTCCCCAATTGCTGTCTGGTCGTGATGTAGTAGGTCAATCTCAAACAGGAACAGGCAAAACGGCAGCATTTTCACTGCCAATTTTAGAGCGGCTGGATATTAATCAAAGAGCTGTTCAAGCCATAGTTTTAACACCAACTCGTGAATTAGCAATGCAAGTTCACGATGCGATCGCGCAGTTCATCGGTAATGAAGGATTGCGGGTGTTAGCAATCTATGGTGGTCAATCAATTGACCGCCAAATGTTACAACTCAAACGTGGCGTTCACATGGTTGTGGGCACTCCAGGACGGGTGATCGATTTGCTCGATCGCGGCTGTTTAAAGCTCGATCAAGTGAAGTGGTTTGTGTTGGATGAAGCTGATGAAATGTTGAGCATGGGCTTTATCGACGATGTAATAAAAATCCTTTCACAAGCGCCCGTAGATCGCCAAACAGCTTTATTCTCAGCAACAATGCCACCATCAATTCGGATGTTGGTGAACAAGTTTTTGCGATCGCCTGCAACTGTCACCGTTGAGCAGCCAAAAGCCGCTCCCAACAAAATCAATCAGGTAGCTTACTTGATCCCCCGCCACTGGACAAAAGCCAAAGCTTTACAGCCAATTCTGGAAATGGAAGATCCAGAAACAGCTTTAATCTTTGTCCGCACCAGACGCACAGCCGCCGAACTCACCAGTCAGTTACAAGGCGCTGGTCACAGTGTTGATGAATACCACGGTGACTTGTCTCAACAAGCACGGGAACGGTTATTGATCAGATTCCGTAACCGTCAAGTCCGTTGGGTAGTAGCAACTGATATTGCAGCACGAGGGTTAGATGTCGATCAACTCTCCCACGTAATCAACTTCGACTTACCCGATAGCGTAGAAACCTACGTCCACCGTATTGGTCGTACTGGTCGTGCTGGTAAAGAAGGAACAGCAATTTCTTTAGTACAACCATTTGAGCGGCGCAAACAGCAAACATTTGAACGTCATAACCGTCAAAGCTGGCAATTGCTGACCATTCCTACACGCGCCCAGATTGAAGCAAGACACATTCTTAAATTGCAAGAACAAGTGCGTGAAGCTTTGACAGGTGAGCGTTTAGCTTCATTCTTGCCAATTGTTAGCGAACTAATTGAAGAATACGATGCTCAAGCGATCGCCGCAGCTGCATTGCAAATCGCTTACGATCAAACTCGTCCCGCTTGGTTGAGTTCAGATGTAGAAATTCCCCAAGAGGAATCTTCTGCTCCCAAACCAAGATTGGGCAAGCGTCGTGAATCTTCTAGCGATCGCCCCCGTTCTGCATGGAAATCAGATAGTAACAATGGTGAAGAAAGACATTCTTCTCCCAAGCCAAAACTGCGGACAAGTGGGCACGAGTCTTCTGCATCCCCTAGTAAAAAGATAGGTTCACCTACAGCTAGAGAATCAGCTTCTTAGTCAACAATTAGAAGTTAATTAATTTTGGATTTTAGATTTTTAGATTTTTCTTCAATCCAAAATCCAAATATAAAATTGGAGAGTTGAGAGTTAAGAGTCAATATTTTGGCTTTGGCTCTTGACTTTTTGGCTTTTTTGGTAACTTTTTCTACCAGTTTGCAGGAAGATCAATTTAAAGATGCAATGAGAAACTGACACTATCAGACTTACTATCGGGTTGGGAGCTAGTAGTGTCAGAAATTTAGCCTCCTGTATTTGAGTAGTTCAGAAATACTACAGCCAAGGACGACTAACTAGTTCTAATTCTGCAATTTCATCGTCATTCAATTTCCAGCCCAAAGCACCAGCATTCTGCCGTACTTGTTCGGCTGTCTTCACCCCAGCAATGGGAATAAGGTTACCCTGAGCAATTAACCAGTTAAGAGCAACTTGGGCAGGGGTGCGATCATATTTTTCCCCGAAGTTGCGTAGCAAAGATATGACTGGGGCAATTTTTTGCAGACCTTCTTTCTTAAATTGCGGGTCTATTTTTCTCGCACCAGTGGGGATTTCAGCATTATTAATACTGTACTTACCTGTGAGTAATCCCTGTGCTAAAGGACTATATGCCAAGATAGTCACACCCAACTCACGCGCAGTTGCCAAAATACCTTTGCTTTCAATTTGGCGACTGAGTAAAGAATAACGCACTTGGTTTACAGCCAAAGGCACTCCCCGATCCGCTAATATTTGATGTGCATCCCGCATTTGCTCTGCGGAGTAATTACTTACACCGACTGCGGTAATTCTGCCCCGCTTCACTTCATCCGCTAAGGCATTCATCAAAGTTTCTTGACTTAAAAAGAAGGCAAAAGGCCAATGCACTTGGTAAAGTGCAATTCGCTCAAGTTGTAGCCGTTTGAGGCTGGCTGTTAAAGCATCAGAGACAGATTGGGCTGTAAATCGCCACGGTACGGGGCCAAATTTTGTGGCGATTTGTACAGGTTGTTGCGTCTGTTGCAGAAATTGCCCTAAAAATTCCTCGCTCTTTCCCATTCCGTAGATTTCGGCAGTATCAAAGAAGGTAATACCAGCTTCTAAGGCTGCGGTAAATGCTTCTTGCAACTGTTCTGGGCCGTAGCGATCGCCATAATTCCAAAATAGTTTATCACCCCAAGCCCAAGTGCCTATGCACAAGGGTGTAACAGATGGGCCATTTTGCCCCAATGTGATATTTTCCACGGTTGCAAAATTTAGTTTATTTACATTTCTTTACTTTTATAGTGTATCGTTACAGACAAGATTGGGTGCGATCGTCACCACTTGGCTGCAAATCTTGTTGTGTCGCAGCTACGCCCGTCGTAGACATCGCACCTTGCATAAAAATTTAAAACCTGAATCAAACGCGCAGAAACAAGATCCCCGACTTCTTCGAGAAGTCGGGGATCTGCGGGTTGCAATTCTCACAAATCAAATAGGATTGCTATAGTTGAGTGTATTTACTTGTATTTATGAATTAGATGATTTATCCTGCTTGGCTTTTTTGATTAATTCCATGTAGACATTAATCTCACTAATTTCTACATCATGCTCAACTCTGGTTACTTTCCATCTTTCCTTTTTTAAGTAAACTTCCTCTCCTACTCTGGGAGTAAATTGGAGATCGTAGAACTTTTTTAGAAAATCTTTTTGATTTTCTTCCCATAATATTACTTTGACTGGTTCTTTACTCATTGCTTATGCCTTTTTGGTTATTAGATGAAGGTAAGTAGTTTGATGACATACATACGGCAAGTTTATCTTACTAATTCAATGGGATAGCGTAGTTAAAATCACATTTTAATCTTGATATTTTTATGTGGTTTGATTGCGTCCGATAAAGTTACAGGGCAATGCGATAACTTTAGTAAATTTTACTATTGGGTATATTTGAAAATATTTCTCCGTGTGTTGGGGTTAGAAAAATAAGTAAAATCCGTCAAACTAAGAGTTATTGCCGTTGATCAATACTGATTAATACAGTCATTTAGCAACACCAAAATTTTTATACTCCCTAATATACTTAAATGGAAAAGGGATTACGGTACTTTGCCCTGTGCGGACAAAATCAACATCCATAGTTTCAAGGAGTTGTCTGAATATCAGTTTTGAGTCATCCACAGCCACGATTTTACGAAGATGACAGGCATCTTTGAAAGAGAATTGCACCTTTTCTTTTCGGTCTCCAACAAAGTAATAAGCTTCTTTTTCGGTTTCACCAAAATATTTTATGTTAAGGGAAGCGTCGAATAAATCTTCTTTGCTCTGGTTATCCTGGGGGAACTTCAATCGAATTTGATATTGGTCGAGAAGGTAATCTCTAAAACGAGTAGCCTCACTTGTACTACTGACATCAATATCCTTGTCTCCTACCTTCCTTGTTGTTCCCAAATACTGTGCGATTAAAGACTTAAAATCTCCTTTCGATATAGGTTGGCTACCAATTTTTATAATTTCCAATGATAATAATTTAAATTTTTCAATATCAAGGTCAGATGGTTCTTGTAAAAATTCTTCAACTATATCAGCTAACTCATTTCCATTTCGCTTGTTTTCGGGAAGTTCAGTTTCGACTTCCCTAAGAATAGCTTCAATTTTAGAAAGGTGAGGAATACTGATTTCATCGGTTAGAAATATCTGATTTATCTCACCAGCATCAGAAACAACAAGGCCTTCTAATGTGTTGATTTTATCTCCAGAGCTATCCTCTGTCATGAATTTTCTATATTTCTCAAACTTTTGCCAGTTAAATAATATATCTTGACCATCCATTTCGTAGAATTCAAAATTACCATTTGGTTGAATTTCCATAAAAATTACGTGGTCTGTATCTTCATCCCAAGCAGCAAAAGTCCAAATTCCTTTGAGTTGAAGTTTAGCCCAATCAAACAAGTTCAATGTTCGAGAACTAATATCACGCTTTATAAGCTGTTCTTTTATAATTGTTTTAACAATAGGCTTAGAGACATTTTTAGTTGATTCAATTGTCAGATGTTGCCGCTGAAATTTATCTGTTGAAGGGAGGTATTCGTCCTTTTGCCCGCTTTTTTCATAAAATTCGGCATCATGTATAATTCTAAAATTTAGAGTGTTTTCTTTATCACGTTTCCCGACGGTGATTAGTTTTTCATCAGTGATATAAGGAAGAAGAAATTCTTTCAGTGTAATTACTAAATTAGTAGAATCTTCATCATTAACTTTATCAACTATATGTATTGCCTGACCATCTAGTTTTGAGTGAAGTTGTTTTGGACTTTTAAGCAAAGTATTTTTGAGTTCAATGCTGCGATCAATTTCAAGAGTGGAAAAATTAACACTCATGTATTCAGATAGATATTCTTGAATACTATTGAAAACTTGAAACAAAATACCTGCTCGGCTTTTCTCAAATTTCTCTATACTTTCAAACTCAAGGAAATTAGTATGAAGCTTTTTACCTTGTTTACCGCATTGTATGTAAGACTTTGTAGGATCTGTATCTTTACCATCAGATGGAAGCCACCTTCTCAGAGTTCCTGTGCCACTATGGAAAACATATTCAGGTCTTTTAAGAATTTTTTTTAATTCTGCCGTCCCTTTATATTCTTTTAAAATGGAAACCTTTTTTCGATAAGAGGCTACGCTAACTTTCAATAAGAATTCATTGTTTTGACTATCATCACGACTAATAGTGATTTCAGCAACACCAATTGCATCATAAAGCTTATTTGTTAATGGAGGGACTTTAAGTAATGCTCCAGTCAGATTTGAGAAATGCAGATGTTTAAATTTAGAGCGTGATGAACCTAGAGAGTTAATTAATAAGCGGGCAAGTGTTACTTCACATATGCATTCATCATTTTCAGTATAAACAGCCTGAGGTTTAACCTCAATTGCAGATACACTAGCAAATTTAGGATCAGTTCTAAGTTTTTGAAGTAATGCGTGAGTATCATTTGATTTTTTAAGAAATTTAAGTGCTAAATTATCGATTTTATCATTTTTACAGAGATAGGGAACTTCTATAATTTTTCCGCCAAATGATGGAATCGGTTGAAAGTGAGTGTTGGAAGAACCAAGAATGTTGATAACAAAAACCCTTTCTGCTCCAACAATCGCCATTTTTTCACAGATTTTATCAATTATTTCATCAGCTTTTACTGCAATCTGATCATTCCATAACTTGAAGTCTATATAGATATTTTGCTCTGTTTTAAAGTCAAAGAGTTCAAATTCATCTACATTCAGTTCTAGTAAGGGAATATCTAAGAGGATTTGAAAAATATGTTTCCCACATACTTCGCCTAATGCCCCTTTATAAATATTGTTGAACATGGGAGGGGTCAGCATTAGTTGAGATTTAGGAAATGTTGTTGCCCAATTAGAATCAGTGAACAATTTATGTAGAGTATCGATTTTGATCAACTCTGTAAGACGGGCAGTTTGTTCGCTCACTTCTTTAACTTCTCTTTTCCCGTAGTCATCAGAAAAGAAAACTTCGATATCATCATAGTCATTTTCATGTGAGAAATAATATGAATCGGCAGCTTTTGGCAAATGCAGGTAAATATTATTCCAGTTAATATTGCATTCTGACTCTTTTACAATACTTGGTTGATAAAGAACTTGTTCTCTTAGTTCTTGCCACTTTTTAACACTCTGTTTTGTCCACGGCGTACTCAGTTGGCGACGTATGTAAACAGCAGTTTGATTGCTTTTATGGGATGCACGGTTTTGTGCTTCTATTAAATCTTTAGATTGGTTAGTCGATTCACCTGCTGATTCAAGGAGAGCAGTATATTCACGAATAGGAATTACATCTTCTGGTAGAGAAAACCCGATTAAATGTTTTCGGATAGAAGCGTCAGCAAGAATATGAATTGTTGGAGCCTTCATATTGGTACGGCATATTCGGCCTAGTGCCTGAATAATGATTTTATTTAAGTAACGTGAATAAGCATTTGTATTGTATAGACTCATGAAGTCTTCAGCCTTTCGTCTAGGCTTATATCTTCCTATATATTTATGAAAAGCTTCATCTAGCTTGCTCTTAAACTGGTTTAGTGAAAAATCTCCATTCTCACGAATAAATTCCAATTGAAAAATATATTTTATAAATTCATCATCATTTATATTATTCCCAAATATATTAACAAGAATATTTCTTGGGTTATCTAAATATATCCCGTTAATATCCATGTTTGAATGCTTGGGTAAGCTATTAATATGTATTGGCTCTATGTCAGACGGAACCGGAAATTGTAAATTTTGTCCAACACCAATCGTTTGGTATGCAGAAATAATAAATCGGCGTTTATTATCTTTTAGCTCATTTAGCAGTTTTTCTTTATTTGCTTCAAAGTTATTTGAACTAAGCACAAAGAATGTATCAGCCACAGAACCATCAATATTATTTTGATGGCTATCCAATAAAAATCCTGCATATTTATGCAATATATGCAGGTCGAACTTTGGGTCAGAAGGCTTTGGTAATTTACTAAAAAGACAAAGGAACGCATGACAATCAGGATTATCCAAAAAATATTTCCATGCTGTTAAAGCTCTTACATAACGGCAAAATGAAAATTCAATACTCTCCTCATCATCATTAGTAATTGTATGGCGAAGAGTATTCCATAAATCCTGGGCTACTTCTCGATCATTGAAAAGTTCTTCAAACTGTTTGATTGCTTCTTTTTGTGTATCTGTCCCAATAAATTTAGTTTTTATAGAGACTTGATTATATCCTTGAGTCGCTTCGTTATATGCGTTTTTAAGTTTAACAAGAGCATCATCTTTAATACGTATAAATGAATCTCCCAAACGAGATTTCAGATACTTAAGATCATAATTACCGATGTTTGTATAAAGCCCAGCAGTAGCTGAAATACCGACTACCAAAGCTTTTGAGCAAACTCCAGCCAAAAATGATTCGGGTGTACGGCTGAAGTTAAACATATATATTTTTGATAATGTATCATGCTCATCACTATCGACGATATCATAGTAACGAAACCCCCTATCATAAAAAGTCTGATTTTGGATTGTTCCTTGATAGGGTTGCAAGCCATACGGCAAATCATCTTCAAGAATTTTACGGGTTAAAAATTCGACATCTTTAAGGTGAAAATTATTAAGAACTGTCTGAATAGCTAATTTAAAAGGAAAAGTTTCCTGTCCGCCTTTATCTTCCTCTTTTAAGTGGCGATAGTTATTGGCTAAATATTTAATTCCTGTCTGAAAATATGATAAATAGCCAGTAATTGTACTTAGTAGTTCCTGTATGTCAATGCCCGTTTTTTTATCTTTAATATTAAAAGCATTAATCCAATTTGTACGGCTATTTATATCTCCAATAATCTCTACACGTTGATTACGATCCAGCACATTATGGAATTTATAATCATAAAAAAGAAAGTTTCTTTCCTTGGTTGAAAAATTATCGTGAGATTTACAGATATGCTGTAATTGATATTTTTTAAATATATAATTAGCTTTCTCTCGTAATGATTCAATCTGTTCTCGTAGAGATAGCCAGTTTTTACCTGAAGATTGCTGCTTCCGCCATTTTGATTCTTGTAAAAGTACTTCAGGGCATTCGGTTTGCATCAGATGATTATGAATATTTAAGAATAAATCAATAAGATCCACTCGATTTCTTAACCCAGATTGAATGATATTTTTAAGTACAGTTTCTTTGGTAGTATCAAACTCATCAATAAAAATAAGTGATTTATTAATAAACCGCTCAGAGAAGTAATATGATGGTTCAATAAGTGTTGTGTTTTGAGCAACAAACTTATCTATACTAAGAAATAAAATAGTTTTATCATCTGTAAATACTGCGGGATAAAGTTTTCCAATCCACTGGTAATCTTGATTATTTTTTATAGCTGACAGACGGGCTTTTTTCGTTTTAAAATTTTCTGACAATGTTTTTTTAATAATGTCTCGGAATGCTGGCTCAATATTTTTACGAATATCTGTTTTAATGTTTTCCTTAAAATCGCTAGGTAATTGCTCATGTTGGAGCATTTCTATATATTTTTTTAGTTGGAAATATATTTTATTTTTAAATTTATCAGGAATTTGTTGATCAAGGTTTAGTAAGTTTTTGATAACAGGGTCGACATTAGAATCAATAAAAAGAACATATTTTTCAAAATCTTCCTCATTTCCATTATCGATAAAACGTTTTTTAAGTTCGTCAATAGGTAGATTTTTCTTAAGGTTAGTAATAAATATAATTTTTCTCTTTTGCTTGGCAAATTCCTTGTAATTAGAATGTATAAACTTTAGAACAATGTATGTTTTACCCGAACCAGTTGCCATACTCAGGAGAAGCAGCCCAAGATTATCTTGTTTACAGTATTGGTTTAATATTTCTTCCATATCCCTGATCCCCTTAGTAAAATTCAAAAAAGTTGGAGGTAAATGCTACATCTAAATAGCGATCGCCAACTATGGCACTAGTTTTAGTGATCAAAGACAGGGGTAAGCAAGCAACTATCTCAGTTAGCCTCTGTTAATGCTCAATCACGTTTAATCTAGTTATGGTTACACAACAAGCCTTGAATAACCAAAAAGTTTTATGTACGTTATGCTGCGGTGTCTACTGCCAAACCCAAAAATTAATGCCCCGAAATTAGTAGTTTTTTGGAATATTGAACAGTTTATATTTAATTAAAGAGACTATATTCCATAAACTATACAAAAAAGTAGCTATGGCAAGCGGTGAAGTATTTGATACCAAAACAAAATCCCTATCTGTGCCAAGGGTAAACCTGCTGACCATGTTTCGGCTGGGTTTATTTCAAATGGGGTTAAGCATGATGTCAATTTTGACTCTGGGGGTACTCAACAGAGTCATGATTCAAGAAATAGCAATTCCGGCGACGCTGGTATCAGTAGTTCTAGCACTGCCTTTATTTGTTGCTCCTTCGCGTGTATGGTTCGGACAGATTTCCGATGCCAAGCCGTTATGGGGATACCACCGTACAGCTTATGTTTGGGTGGGTGCGGCAATATTTGCGATCGCAGCATTTTTAGCTGTACAAGTAATGTGGCAGATGAATCTTGCTGGAAATAGTGCAGGTACTTGGGTATGGACAACCCAAACAATCGGCTGGACAGGGCTTTTGGCTTTAGTTTTCGCTGTCTACGGTCTAGGAATTTGTGCTAGCGGTACTGCCTTTGCTGCTTTGTTGGTGGATATATCTGAAGAAGATAACCGTTCTAAAGTAGTTGGTGTGGTTTGGTCGATGCTAATGGTGGGGATTATTGTTGGGGCGATTATTAGTGCCAGTTTGCTGAAACAGTTAACGCCAGAAGCAACTGTAGAAACCTTGCAGCCAGCAATTAACCGATTGTTTACTATCGTCCCAGCAATTGTATTTGGTTTAGCGATCGCAGCCACATTCGGCGTAGAAAAAAAGTACTCCCAATACTCAACCCGTTCCACACTGGCGAACCGGGAAGATAGCATTACTCTAGGCAATGCTTGGAAAATCTTGACAGCTAGCCCACAAACAGGTGTATTCTTCACCTTTTTATTGGTGATGACCATCAGTTTGTTTATGCAAGACCCGATTTTGGAACCTTATGCGGGTCAAGTTTTTGGTATGCCCCTAGCGGAAAGTACCAAATTAAATATTTTTTATGGAACGGGTCTACTGATTGCCTACGGCGTTACGGGCTTTTTCATAGTGCCGCGATTAGGTAAGCGCAGAACTGCACGTCTAGGCTGTATGTTGGTAGCATTCTGTGCAATATTATTAGGCATCTCAGGATTTACAGCTAATGCAGCGGTTCTCAAACTAGGTTTAGTCTTGTTCGGTTTAGCCACAGGTTTCTTAACTACGGCAGCAATTAGCTTGATGTTGGATCTCACAGCAGCGGAAGCCGCAGGTACATTTATTGGAGCATGGGGATTAGCGCAGTCCCTCTCCAGAGGAATCGCAGTAGTAATCGGAGGTACAGTTTTGGATATTGGACGCAAGCTGCTACCAAGCTTAGAGTTAGCTTATGGATTGGTATTTGCCTTAGAAGCCGTGGGAATGGTGCTGTCGATTTGGTTTCTGAATCGGGTGAACGTCACAGAATTTCAAACAAGTACCAAGCAAGCGATCGCTGCGGTTTTGGAAAGCGATTTAGACTAAACTAGAAATTTAAACCAACCCGAATCTACCTAATCGTCGCTCAGGAAAGCCTTTGCGCCAGAATTAACCAATGAATGATTTTTGGACAACAATTCTTGATTTTGCCCAAACTACCACTACTAGAGTGGGCAAGCAGCTAATGCAAGATTTTGGGCAAGTACAGGCTTCCCAAAAAGCTGATGGTAGTTTGGTGACGCAAGCAGATAAATGGGCAGATCCGGAAATTCGGGATGCGATCGCTTCTAATTTCTCTGGTTACGGTATTTTGAGCGAAGAGAGCGATCAGTCATTTCCCGGTACTGAGTGGTGCTGGGTAATTGACCCTCTAGACGGTACAACCAACTTTACACGCGGCATTCCCCTCTGGACAATATCTCTGGGTTTACTGTATCGAGGTACACCCATTTTCGGTTATATTTACGCGCCTACCTTGAATCAAGCTTTTCATGGTTTCTGGGCAGGTTCATCTGGTTTAGCAACTCCAACAGGAGCATTTCTCAACCACCACCCCATCCACACTAGTATAGATAGTCCCAGCAACAATCACTTTTTTAACCTCTGTTCTCGTAGCACCGCAGCTATCAAAAACGGCTTTCCCTGCAAAATCCGCATGTTGGGTGTGGCTAGCTATAACTTTTTGACAGTTGCTACTGGGGCTACTCTAGGTGGTATTGAGGCGACACCAAAAGTTTGGGACTTAGCGGGCGCTTGGGTAATTGTCCAGGCTGCTGGTGGGGTCTGGTTATCGCTTAAGTCAGAGCCGTTTCCGTTGTCAGCGGGAGAAGATTATAGCGATCGCTCTTTTCCCACGCTTGTGGTTAGTCGTCCCGAATTAGTTCCGGTATTTCAACCTTTTCTCGAAGGCGTAAAAATTTAATTTAATCTGCCGCTCATCGGCCTGAAAACAGTTATTTTGTCAACCAGCCTAGTGGGCGGCATACCCGATATTAAACTTAACAAGTCCCTAATCAAACAAAGAATTTAGTATAAATAAAGCTGGTAATAATCCTGATTTAAGTGCAAAATCAGTGTACTTATTAATTTAAGTAGTGTTGTGGCTTTCATCACACTGGTTAATTTAGTATAAAAAATTTTATGTTGTCTAACCTAGATTTAATTCGAGAGTTTGTACAAAACTCTATCCAGAGAAAAGAAGTTTTGTTGTCAAATCCTGCTTTGACAGCGCAAACAGTGTATAAAACCAACCAACTGACAGCGAAATCTGAAGGCGTGATTGCCACTGCCCAACTATCTAACACCCTATCTGAATTCTTGATTTATCCAAAATCATCCCAATGGGAATCGATAAATCAGGCATTAGCAGAATATAGTTACCTGCTCAAAGGAGAAGTAGATAGTCGAGGTTTCTATCAGTATCAATACTGTAAAGTTCCCAAAGGCTATGAGATGCACTGTACTAAATCTGTGCTTTTATGGCGAGCTTGGTGGAAATATCGCAAGTATACTTCAAGACTAGGGATTCCCTTGGAACTTTTGATTAGAACACGAGATTCATGGTATCCAATTAGAGATTTAATTATTAGTGACGGCCTTCTTTATATCAAAACCTTAGGAAGTGAGATAGCACTTGACTCAAATGACTTGGTTACTTGGTTAAGCAAAATTGATGTAAGTTCCCAAAATTAAAGACATATTTACTACAAGTGCATAGACCTGGGTAGGGGCGTACAGATGTCCGCCCCTATAGCCGATTGATTATGTTGCAAAGATTTTGAAAATGGTATGACAAAATATTAGGCAAAAGACATGAATAAAAATGAAAGGACTTTGGCTCGAAAACAACCAGTTGCAATTACGCACGGATATTCCCATTCCTGAACCACCACCGGGAGAAGCCTTGGTACGCGTCTTGCGTGCGGGTATCTGTAACACTGATCTGGAACTGCTTAGAGGCTACTATCCCTACACTGGTATTTTAGGTCATGAATTTGTCGGTGTTGTTGAACAAGGACCAGAACACTTAGTTAACCAACGCGTAGTTGGAGAAATCAACGCTGTGTGTGGGCATTGTCGGTTTTGTCGCAGCGAACAACCAACTCACTGCGAAAATCGCACAGTTTTGGGTATTGTCAACCGCCACGGTGCCTTTGCTGAATATCTCTGTTTGCCAATAGAGAACCTGCATCCCGTCCCTGATAATGTGCCGACAGAAGTAGCAACATTTACCGAACCTATAGCAGCAGCTTTAGAAATTCAGCAGCAAGTGCCATTACGTCCAAATAACCGGGTGCTAGTGGTTGGAGATGGCAAGCTAGGGCAGTTGGTTGCTCAGACACTAGCTCTAACTGGCTGTGAACTCTTAGCTGTGGGGCGTCATCAAGACAAACTGGCTAACTTAGAGGCACGGGGGATTAAAACTGGTTTAGCTGATTCTGTGAAAGATGGATATTTCGATATCTCAGTAGAATGTACTGGCAACCCAGAAGGATTTGCGATCGCCCGCCGCGCCCTACGTCCCCGTGGTACGCTTGTACTTAAAAGTACTTATGCTGGTAACCTCAGCATAGATGCTTCTTCTTTAGTAGTGGATGAAATAACTCTCATAGGCTCCCGTTGTGGCCCCTTTCCCTCTGCTCTCCAGCTACTAGCTACAGGACAAGTTGATGTGCAACACCTGATTCATGCTAGTTACCCCCTGATTGAAGGTCTTACGGCTTTTGAACACGCTCAGAGTCGGGGTGTTTTAAAGATATTATTAGAGATTGGTTAGGAGTTAGGAGTTGGGAGTTGGGAGTTAGGAGTTGGGAGTTAGGAGGTAAAAGTTATGATTCTCTTCTTGCTCCCTCATCCCTTTAGTACAGATAAGGATTCGTCTTCGGTTGATAGTCAGGACAATGGATAGCCTCTTCTGTATTGGCAGTAGATGGGCGTACAGTGCATTTAAGACGGTAATTATCGGTAAAAAATTGGCAGCCAGTACAGGGGATTTGATGCATTTGCTTGGCTGTCGTCACACTATCTCGCACCGCCGCCCAGAGACTCAAAACAACGAGAATAATTACAGTCCAAGCAACGACAAAGCAAATCGGGACTAACAAAGGTTGAATCCCATGAATAAGGAAAGATATCAGTTTAAACACAATATGTCCTGATACAAACTAGGAGTTAGAAGTATATTAACTCCTAACTCCTACTTCCTAACTTCTCACTATAGAAGTATAAGGTGAACTACCCAACCTATAGACGGACGGTGCTTCCCAATTCATCGGGAATAGCCTCTATTGTCTCCGTAGTTCTATTAGTCTGACATTCCCAGCAAGGGCAGAAGTCCTGGTTCTCAAGATCCAATCTCCCTCTTGCAATATATACCTTTTAGCTTGGTTTTCGCTTGTGGCATTGTATAGTCAAGACACTAACTAAGCTGATGCGCGTCTAAAGTATATAAACACTCTTGATGGTCGTTAACTGATGATTGATGACTGTTGACGGTTAACAGTCATCAGGTAAATGTACAAATTAAATGCGTAACAGCTTATCTTACTGTTAAATGCCAGCATGACCCAGCGCTAAACCAGTGACAAGCATTCCCAGAACAAGGAACGGTTGGGCGCTGGCTTGGTACTTAACATCATTCTTCACCGGGTCGCGCAGGAAATACATATCCTGTAAGGTGATTTGCGGGATGATTAACAGTATTAGTATTGCTGCATACAAATTCTCATGGATGCTGACGAGATAAGCTGCAATCAATCCTTGAAATACGTCAATTGTCACTACACAAATCCATGCCGCAGTGGTGATGCCAAACATTACCGGTAGTGAATTTAATCCTAGCTGGCGATCGCCTTCTACACTCTTGAAATCATTGACAATGGCAATTCCCAATCCAGCCAAGCTGTAGAACATTGTCAAAATCACAATTGTGGAATTGAGATCGCCAAACAAAGCGTGTCCAGTAGACCAAGGTAAGGTGATATAGCTTGCACCTAAAGCGTAACTGCCTAGCCAGCCGTTTTGCTTGAGCTTCAGGGGAGGTGCAGAATAAATATAGGCGATGAAAGAACCGATGATGGCGATCGCTGTAATTGTCGGGAATTCATGACCAGACCACACGTCTAGCGCAAACGCCAAAGCAATACCAGCAATCAGTAATACCCAAATCTGAATAATTACCTGGGGTAGAGGAATTGCCCCAGAGGGAATGGGGCGATATGGTTCATTGATGGCATCAATTTCGCGATCGTAGTAATCATTAAGGATTTGGGTGTAACCTGTCATCAATGGCCCAGCCAGCAGCATGCAGGTTGCAACCTTCAACACATTTTCCAGTGTCCAAGTATAGTTCCCAGAAGAAGCCGCACCACAGACTACGCCCCAAATTAGGGGAATCCAGGTAATCGGCTTCATTAGCTGTAAACGAATTTTCCAAATAGAAGTTTCCCCAGGCGCTGCACCTTTCATCCCCAGTAGCTGCCTAGTTTTTGCACTGCGATCGGCAGATGCAAGCGCTTGTTCGCTGGGATTACTTGCCACTGAGTCTAATACCTCAGATGGGTTGGGGTCTGGGGTAATGGGAGTTGATTCTGACATAAGGCGTATTTTTTTTTAGAGCGAGAAGTTAGGAGCTAGGAGTTATGAATTATTGTTTTATTCCTAACTCTTCACTCCTAACTCCTAACTAAATTAAAACGAAATTATCAAATAATTATTCTGAAACTTGGCTCCAGCAACGGGTCTGCCACTCAAAGCCGGGGGTAGGGAAATATTCCGTCGCTGGTCTCCTGCTTCTACCGTGACTTCTGGCCCATATTGGGTAAGTTTGACTTGCTTTTTGTCAAAGCCTGGCAAGAATAAGCGTACCTGACGATTGTGGATGTCTATTTCAATTGGTTTGGGAGCCTGTAACGCTTGTGCTTCAAAGTTAGGCAGGGCATCTATCAGTGGTTGCCAATCACCTGTTGGCGAGTCAGGAACAACGCTCACAGGTAGAGGTATAAATTCTTCTGATACATTAGCACTAGTCTCGGTAGACACAAGCAGAACACCACCAACAGTTAAACCAATTTGTTGAGCACTACCCCACAAATAACGAGCATTTGCTACCTCAATGGGATCTCCTGTGGTCACTATGAACGCAGCGAGACGCTTAGGGTCAGCAAGAGCGGCTCTCCCCTTTTCTAAGAAATTATTGACTTGGTTCGTAGGTTGAGCAAAGTTATCTGCTGTCCAGTTGACATTGAAAAAGCTGCTAATTAGCGGTTGAATCAAGGGCGATTCAGTAATCGTCTTACCCAAATCGGAGTTGACAAACAATTGCCGAAATCGCCGGACATACCAACTGAGAGATTCTGGTAAACCCAGCATCCGCAACGTTAAAGAGTCACCCGTGCCATCGTAGACGATCGCATCATATTTGCCACTGGCATCATATTCACGGATAGCATTCAGGGCCAGGGCGTTGTCCATACCTGGTAACACTACCAGTTCTTGACCAAAAACGTCTTTGAATATGGGCGTGCGGAGATATTGCGCCTCAAGTTTCTTCGCTTCGTCCCAGTTGCGCTCTAGCAGTACAGATGCTTGAAACTGGACTGCTTGCAAATTGGGAGCGATTTCCTGGGGATCGGCAGCAATGGGAATACCCAGCAGAATTGACAATGTTGGTTCTGCTTGTCCTGCTAGGAGTACGCGCTTGCCTTGACTTGCCAATAATTTGGCGGCGGCGATCGCAATTTTGGTACGAGCGGTGCCGCCTTTGCCCAAAAATGTCAATATTAGAGCCATTACTTGATTCCTATTTTCACCGCCGGTCTTTTCAACTCCAACTTAGCACTCAACAAAGATTCTCAGCCTGTGCTTTAAACTTCAGAGTCAAAGAAAAACCAGAGTTTGAGTTCTTTATTACTACACAGGTTTGATTTCATCTTCAAAAAACCAAGTGGAAGTATTGTCATCAAACAGCACGACTACACCGATCCCAGCACCATCGGTGACTTTGTAGCCTTGGATAATACCCACTTGTCCTAGTTTTTTCACAATTGGGGGAGAAACGCGATCGCGCAAACGAAAGACTTTAACCTTTTGTCCGATTTCCATGCCTGATTACAATGCAATAAACCAAATCTCAGTGTAGCGGAATCCGTGACTCTGCTCTCACAAATTCAGTGGAGATAAGGAAGAAAATTCCAAACTTCTAACTTCTGACCTAACAGCTTAAAATTAAATCAACAACCAAACAGGTACATACCCATGTTGGTCACAGCGCAACAGCTAGAACAGCAGATGCCCGATGCAACTCGGTTGTTAAGTGATGAGCCGGAGATGGAGAGTTCGTTGCATCATATACAGCTACTGCTGCTGGTAACTTTCCTTGAGTTGCTGTGGCATGACTTTAATGATTTCTTTATCGGTGCGAATCTAACAATTGATTTTAGTCGTCAGCAGTTGCAAAATCGAGATTTTCGCAGCCCAGACTTTTTTTGGTCAAAGACACCGAAAAGCGATCGCGCAATTCCTGGGTGATCTGGGAAGAAGATGGTCGTTATCCAGATTTGATGATTGAATTACTTTCTGAAAATACGGCTGATATTGACCGAAATTTGAAGAAAAACCTCTATGAAAATCGATTTCACACACCAGAATATTTTTTGTTTTTGCCGGAGAATTAGGAATTTGTGGGTTTTGAATTGGTAGGTAACAAGTATCAATAAATTACACCAAATGCGCGAGGATGGCGTTGGAGCGATCTGCTTACGCTGTATTTAGGTGTAGAAGGAGGTAAGTCGCAATAGCGTTTGGAACAAGAACAGATGCGATCGTTAGGAGTTAATCCAGATAACTTGAGTTAAGCAACAAAGGTAGTAGTCATGTATCAAACAGATCCACCCCGTCCGCCACAAGAAACCATGCCTACGATGTATGATTTACCCAGTGAATTAGTAGGGGAATCAGGTTTGCCAGATGAATTTCACCGCATTCAGGCGGATTTGCTCAGTGAGACTTGTCAGCCTCTGACTTATCCATCTGAAGAAATTTTGCTTGCTAGTGACTTAAATATTTACTATGATCCTCGCCATCCTTTATGGTACAAACGTCCTGATTGGTACATGGTTTTAGGATTACCTAGTGCTAGCCAACAGCAAGACCTACGCTTAAGTTACGTCATTTGGCAAGAAGGGATTGATCCATTTTTAGTAGTTGAATTACTTTCACCAGGTACAGAACAAGAAGACTTAGAGGGTGTTTATAAAATAAATATTAAGCAGGCGAGCAACAATGATTGCGGGCTAATCTACGTAACATAAGATTTGT
>NZ_JBIQNW010000027.1:25614-86437 GCF_047228265.1 Nostoc sp. UIC 10607 | reverse complement strand
TCCACTAATGTATAAAATATCCTTTCCTAAATTTTACTCATCTCAATAATTTTTTTGCACTTGTGAGAAATCCGGGTTTAATATCATGTGGGGAGATGGCCCAGGAGGTAAGCTAGATAGTCAATTTGGTTTGCAAAAACCGATGCGTTTACCTAAACAAATAACTTTAGGTAGCACCCAAATCACTGTGCAATTTTCGCCTACTTCTCCAACTCAACCTTGGAGTAATAGTAGTAATGGTTTAATTGGCAAAACTTTAGATTCAGCAAGTAAATCTGTTGATATGGCATTATTTGTCTTTTCCGAACAGCGGATTGCCAATATTTTAGAAAAACGCCATCAACAAAGTGTGAAAATTCGCGCTTTAATTGAACCACAATTTGCCTATCGCCCCTATAGCGAAGCATTGGATATGATGGGGGTTGCTCTTAGTAACAAATGTAAATATGAAGTTGATAACCATCCTTGGCAAAATCCAATTACAACTGTAGGTGTACCTGTGTTAACCAAGGGTGATTTATTACATCACAAATTTGGTGTTATTGATAGTCAAACAGTAATTACAGGTTCTCATAATTGGTCAGATGCTGCTAATAATGGTAATGATGAGACGCTTGTAGTAATTGAAAGTCCTATTGTTGCTGCCCATTATGTGCGAGAATTTGCTCGTCTTTATACCAAGGTTAAACCCGGCTTACCACCAGGAATTCAAGAGAAAATTAAGTTAGAACAAACACGCTGTCCCCAGATAAAAAGTTCTTCATCAAGTGAACAACAAGCAATTAAACAAATAAATATTAACACTGCAAGTATGGAAGAATTAGCAACTCTCCCTGGCGTGGGCAAGAAGTTAGCACAGCGGATAATTATTAGCCGTCAACAGCAAAAATTTACATCTTTACAAGACTTGGAAAGAGTTCCAGGAGTTAGTACTAAGACATTAGAAAAATGGGGTGAGCGCCTTATTTGGTAAGGGCGCACAGATGTTCACTAACTTTTTGAGTAAATTCTTGGAGGTTGGCATTAAATACTAAGTTTTTTGGTTTAACTTGACCTTAGTAGCGATCGCGAGGGTAAATAAAGCTATTTTTATCTTCATAATTAGGCTGTAACAGAAATAGCCTATGCCTTTATCCTTTGATCTTATCCAGAGCTAGATTCAGCTTCAATACATTAACTCCAGGCTCACCAAAGATGCCAAGAAAACGACCATCGGTATTTTGGGCAATCAAAGTTTCCAGTTGGGGGGGGTGAACTCCTCGCGCCTTGGCTACTCGTGCAATTTGAGCGATCGCAGCTTTGGGTGTGATGTGGGGATCAAGGCTGGAACCAGAGGTGTAGACTAGATCAGCAGTCGGCTGTACACCTGCTGTTTTCAAACGATTGAAGTCACCTTCAACCTTTTTGCTGGGGTCGGGGTCATTTTTACCTTTGATGCGTTCCAGTAATGCGGGATTACTAGGAGCCAAGTTACTAGCACCAGAAACCCCGGTTTTCAAAACTCCCGCATCGTCCTTTTTGGGGTCGGCTGTGCTGTAACTGGTGGTACTGGGACGGCTGTTAAAATAGCGATCGCTACTAAAAGGTTGACCAATCAAAGCAGAACCGACAACTTGACCTGTGCTATTTGTTAGTAAACTACCGTTTGCTTGAAACGGAAACACAATCTGCCCAATGGCAATCATCCCAAAAGGATAAATAATCGCTGCAATAACCCAGAGTACCAGGGTAGAACGAATAGCCCTGCTAGCTTCGCGTGCAAAACTCATTAGAATTTCTCCGGTACAAACATTACAAAAAATAAATAGATGGAAAGCCCTAGCGTCACCAGTCCTAACAGCCCCAATCCCCAAGATTGACTGCGGGAAAGCTGTTCACCAGTAGCCGCATAAACTAGAGGTGCAACCACTAGGTTGAAACACATCGCCAAGAACAAATACAGTGGTAGCTTTTGTCTACGCCATTGACACCAGATTTCAGTTATTTCTTCTAATACTTGAGATGCAGCGAGCGCGCGGCGGATATTAACGGGTTTCATAGTAAATTAAGACAAAGGTAAGATGATATCTATCAGTTTGATGGCAATGAAGGGAGCTATGATACCACCAACGCCATAGATGAAGATGTTGCGACGTAACAGTTGATCTGCTGTTAAAGGTAAAAACTTTACCCCTTTGAGTGCTAGCGGAATTAATGCCGGAATAATTAAAGCATTGTAAATCAGCGCCGAGACGATCGCAGATTGAGCACTCTTTAATCCCATAATATTAAGTGCGCCGATTCCAGCCGCTGCAAAGATAGTGGGAATGATGGCAAAATACTTGGCAATATCGTTAGCGATGGAGAACGTTGTCAATGCTCCACGGGTAATTAGCAACTGTTTACCTATGGTTACTAAGTCAATTAACTTCGTGGGGTCAGAGTCTAAGTCCACCATGTTGGCAGCTTCTTTGGCAGCTTGCGTCCCAGAGTTCATCGCCACACCGACATTTGCTTGAGCCAAAGCAGGTGCATCGTTAGTACCATCTCCGGTCATTGCCACCAATTTACCCTGAGATTGTTCAGAACGAATCACCTCAATTTTGTCTTCTGGAGTCGCTTCGGCAATGAAATCATCAACCCCAGCTTCTTGGGCAATTACCGAAGCGGTAATTCGGTTGTCACCTGTGAGCATAATAGTCTTAACACCCATACGGCGGAGTTGGTCAAACCTTTCTCGCAGTCCAGGTTTCACAATATCTTTGAGGTAAATGACACCATAAATATTGTCATCTTGGCAAACAGCTAAGGGTGTACCCCCTAATCGGGAAACTCGCTCATAAGCTGCGTCTATATCATCAGGAACGTCGCCACCACGGGAACGGACAAATCCTTTAATGGCATCCACTGCTCCTTTGCGAATTTGTTTGCCATCGGGTAGATTTGTGCCACTCATCCGGGTTTTTGCGGAAAATTCCACACCCTCGGCTTTGTCGATATTAAAGTCTACCGCAGCTTGGGACTTTTCTGCCAATATCACAATTGACTTGCCTTCTGGCGTTTCATCAAACAAGCTAGCAGCAAGGGAAACTTGCGCCACATCTTTGATTGAGTGATTATTCAAAGGAATAAACTCGTCAGCCATCCGATTACCCAAGGTGATTGTGCCTGTCTTATCCAGCACCAGGGTATTGATGTCACCGCAGGCTTCTACTGCTCGACCAGAGGTAGCAATGACGTTAAACTGGGCAACTCTATCCATCCCTGCAATACCGATCGCACTGAGCAAACCACCGATAGTTGTAGGAATTAAAGCTACCAGTAGCGAGATGAGGATAGCAACGCTAGCACCCGCCCGCAAACTGTTTGCCGCCTCAGCCCCAAAGGCCGTGCTGATAAAGCTGGCGATGTAGCCAACAAATGGGGGCATTGTCGCCACTACAATCAGGAATACCTGCGTTAACACTGCCAACAATACCGTCAAAGCAATCTCGTTGGGAGTCTTGCTGCGTTCTGCCCCTTCAACCAGGGAAATCATGCGATCGATAAAGCCTTGACCAGGGTCAGCACTAATACGAATTGTCAATTCGTCTGATAGTAGGCGTGTACCGCCTGTCACCGAACTGGCAATATCTGTACCTGGTTGCTTCAGCACTGGGGCAGATTCCCCAGTGATTGCAGACTCATCTACTGAGCCGATGCCTTTAATTACATCTCCATCGGCGGGAATCATATTATTTGCAATCACTTTTACCAAATCCCCCCGTCGCAGTTCGGTAGAATTGACTTTTTCTATCGAACCATCTGGGAGGATTTTATTAGCGATCGTATCCGATCGCGTCAATCGCAGTGAATCAGCCTGTGCTTTACCGCGTCCTTCAGCTACAGCTTCGGCAAAATTTGCAAAAACGAGTGTGAAAAAGAGAATGAAGGCAATCAACCCGTTTAACAGGCGTTGTTGGTTGGCATCTGCCTGGATTGTGCCAAATAGATTTGGGTTAAGGGTAACAAGGAAGGTGACAATTGTGCCCACCCAAACAACAAACATAACTGGGTTTCTGACAGTAATTCGCGGATCGAGCTTGACAAATGACTCACGAATTGCTCTCTGGTAAAGCCCCCGCATATCTGTTTTGGGGGTGTGTTTGCGCGAGTCACGAGTTCCAGATGGAATACGAGGGGAGGGAGAATCAGTAGTAATTGGCATACATTAAATCTTGGGAATGGGGCATTGGGCATTGGGCATGGAACGATGAGGACGATGAATGGTGTTCCGAGGACGATGAATGGTGTTCCCAAGTCGATAAATGGTGTTCCGAGGACGATGAATGGTGTTCCCAAGTCGATGAATGGTGTTCCGAAGTCGATGAATGGTGTTCCAAGGACGATGAACGGTGTTCCGAGGACGATGAATGGTGTTCCAAGGACGATGAACGGTGTTCCGAGGACGATGAATGGTGTTCCGAGGACGATGAATGGTGTTCCGAGGACGATGAATGGTGTTCCGAAGTCGATGAACGGTGTTCCGAAAGTCGATGAATGGTGTTCTAACTCTCCCCTGCCCCTCCGCTCCCCAATCCCTAGCCGATACCTTTGGCAATAAAGAAAGCTTCACCAATGGGGCCTAATGCTAATACTGGGAAGAATGTAAGTGCGCCCAAAATTAAAATCACGCCTGCGGTAACGCCTATAAATAGTCCAGTATCGGTTCGCAATGTACCAGTGGTGTAGGGAACAGCTTGCTTACGAGACATACTATCTGCTAAAAACAGCAAACCCAAAACTGGAATATAACGTCCAGCCAGTAAACTGAAGCAGGTACTCAAGTTCCACCACAAAGCAGTTAAAGTTGGTTCTGTACCTGTGGCGTTGGCGAAGCCCGTCGCAGACATCGCAAAAGGAGACGGTTGTGAATCGCCTAAGCCTTCAAACCCAGAACCGTTGTTAGCAGCAGCGGAGGCGTATTCATAAATTACTTGAGCAAAGCCGTGGAAGCCGGGATTGCTAATTCCTGATAGTTGATCGGGAAATGCCAAGGTGATACCTGCGGGAATCATAATTGCGATCGGGTGAACTAGCAGAATCAGGAAACTAGCAAGAACAACTTCGCGCTTTTCAATCTTGCGTCCGAGAAATTCTGGTGTGCGCCCCACCATCAGCCCTGTAGCAAACACAGCCAGAATCAGGTAAGCGAACAAATAAGCGGTTCCTGTACCCTGTCCACCCCAGATAATTTGCAGAAACATATTGGAAAGGGTAATAAAACCGCCGTTGGGCATAAAGGAGTCGTGTAAACTGTTGACTGCGCCGCACATAGTACCAGTTGTACTCGTTGCAAATAATGCAGATTGTGCCCAACCAAACCGGACTTCTTTACCCTCTAGGTTCGGCTGCTGACTACCTAGAAGTGCATTAACAGCCGGATTACCGTTGTATTCACCAATGGCAGTGACGATGATAAATACAACATAAAGTACACCGACCATGCCATATACTAACCAAGCTTGCTTGATATTATTCGCAAACAAACCATAGGTGTAGATTAGGGAAGTGGGAATTGAAAGCATCGCCACAATCTGAATCAAGTTTGAAAATCCGTTGGGATTTTCAAAGGGGTGTGCTGAGTTGATGGCGAAAAAGCCGCCGCCGTTTTCCCCTAATAGCTTGATAATTTCAAAATGGGCAACAGGGCCACGAGCGATCGCCTGACTAAGATTTGGATCTTCCAAGATGGGGAATACAACTGCACCCGCCAGTGTTTCGGGAACGCCAGATGCCATCAAGGCGATCGCGCCCACAATACAAATAGGCAGCAAAATTCGGGTAATCGAGCGAATTAGGTCTACATAAAAGTTGCCCAACGATCTACCCGTTAATCCCCGAATAAAAGCAATCCCCACCGCTAAACCAGTCGCAGCAGAGGTGAACATATGATAACCAAGACCCCACATTTGGCTACCATAGCTCATGTAAGTTTCACCAGAATAATGCTGCTGGTTGGTATTAGTAATAAAGGAAATGGTAGTATGCAGCACTGTGTCCCAAGTTGGGGCATTTATCCCCGCCGGATTGAGGGGCAACCATCCCTGATTCATAATGATCAAGAAAATCAGCAACCCCATTGCTAAGTTGCTGTATAGGATTGCCCGCCCATACTGCCAGCCCGTCATATTTTCTTTGCTTTTAACGCCAACCAAGGCATAAAGCACTCGCTCAACCGGATTCAAAATTGGGTCGAGAAAAGTACTTTGCTCTAGGTAGACACGCGCCATGTAGCGCCCAAAAAATGGAGTTAACACTACTACAATTAATAGCGTTAATACAATTTGAATCCATCCTTCTAGCATTTAATTAGTTGAACTCCGACATAAATAAAGTTCAGATGTATATCAGATATTTTATTAGAAATAACAGAAAATCAATGAAATATATTGGCATTATTATTAGCTAATACCATTTATTTTTAAGACTGCACCAAATTTGATTGACTTTTTATTTAATTCCTTATTTGTGTACTTGCGACACGCTGCGCGATTGCAGTAGCCTGCGGCAAGCTGCTCTGCGTCTATGTTTATGTATCTTCATGCAGAATTTGTATAACCTCTAACTATGTGCTTTCTCTATCAATCATGGAGTTTTTTGTTAAAGAAAACAAGGTATAAATTAATATTTAAACTAGCCTATATAAGGAATATATTTATTGATATATACAAGCATTCAAAGCGTTTATCTTGATATATATCTGCAAATATAGAAGAACAGCTAAATTCTAAACAAATAGCTATAGCAATCTTATTTGAGTTATAAAAATTATCTAACCGCCTTCTGGTGCATCGGCTTTTGCCAACGCGTTGCGTGAACGAAGAGAAGAAAATAAGCAAAGAAGTTTACAATTCATTTACATTTATATGTAATAGACTTATTGCATAAGTCGGGAAAAGGGAAAGGGGGAAGGGGAAAAGGTTCTGTATTGTCCCCTTCCCCTTTAACCTTTAACCTTTTCCCCAAGAGTGCAAAAAGCACTTTTGCAAGAGGTCTAATATTTTTAACTTAAGCAACACGATAACCTCGGCAGATAGTTGCACTCAAGGGGGGTACGATCGCATCGGCTCTTTTTCCTACTTCCAGACTACCGCGATCGCAAAATACATTAATTACACAAAGAGTCTTTGATTTAAACAGATAACTCATAAAGGTTAACTTGTTTGGCAGTAGATATACTTATAATGATTCCAGCATTTACCAATCACCCTCTATGATTTATGGCAATCCTTCAACTGATTGAACCCGAAATTAAAAATCTGGGTGGGTCTTTTGCCCGCCGCAGTTTGCCATATCCTAATCGCCAAATGGTTGGGCCGTTTATCTTTTTTGATCATCTTGGGCCGTCCGTTATGCCCCCCAATCAAGGCATCGATGTCCGACCACATCCTCATATCAATCTTGCAACGGTAACTTATTTATTTGATGGTGCTTTGATGCATCGGGATAGTTTGGGTACTGTGCAGGAAATCAAACCAGGTGCAGTGAACTGGATGACAGCAGGAAAGGGGATTGTACATTCAGAACGCTCACCTGACTCTGACCGTCACAAAGAAACTACTATTCATGGCATTCAAACCTGGGTCGCCCTACCTGTTGAAAACGAAGAAACCGATCCAAAGTTCATTCACTATCCTGCTGAAACCCTTCCCACTTGGGAAGAGAATGGCGTTGTCATCAAACTTATTGCTGGGCAAATATTTGGCTATACCTCACCTGTAGATTTTTTCTCACCTATCCTCTATTTAGATGGGGTGTTATCTGCCAATGCCCACTTCACTATCCCTACTGATTATTCAGAAAGGGCAGTATATAGTGTCACAGAGGGATTGAGGATTAATGATGAACCGATAGAGCAATATCGTCTCGCTATTCTAGAGCCAGGTGATCAGATCAGCGTTTCTGCTACTGCCCCTGCTCGATGTATTGTTATTGGCGGTGAGCCGTTAGGTACACGCTACAAATGGTGGAATTTTGTCTCTAGCCGACCAGAACGAATAGAGCAAGCTAAAGCTGATTGGCGCAACTCCCGCTTTGCTACCGTGCCAGATGAAACAGAGTTTATTCCACTACCAGAAGTGGTGACAGAAGCTAATCCTTTTTCATAGGCGTTTGAAGGGTCATTGTTGCATGAATGACTTTGTGCTCTTCTGGAGAATCTTTTCTTTGATCCGTCGCGCATTAGTTTCGGCATAACCAAAGGCAGGGCGCTTTACGACAGCGAACGGTGAGTATCTTGTTAAGATGATATTGACTGCATAATTACTCAAAGCAAACCATCATTGACCACCAGTAGAAGCATGAAGCATCTGTCGGACTACAACTTCTTTGACCCAGAACTGCTTGTGTGTCCTTATGAATTCTACAAACTGGCACAAGAGCAAGCACCAATTATGGAGCTACCTAGTCCCAGACCTGACACCAAACTCTTTCTCGTTACCCGCTATGACTTGGTGATAGAAATTCTTAAGGATACAAAAGTATTCTCTAGCAATTTCTCTACTTTACTGGCTGGCAAAGGAGAACAGGATGATGAGTTGCAGAAAATTTCTGCTCAAGGCTGGCCTCAGATGAACACCCTACTCACGGCAGATCCGCCAGAACACGAGCGATTTCGCTCGCTGGTGAATAAGGCGTTCACCTCGTCGCGTGTCAACAAAATGCGTGACTTGATTGAGCAGATTGTTGATGAACTTATTGACAGTTTCATTGAGCACGGCAAGTGTGAATTCGTGAGTGAGTTTGCCGTACCCTTACCGATCAAAGTTATTGCTCAACAGTTAGGTGTGCCGCAAGCAGATTTGCCGAAGTTCAAGCAATGGTCTGATTCTTTTATTGCACGCCTAGGTCACACACTTTCTAGAGACCAGGAGATCGAGTGTGCTAAAGATGTTGTTGCTTTCCAGCACTATTTTCATGATGTCATAGACTCACGCCAAAAACAGCCTCAAGATGATTTGATTACTGACTTGGTACAAGCAAAGGTGGCTGGAGAGCGATCGCTCGACACTGCTGAATTACTAAGTATAGTTCAGCAAATATTAGTGGCAGGCAATGAGACTGTCACCAGTGCACTCGCGGGTGGGATGTTATTGCTGACAAACAATCAAGAGCAAATGAAGTTGCTACAAACAGATATTTCCCAGCTAGAGAACTTTGTTGAAGAAGTTCTACGAATGGAAAGTCCGACAGCGGGAATGTGGCGAGTTGTGATGCAAGATACAAAACTAGGAGACGTTGCTCTCAAAGCTGGGTCTTTGGTGATGATCCGTTTCGATGCTGCTAACCGCGACCCCATAAAATTTCCTGAAGGTGAGCGTTTCGATGTATGCCGCCATAATGCCAGCAACCACCTATCTTTTGGTTATGGCATTCATTTTTGTTTGGGCGCTATGCTTGCTCGTAAGGAAATGCAGATCGCCTATGAGCGTTTACTGCTACGGCTTAAGAACATCCGCTTGGCACAAGAAAATTACCAGTACTTGCCGAACATACTCATGCGCACAGTGAAGTACCTCCATATTGAATTCGACAAAATAGCATGAAATGGGAAGCAACGCGATTTTGTCAGGTTGGATCAAAAACAAGCGATGCCTTCTCTTACCCTGCTGGGGGCTGCTGCCCCTAATCAGCCATTCCCATGCAAAGCATGGGAACGAGAGAATATTATTAATTACGAATTATTTGTTTAACTACACCAACAAAGCGTTCCATGTCAGCGTGGGTAATAGCTCCCATTGTCGATACTCGGAAAATAGATTGAGCTAAATTTCCCTGTCCAGAATAAATTATATAGTCTTGTGCTTTCAGTTGGTCGTGAAATTCTTCATATCTGAAACCATCTGGCAAGTAGTAGGCATTTAAGACAACGGATGAGCTGCCAAGAGGAAGTAAGGGTTTAATTCCGATTGAGGCTAACCCGTCTCTGACTAAGCTGGCAAGTTGGCTGTAATGGCTGTGTCTAGCACGCCAACCCCCTGCTTCTGCCATTTCTTGCAAAGCTTCTGTTAAGGCATAAAATGTCTGTACTGATTGCGTAAAAGGTGTACCGCCTCGGTCTTGCTGCTGGCAATAGGTTCCTAAATCTAAATATAAGGTGCGGGGGATTGTGTCTACTGACGGCAGTGCATCCCGTTGCAGGATGACAAAGGACGTTCCGGGGACACCATGCAGACATTTATTGGCTGTCGCAGCGCAAGCCGTGATTCCCCAATCTGCAAAATTTAGTTCCTCAGCACCAAAACTGCTGACTCCATCCACTAATAGTTTGATGCTGCGTTCTTGACAAATTGGCGCAAGTTCCAGCAAATTATTTAGGCGACCAGTAGTAGTTTCGTGATGGACGACAGCAAGGTGGGTGATGTCGGCGTTTTCATCTAAAAGTTTGACTAGAGCGTTGATATCTATTTCGGCATCCCAAGCATGGGAAAGTGTGATGTAATTAATGCCGTGGATTTTGGCAATTTTGGATAGTCGTTCGCCATATACACCGTTTTCAATGACCAGCAATTTCCCATCGCTTGGAACTAAACTGCTGATCATCGCTTCCATTGCTGCGGTACCAGAACCAGTGAGGAGAACTGCTGCCCAGCGAGCGCTTCCAAGACCATAAACTTGAAGTAATTGTTCGCGGATTCTGCTTTGAAGTTGGGAAAATTCCACCTCACGATGACACAAATCGGGACGCAACAGGGCATTTCTGACGCGATCGCTCAAATTGACGGGGCCGGGATTTAGTAAAATCATTTTGTCGTTAGTCATTGGTCATTGGTCATTGGTCGTTAATAAATGAAGAGTTGGTATTTTGAATTTATTAATTACGAATTACGAATTACGAATTACGAATTACCAATGTGTTTCATAAAGCGTTGTAAAACTGCTTCTGGCGTAAGGTTGGGTCTGGGTAGCTTTTCTAAAGTTCCTGGACGGATTTTTAAATGAGCGAATTTAGGTCTAGTGTTAGCATCTGCGGTAAATAATGTATTTAAAAGCGAAGGGTCATCTCCGGCTAATGTAACGCCGTAACCGCAGGCTTCGGCAATTTTGGCAAAGGAGATACCCGCAGAAACGGTAGCTTGTGCGCCTGTGGAATCGTGGACTTCATTATCTAAGAGAATATGAATCAAGTTAGCACCGCCATAAGTGCCGATGGTAGCAAAATTACCCATTCGCATCAGTGCTGCCCCATCACCATCAATCACTACTACATTGAGGTCTGGACGTGCTAAAGATAGTCCCAACCCCATTGAAGAAGCGCAGCCCATCGACCCAACCATATAAAGATGATTGGCGCTGTCTTTGCTAGCAAAGAGTTCGCGTCCCGTGTATCCGGTAGTGGCAATTATTACTGTGTTTTCTGCATCAATGAGTTCCACAATCCGAGCTAATGCTTCGCTGCGAGAAATGCGTTGCTTTTTGTTATCCCGAAAAAAGCTTTGCTGAATATGAGAAATACTACTATTTTCTCGTTCGGGCATAGAAGAACGAGTGAGTGCATGGGGGGCAATTGTTCCTTTACGCATAATTAGAGCATAAGGTCGGCGCTCCTGTTGCATATAAGCTGTGGCTCTTTTCAGAACTGGTTCTATTTCTGCTACGTCTGTGGGAAAAAATTCCCAAGGTACAGTCATAGTTTCCAGCAATTTATCTGTGATTTGTCCCATTAATTCATGTTGCGGTTCATCTTGTAAATGGCGATCGCCTCGTAAGGTACAAATCAGCAGCAACGGAATCTGAAAGATGTAAGTGAGGGAGGTTAGCGGGTTAACTGCATTCCCCAACCCAGAGTTTTGCATCATCACCACGGCTGGTTTACCAGCAATTGCGGCTCCGGCTGCGATCGCTACAGCATCCCCCTCATTGGCTGCGGAGATATATCTAAGTTGAACGTCATTGATGACGTAGTTAATAAAGGGCGTGAGAAAAGAACAGGGTACGCCAGTGTACCACCCAAAGCCAAAATTACGCGCAGCTTCTACAAATTCCTCTGCCTGAATCATAATTAAAAATTTACAGTAATTTTTGAGATAGAGACGCGATTAATCGCGTCTCTACTGGGAGATTGAGAAGAAAGATTATTACTTCGACCTCTGAACTCGGAACTTCGACCTTTGAACTCGGAACTTTAACCTCAGAACTCAAAACTTCAACCTCAGAACTCGGAACTTCAACCTCAGAACTCAAAACTTCAACCTCAGAACTCGAAACTCCGACCTCTGAACTCAAAACTTCAACCTCAGAACTCGGAACTCCGACCTCAGAACTCGGAACTTCAGCCTCAGAACTCGGAACTTCAGCCTCAGAACTCAAAACTTCAACCTTACAATTCCAATCCCCAATTCCCAATCCCCAATCCCCTATTGTTTTAATTGAAAAGCAAGGTCAAGATCATCTAAAGAATTAACATCTAACCAATTACCGCGAATATAAAGCACCTTGATCGGTTTTCCTTGCTCGATTAAATAATTACATAATTCTGGCAAACCCAAACTGTTGAATTCCGGCCGTTTTTGCAACTCATTGAGTGCTTCACTTAGCCACTGTCTACCTTGACTCCGCAAGCGCAGCATCCCAATCCAGCGGCCGCTAGATTTACCCAATTGCGTTTGTGTTGTTTTAGAAACGTTCAACAGGTTGACATCCTGTCCAAACAAAGAAAGGTCATCTGGAATTGAGCAATAGGCGTAGTCAGGTGAACCGCTAACAGACTTGCTGTTCGCCACAGAATCAACCACAGCCACAATTTCTCCGGGACATTCTAATAAATCGCGCAGAATGTAGCTTCTAAATAGTAAATCCCCATAAAGCACTAGCATCTCGTCGCCGAAACTGTTTTGAGCGCAGGCTAAGGATGCTAATTCTCCCGTTGTTTCATAATCAGGGTTGCGGATGACTTTAGTTCCCACAACATCTATAGTTTCTGCTTTGTAACCTGCGACAACGGTAATATCATTGATGGCAAGTTTTTTGAATTTGTCCACCAACAACCTGAGCAGTGGTTTACCTCCAAGGGGTAACATCACTTTGGGTTTATCTTGCGTCAATCCTGCTAATTCTTGTCCTCTGCTAGCAGCCAAAACGATCGCTTGAGTATGTTGTCGTCCATTGCTAAAGTAGCGTTTTTCAGCTTCTAACAGTTCATCCGCGCCCTGTAGCCGGAAAATTTCCTTTACGGGAGCAATATCATCTTCAATGTTGATTAAAGTTTCGCTGGCTTTAACTTCGCGTGCGATCGCTTGCATACTAGCAACAGCAGCTCGAATCATGTGATTTGCCCAGATGACCAAATTAACTTCGGCTTTGCGAAACACATTGGTGGCAGTGCTGTAATATTTAGTCGGTATAATCACTAACGGGGAACGACCCGCCCACTCTTTGGCAAAGGCTAGCACTTGGTCGGGACGCGATGATTTACTGTGAATCAAGATTGCGGTTGCTCCTGCGGCATGATAAGCTTCAGCTCGGCGCATTGCCTCCGAAAGATCCCACCCAGCTATCAAAGCTTCGAGTCGGGCGACGATACAGAAATCTGGGTCTGTCTGACTATCCTTACCTGCCTTAATTTTGCCGCAGAATTCATCAATATCAGCCAAAGCTTGGCGACTACCGTTGATAAAGCTATTAGTTTTGGGAAAAAGTTTATCTTCAATACAGACTCCAGCAATACCTCGCTGTTCTAACTTTTTGACCAGGCGGCGCATATTATTAAAGTTGCCATAACCGGTATCTCCATCTAATAAAATGGGGATGTTGGTGACATCAGACATGAACTCTAGCATTTCCACAACTTGAGTCCAACTGGCTTCATTATTATCTCGAACGCCATATTGAGCCGAAAGGGCTAGTCCACTCGCCCAAATTCCTTTAAATCCAGCCTCTTCCACAATGCGGGCGCTAATCCCATTGTGAGCTTCCATAATGAAGTCGAGTTGAGGCGATTCTAGTAATAGCCGCAATTGGGCACACTTATTTAATTTTGCAGCGGTATCAATGGGTGCAAATATTTGATGCATCTATTCTGCTTTTCTCAACCTATATAATAATTGAAGATATTTTCAGACATTTTCTGCGACTTCTATCTGAGGTAAAATATCGTTTTGGGCACGTTGAATATCCTGGGGAAAATCAATTTCGAGCCAAGGTAACCCAGTGATGTCTTCGTAGCCAAATGTTGCTGGAGTTTCTAACAGCAGATCCCGAATTACTTCTTCATAAGGTTCATCATCCAGTCCATCAGCAACATACTGTTCTGTGCGAGTAGCAAGACGGTGAGCAACAGCACTTTCAAAACGAAAGAATCCTACTGATTCGCCTGCAAAATCATAAGTCAAACCAAGAGCTACTTGTTTGCGAAACTCGACTAGATAATTATCTCTGACACAAAGCTTCACGGGTTCATCCCCAGGTTCAAAATCCCGATCCAGCAAGAAGCAGTTGGAGACATTTGTCTTTATCAGTTGTTCGATGATGCTGCGATCGTATAAAACATCTGCATCCATTAATAATATGTCACCGCCAGCAACTAGCTGTTGACGTAAAGTCCAAAGACTAATGACACTACCTTTAGTGTAGTCAGGATTATAGACTGTACTAACCCAATTTTCGGCTCCCAATGCTTTGATTTCCTCCTGAATTTTTTCAGCTTGGTAACCTACAGCAATTACCACTTCGTCAATGTGGCAATGACGAAGATAGTTCAAATGGCGCTCTAATAGAGATTTACCGTTAAATTTCAGTAAGCATTTGGGTTGGATTTGCCCGTCTTTACCTAAGCGTTGTCCAACGCCAGCAGCTAATATAATTGCCTTCATCGTCAAGTCACCAACAAAGCTAAAACACCAGGAAATCTGGAAATTTTCCCAGTATTTTATAATGACTGTTTTTTGCTCAAGACAATATTTGTTAATTAATTCTTAACATGGAGTTAGGGAGAAAGTTCTCAACCACCAACATTTTGTTCTGAGAGGATGTTTGAAAAGTGGTATGTTGTGATTTTAATCGAATTACTACCCCCCTTAATCCCCCCTTATAAAGCTATCCATTATAAACATCTTTCTTAACAGAAAGGTTGACAAAAGCGAGTAGTTATGTAGGAGGAAGGAAGGGGAAAAAGTACCAGTGACTGGAGAAAATGGGTGTCAGAAGTAAGAAAGTTTGAAAAAGTGTGACTTTCTCATAACTATCTCAGTCTAATCATCGATGGTTTGATGTATGGTGAATCCCAGAAGTCATAGGTGGCTTTAGTTTCTGCCCATATCCCACTGGCTTGTGGAATACTCGCTTCTGGTTTAGCACTTAGATTTTCGACTATTTTGATCAACCGCTTGGTTCTTCTTGCATCACCTAATTCCGTTCTTTCTAGTTCTTGTGTGATCCATTATTCCATTGTTAACTTTGCTATGCTTCTGGCTCTTTGTATAGACAATACACAACTTCTCGTTTTTGTCCATCTTTCTTAACAGAAAGATGTTTATAATGGATAGCTTTTTAAGGGGGGCAAAAGCCCTTCAAAAATGCGATACTACCATTCAATTATAGGACATGTTTGCTTGTCGCTTGGTGTGAATATTTTTCATGTGCTTCTTCACGGTGTTTATGGTGATGTAAAGCTTAGTCGCTATTTCTTTGTAGCTGTAGTTGCTTCTATAGAGAAACCAAATTTCAGATTCTCGCGGTGTCAAGTCAAATTTTTTAACTTCAGTGAGTGCTGCATTTTTTACAGACTCATATTGGTTTTCTATGGTCACTAATAAGCAAGGCGCTTCAAACCCATCTAAATCTAGCAGTCTCACCCTAATCCGAAAAATATTTAACTTATCAAGCACAATCTCATCCGACAGAATCAGAAGTTTATCAGAAAACAAATACCGACTATTGAGTAACGATTTACAAAGATTCCAGATGGCTGGGGGAACAAAATTCTGATTAAAATTGCCTTGATGGAATTGACAACAAAGGCGATGAGCAGATGCATTAGCATGAACTACTTCACCAGTTTGGCTTAAAATTAATATTCCGTCTTCTAAGCCTTCAATTACTTCTTGTAAAAAATCAGCTCGCTTCGAGTTATGTAAATCAATACTATCTAGCTGTTGTGGTTCAGTTAATGTTTGTTTTAGGGCGATCATAGTAGTTATATTATTGTATAAAATAATCCTTGTTTGTTAGATACATGAGAGTTAAAAGACGCATCATCTATTTTTTGCATGATTAACTGAATAATTGGGTGAATATTACAGGTCAATCATGCTAGTACCAGTAAATACAAATATTATTTTTAACACTATTTTCTTATAATACTTAATTCACAAATTATGTAGCCTCTTTGTCACCCATTTCAGTTACATACATTAAATACAACTTTGAAATTGCCTATTTCGGAAGTCACTTCTAATAAACCTTGGATAATTTCTCCCCGCCTGTAGTGACCTTCTTCAAAATGCACTAAAGGAGGAAATAAAAGAGCAAGCCTTTTTAAGAGGAGTCATTGAATTGCCTATTGAAGCCGCTTTTGCTAAATAGCGATCGCCCCAATACGCAATAATTATTCATATTGAGATAAAAATTTACATATAAGTTATTTTTATATGCAAGTATTCACCAAATAAGCTAAATCATAAATAAAAAACTGCTTTTTGGTGATTGTTAATTAGGAAAAAGTTTGAATTTTATATAAATTTTGATATTAGAAAAGAAGGAGATTGCCAATGCCCAATGCCCCATTTTCTCTAAGTTCGTCCCACAAGGCTGGCAACTACTGTAGCTAACTCCGCCGCCTCAATAGGTTTAGGTAAATGTAGCTGATAACCTTCTTGTATAGCTCGCATCCGATCCTCTGGTTTAGCATAAGCTGTCAACGCTGCGGCTGGAATATTTCCTCCTAGTTCTGGGCGTTGCGATCGCAGTTTGCGGATCAAAGAGTAACCATCTTCCTGGGGCATACCGATGTCGCTAACTAAAACATCTGGTTTCCACTGTGTAATTACTTGCAATGCTTCTTGAACTGATGCGACTGCTTGAACTTCGGCTTGGTACTGTTCGAGAACTGTGGTGATGAATTCACGGCTATCGGCTTGGTCATCTACAACCAGTACCCGCACGCCAAGGAGGGAGACGGGGAGAGGGGAAGACGGCGGGAGGGGCGCAGGGGCAAAGGGTCTGATCGGGGCACTCTTCAAAAGTGGTAGCTTGACTGTAAACGTCGCTCCTTGTTCTTCACCGGGACTATCTGCGTGGACAGTACCGCCATGTAATTCTACTAAATGACGGACGATCGCTAATCCTAGTCCTAATCCACCATAGGTTCTAGTACTAGAACTATCAGCTTGACGAAAGCGATCAAAGACGTAAGGAAGAAAATCAGGACTGATCCCAATGCCTGTATCAATCACCTGAATTTGGGCGTATTTATCCGTTGTCTGTTCTTTTTCTTGTCCACTGACCACTGACAATTGCACCTCTACCCGTCCTCCTGCGGGCGTGAATTTGATAGCGTTGGATAGCAGATTCCAGATGATTTGCTGCAAACGCTCGAAATCCCCGGAAACTAAGAATTGAGAATTTTCGCCCAGGAAGTTGTTTTCTTGGTGTTGATTGGTTTGGAATTGTGCTTGTGGAGATTCTAGATTTTCGCTATTAATTCCGAATCCCGAATCTGAATTTGACGCGAAAGTGACCACGGGGAGTATCCCCGGTGGCGCATTTCGCGTTTCTTTTGAGGGAATGAGGGAAAATCTCAAATCGATTTCCTTGGACTGGGCGGCTAGGCTAACAGTGTCGATGGCCGACTCAATCATCGGAACCAAATTACAAGTAAGGACATTGAGGCGTAATTTGCCTCTAGTCATCCGCGATATATCCAGCAGGTCTTCAATTAGCTGGGTTTGCGCTTTGGCATTGCGCTCAATTGTCTCTGTAGCCCTAGCCATTTGGGTTTCACTGAGCTTAGTTCGTTGTAGTAATTGCGCCCAGCCAAGGATGGCATTGAGGGGCGATCGCAACTCGTGGGATAATATTCCCAGAAACTCATCCTTCATGCGGTTAGCTTGTTGCAACTGCTCAGTTTGTTCTTGCAAAGAAGCAATTAAACTAGTTCGTTCCATTGCGATCGCTATTTGGTCGCATACTGCTTGCATCATCCCCTTTTGATTATCGGTGAAGCTTAACCGAGTGCGGCTGCCAAAAGAAAGAGTACCTAACAGCCGTCCTTGGGCGATCAATGGGTATGCATAATAAGCAGTAATGCCTAAAGAGCGAATCAATTCTGTTTTTGGGTCAGTAGATTCCTGTACATTCTCTACAGACATGGGATGGCGTTCGTGCGCTACAGTACCACAAACCCCTTGATTAAGTGCCAACCACTCAATTTCCTTTGCCATCTCCTCGGAAATGCCACTGTAAGACCCCAACCGCATTACCTGAGAGTTATCCTCAACTAAATAGTTAAAGTAAATATCTAAACCAATTTGGTCTGAGAGTTTTCGGTAGACGCTATCGATTAGTGCTACTGGTTGCTGACTCGATAGTAAATCGTTAGCTGTCTCAAATAGTAGCTTTAGCCTTTTGTAACCTAACGAGAGGGCTTTTTGTGTATCCTTGAGGTTGCTGATTTCTTGGAACACCAAAATACAGGTAGCCGGATGACCGTGCATTGCTGGCAAGGTATCAGCAAATATTAATAGAGAACGCACACCCCCAGGAGTGTGCCAGTCTACCTCCAATCCATTCAGGCGTTCGCCAAGGGCAACCCGTACTCCTGGCATTTGTTCATTGGGGATGCGATCACCTGCTGCATTCGTGTAGTGATAAACTGTGTGATACTCTGCGGCTGGTACACCCTTCGGAAATTCGCCTCCAGCTAATTCGTCAGCAGAGCGATTGGCAAAAGTTACCCGCGCCGTTCCTGGTTCGATAAACAGCAACGGTCTTGGCATCAGATTTAACACATCCTCCAGCCATTTTTGCTGATTTAGGAGTGCTTCCTCTGCCTGTTTGCGCTCCGTAATATCTAAAAATGCACCAACACATCCTCTGGTTTTACCCTCTTCGTCAAACAGGGGTGCAACATACTCCAGCAGGTTGACGATTTTTCCATTTTCATGGGCAATATCGACTTCAAAATCCAAAACTTCGACACCATGAGCAGCAGAGTACTGCATCGGGAGTTCCTCTGCTGAGAGTTCCCTTCCTTCTCGGTAGATTTTAAATGTTGGTTTTTCTTCCAAGGAAGCACTGAGGGAGGCATTTGTATCTGGCAATATCCCCAACTGCTTGGCAAAAGAAGGATTGACCTTGATATTTTTGCATTCTGGATCTTCAGCAATGCCAATTCCAATGGGAATTACTTCCAACAAAGTTTGTAACTCAGTAATGCGGCGCTGTAAATCCTTGTTTAGTCGTAATATTTGTTCCTTAGCCTGCTTTTGCTCGCTGATGTTGCGAGTCACAGTTGCTAAGGCAATTGGCTGACCTGTTTTCTTGTCTGTAACAGTGAAGATATTGTAATCAACTGGTATCGGTTGACCTGTTTGGAGATGCCGGAAGCAGAATTCTCCCTGCCAGCGCCCTTGTAATAGCACAGTCGGCAGTATATGTTCTTGAAAATAGGCTTTGTCTTTGGGCATGGCATAATCTAATACTGCTTTTTGCCTGACTTCATCAAGGCTGGCAAGCCCTACCAGCTTTTGACCTGCATCGTTGATGTAAAGTAATTGACCCTCAAGGGTGGTGATACCAATAAAGTCAGAGCTATTTTCTACCAGCGATACTAATTTTTGTTGCTCTGCTTCTGCTTGCTTGCGATCGCTCAAATCGAGGATAAACGCTACTGATTCTTCCCGGTTTTCTCCTACCAACACGTAACCCACTAATACTGGGATGCGGCTACCATCTTTGCGAATATATTCTTTCTCGTAAGGCGTACAAGCACCGTTGGTGTTTCCCTTTGCTTCGGCGACACCTCGCTCATCCAAGTATCGATACTCTGGTGCTGTGATATTGCTCCAACTTACCCTACCTGCTAACAAATCCTCACGCGTGTAACCAATCATCCTCAGATATTCGTCGTTTGCCTTGTGGATACCGCCGTACACATCGCCAAACAGAATCCCGATGACATTAGCATCGACAAAACTCCCCAGTTTGGCTTCGTAGGTTCTCAGTACTTCTTGGGCGAGATCGCGTTGATGGCTGAGACTTTCAATAACTCTGGCGCTTTCCCAAATCAAAATAGTAAAAATCACAATTACAACGATCGCAAACAGCGACACTGCAAATGCTGCGCCGTATTGTCCTGCTCGTTCACCTTCAACAATTAACCACCCCAATACAAAAGGTACTGCGATCGCGGCAATTAATAAACGACGTGCAAGTAAGCCGCCGTAGGTATCACTAGTAACTACCCTCATTAACCCCTGTTCTGCCCGCGCCCACAGAATGCCCATACTTAGTAAGCTGAACAGCCCCGCTGTGTGTAAGGCCATTGATGTTGTATAAGGGGCAAGTCCGTAGAGAACTCTCACTTTATAGGCATAGCCCATGACTGCCTGAAAGGAAATTAAAGCCGCGACCAGAGCGATAATCTGGGCATACCAATAACTGCGCTGGGTTTTTGGATGAACCAAAAGTTGTAGGGCGATGCTCACCAGCATAAAGTTCACTGCTGTGTTTACCCCCATTCGCCCCGGATGTGATGTCGCTATACTAGTTGGCGAATCACGAAACACTAGTTCATCAATGCCGAAATTCCAGCCAAACAGATATTGACAGAGTGTGAGCGCAGCAATTGTGGTGACAGCTATTGCACAGACCCTGGAAATTAGCAGAGTAGGAAATCGGGCGCTGTGGGGGTAATTTTGAATTGTTGTGTTCTCCCTGCTTTCTGCCCTGCTTCCTCCTGTTGAAAACAGCCACAGCGATACACCACACAACACAAAACATAGTGCTGTGTTGACTTTCATTGTGGCGGGACTACCAGGGAAGCCGCGCTTAAGAACTTCAATGCCAAGGCACCAGCCAACTAGTACCAAGCTGCCAACAAAAACAGCGATCGCACTTGCGACTTGTGCCACAAGCGAATTTGTAGGGATCTTAAATATATCTTGCAGCCGCAAGCGGTTAACATTTAACATTTAGTGTTCTCTAACCGCATCTATCTAGCGTAGTAAACTTCCGTATTTCTTACGGGTTAATCATTTATGTCCTTTGTATTTTAGGCTACCCATTGACTTACTTTTCATCTACCTCTATGCATATTTTTTCTTGCACAATTTAGAGTAGGAAATAATGGTGGCTCAAAAAACCACCTTTGCGAGGATTTCAAAATTGCAGAGTCTGTCGCTTACCATCATCTTGGAAACGTTGCTCTCCAACACCAACAAGTTCTACAATCACTTCACGCAGTGGAGGTGTCCATTTCCCAACTCTTGCTCCAATTTCTACTACTGTTTTGTTTGCCTCTGTAAATACACTTATATTGGTTAGTGAAAACTCTTGAGCTTGATACTTGCTTGTCTGTCCATCATCTTCAAATAGCTGATATTCGTTATTACCAGGCCAAATCCGTAATCGGATCTCTTCGAGTGGGTGTTGATCAACGTATTGCCTGACAGGTTGCATGGGGATGATCGCACCGCTACGGACATACAGTGGCATTCTTTCCAGTGGTGCATGAGCAAGAATGTGAATCGGGCCTTCATAGCGATCGCCACTCCACCAATCATACCAAGTGCCCAGGGGTAAATAGACAGATCGATGCTCAACTCCAGGGCGGTAAATTGGTGCAGCCATCAGCGATGCACCTAGCAATACTTGATCGTAGAGACTATAGGTTTTCGGATCGTTAGGGAAATGGTACAATAATGGTCTTAAAATCGGTGCGCCTGTTGTTACCGCTTCCCAGAAAAGAGTGTAGATATAGGGAAGTAGTTGGTAGCGTAAATTAATATATTCTCGACAGATATTTTCAACGCGATCGCCAAATACCCAGGGTTCATGACGAGCAGTAGACATTGCCGAGTGACCGCGCATCAATGGGTAAAGCATTCCTACCTGCATCCACCGAGCAAATAATTCAGCCGTGGCGTTACCAGCAAACCCGCCAATATCGCAACCCACAAACCCCACACCCGAAAGTCCCATATTGCAAAGCATTGGCAGAGACATTTCTAAATGCTCCCACAACGATTGGTTATCCCCCATCCATACAGAAGACCAGCGTTGCACCCCAGCATAACCCGATCGCGTTAACACAAATGATCGCTCTGAACTTCGATGCCGTTGCAACCCTTCATAGCAAGCTTTAGCCATCATCAACCCATACAAGTTATGCACTTCTGTATGAGTAGAAGAAGATGCAGGGATATTCCCCTTGTCCCCTTGTCCCCCCTGCGGTGCATCTAGCGGAAACCAAATCTTTTCACCATCATCCCCGAAAGGGCGATCGTTTATGGCAGGTTCATTCATATCATTCCAAATTCCTGCCACTCCAATATCAGTTAGGCTTTTGTGTAAATCAGCCCACCAGTTAGACACATCAGGCCGTAAAAAGTCAGGAAAAACAGCTTTCTCAGGCCAAACGTAGCCGTGGAACAAGGCACCATTGGCTTTACGCACAAAATAATCGTTTTCTAATCCTTGGTCAAAAACGTGATACTTGGCTTCTGGTTCATATTTCACACCAGGATCGATGATTGTGACTGTTTTGAAACCATCCTCTGCTAAATCACTAATGAGTTTTGCCGGGTTGGGAAAGCGTTGAGGACTCCAAGTAAACACCCGATAACCCCGCATATAGTCAATATCCAAGTGAATAACATCGCAGGGAATGCGGCGCTGACGAAATTCTTGCGCCAGTTCCCGCACAACAGTTTCTGATTCGTAACTCCAGCGACATTGGTGATAACCTAGCGCCCATTTAGGCGGTAATGGCATTCTTCCAGTTAGCTGAGTGTAAGTCTCCAGGATTTGGGCTGGTTCGGGGCCGTAGATAATGTAATAATCCAACTCTTCGCCACGAGTTTCCATCTTCCAAATACCTGGCTGTTCAGCACCGATATCGAACTGACTCCAAAAAGTAGTGTTGAAAAAGATGCCGTAGCCTAACTCTGGGCGCAAAGCCATAAAAAATGGAATTGCTTGGTACATTTCATCAGTCAGTGCATCATAATCTAAGGCATCCGTTGTCCAGTTGGTTTTTACTTCGCTGAGTTTATCCAGAAAGCCTGTGCGTTCACCAAAACCATAGAAATGTTCATCGGCTGCAATTTCTTTCCATCCTGCAACTGCACCCATCCGCCAACCTATACCCATCTCTGCATCTTGGGCAAAAGGGCGATTAGCTTTGTCGAAACAGGCGATGCGGCACTTTTCTCGCTGGACGCACACACGAATCTGTTCTGTTTCAATTTCTACCGTTGCTTCAGTTTCCCGGACTGCAAAAGGTGTTGTCGCCCATTCTCCATCATCTAGCGTCACTGCCCAAGAGTGGCGGGGCATAAATTCCCCACTTGGTGCGAAACGCACGCGGATTAAATTGGGCGCAAGTACGGTGACGGTAAAGCGTGAGTCGCCACAATCAAAATTAATAATATTATTGTCCCAGGTTACAGCTTTTACATTACTAACAGTTGTCCAAGGTTGGTTAGTAGTGGGTAGTTTTCCGAAATATTGCGGCATATCACTTATTAAGAGGGTTAACACTTGTCCGCATTCATGATTACAGAGATACTCAGCCTCAAACTCTTTCTTTCGCTAGAAGTTGGGTGAAAGATTAGCAGATATTTTTTGGCAAGAGTGGTTTTTGTAATGCACAAGTTTGTGTTATTACCGCAGGGTAACCCAATATCAAGAATTCTGAATGAGGCGAGAAAGACAAATACGATGTTTATTCAGTATATTTTATTTGGGAGAACATCGCATGTCCAGGCATCACCAATCATATTTGCTGTCACTACCCAAGAATATTATAAAGAATCTATTTTTTAATAGACAAAGATTTTGCGATTTCATCCCCTATTAAGCAGATTTTTATGTCTATCATGATGCAGATACATTATTTACAATTAATAGTCTAGGCTTATACAATAACAAGCTGGAATAGACATTTTAGCTGAGTTGTGGCACGGATTAAAGACACATAAAGGCATAATCACTGAAGGAAAAATGTTTCGATATTTTTCCTTCTTACTTTCCTATTGCTCTTACCTCCATAACCTTCTTTCCAGCAGAATAAATTAGGCTTGAGACTCTAAAAAATATGCGAAACGACTCTGGTAAAACTATTTCTATTTGGATGACAACGGCAGAAGTCCCAAATCAACCCGTGCTTACCGAAAATACTCATGCAGATGTGTGCGTTGTCGGTGCTGGAATAGCAGGAATGTCAACTGCCTATATGTTAACCCGCGCAGGTAAATCAGTGGTGGTGCTGGATGATGGCCCTATTGGTGGTGGTCAAACTGCAAGAACAACGGCACATCTATCGAATGTCCTGACTTATCGTTACCACGAACTGGAGCAAATGCACGGTAAAGAGGGCGCACAACTTGTTGCTCAAAGTCATACAACAGCAATTAATACTATAGAGGCGATCGCTACCCAAGAAAACATTAACTGCGATTTCGAGCGACTTGACGGCTATCTTTTTCCGCCAGACCTCAAATCAATAGATGAGATTCAGCACGAGTTAGAAGCAGTACACCGAGTTGGACTCACTAATGTTGAAATGGTGAAAAAAGCGCCGTTGGCTGGCTTTGATACAGGAGTATGTCTACGCTTTCCCCAACAAGGGCAATTTGACCCACTAAAGTATCTAGCTGGACTTGCAGAAGCCATACAACGGCGTGGCGGTAGAATTTATACAGGGACGCATGTAGAAAAAATCAAAGGTGGTTTACCTGCCCGCGTTGAAACGAGTAGTGGAAAAGTTGTGACAGCTGATGCTGTGGTAGTAGCAACCAACTCACCCATCAGTAATTTAGCTACTATGCACTTTAAACAGGCTCCATACATGACTTTTGTCATTGGTGCAAAAGTACCTCGCGGTTCTGTTCCTAAAGCCCTTTATTGGGATACCCTCGACCCCTACCACTACGTAAGATTACAAAGCATTGACGAACAATATGATCTATTAATTGTTGGTGGCGAAGACCACAAAACCGGACAAGCTGACGATGCCTCCTCACGATATGCCAGACTCCAAACCTGGACGCAAGAACGTTTCCCGATGGTACAAGAGGTTTTATTTCGCTGGTCGGGTCAGGTAATGAATTCTGATGATGGTATTGCCTACATTGGCCAAAATCCTTTTGATGAGGAAAACGTCTACATCGTCACGGGTGATACAGGCATAGGAATGACCCACGGCACGATCGCGGGGATACTCCTAACTGACTTAATTTTAGGGCGAAAGAATACCTGGACAGAGCTTTATGACCCATCACGGGTGAGAATTGGTGGAGTAGGTGATTTTATCTCCGAGAATCTTAACGTTGCTGCCCAGTATTTAGAGTGGGTGACACCAGGGGATGTTGATTCCGTTGAAAAAATTGCTCCCGGTACAGGTGCAGTAGTGCGGCATGGTTTGACAAAAGTCGCAGCTTACCGAGATGAAAACGGCATACTGCACGAACATTCTGCAATCTGTACTCACCTTAACTGTATCGTTGCCTGGAATTCCTCAGAAAAGACCTGGGATTGTCCATGTCACGGTTCGCGGTTTGATACTCAGGGCAAGGTAATCAACGGCCCAGCAATTAATGGGCTGGCACCAGTGGAAAACAAGTAAAAATTGGAGACCGTAGCTTTAACCTGGCTCGAAACAACTACTTGAATTTCCATGTATTGAGATCGGTGAGAGGTCAAATATTCATAAATATTTTATTGAGTGGGCCAACAGCCCACTTTTTTATTGTCAATCTCGTAAATATACGGGAACTTCTTGTTCTCTCTTATGGTCACTCTATGTCACCTTCAACAGCAAGGAGGTTCCCACTGTAACCAATCAAGCATAGGTGTAGCCTAACCTAGTCATCGCAGCCCTCTATGTCCAATTTAAGTTACCCTAACTCTTCGACAAGCCGCTGTACGCATCTAATAGCTGCGTACAGTTACTGTTATTCGTTACCAGCTTTTCCTAGATTGTCTTTATATATACAATAATTACAATTTGTTAGTCAGATTAACGCAGACTTAAAACACTTTTAAATCCCTAAAATGGATGTTTGCTGATGGAAAAAATTCCCGTCAATCAGCCAAATATTAGCATATTTATATATATACACACTAAAAGTTTATGAAAGCTATATTAAACGGCATATTACACATTTTTGCGACCAAAAGCCTATATACTGGATTAGACTTTGTTAAATTTGAGAGTTTTGTTAATTGCAGCACCAAAAACTATTAGTTTTTAGATTAAATACTAACGTATCTTATAGTCTATAGTTTTTAAGGTTTAGTCAAAACTATATCCAGTATCATCAAAAAACTGCAAACTTCATGTGGTGCAAAAATCAATCGGGGAGTGAAAACATGAATTTACGTAGAGATGCATTGCAAATCCTCAAAGAAACTAGCCGAACTTTTTATATCCCAATTAGTCTTTTACCGCCAGGATTACAAGAAGCAGTAGCATCAGCATATTTGTGTATGCGTGCCATTGATGAAATTGAAGATAATCCCGAACTAGATAACGCTACTAAAGCAAAGCTCTTAAAAACGATTAGCCTGACATTACAGGCAGGGGTTGATGGCTTCGCAGTAGATGCTTTCTTGGCAGGATTTAGTGGGTATGAGAATACCTTAGAAGAAGTCACTGTGAGGATTAGAGAATGGTTGCTGCTAGCACCAGAGACCATTGCACCTCGAATTTGGGATGCCACTGCTGCAATGGCAGACCGGATGGCTTACTGGGCAGAAAGAAACTGGGAAATTGATACAGAATCTGATTTGGATCGTTATACCTTTGGGGTTGCAGGTGCAGTGGGATTGTTACTATCGGACTTATGGAATTGGTACGATGGAACACAAACTAACCGTACCCAGGCAATTGGGTTTGGTCGGGGTTTACAAGCGGTTAATATCCTGCGTAACCATACTGAGGATTTAGGGCGTGGGGTAGACTTTTTCCCAGAGGGTTGGAGTGCAGCAAATATGCAAGAGTATGCGCGGCGCAATCTAGCCCTGGCAGAAGCTTATACCAAAGAACTTCCTACCGGCCCAGCCTTAGATTTTTGCCAAATTCCCTTAACCTTAGCTAATGGAACTCTTGACGCCCTTGCTAATGGTAAAGAGAAACTCAGCCGCAGTGATGTTTTTGCACTTATCGAACAACTGATTAGTGTGAACATGAAAGCCAGCTAATAGTCTCTTAACGACTAATGGAGATGATTCTAAATTGCCTCCAAATTTGGGCATCCAAAATCCTACAGCTATTTTCTGTAGGGGAGCCATCCCATCGCGTAGCATCTCCGTTGGCGCAGCGTCTCGTAGAGAAGAGAAGGAGAAGTTCAGTTCGCCCTCTTGCTTGGCAAAGCCAGACGCTCTCTACGAGACGCTGCGCATAGCTAGCTTTTGAGTAGGGTTAAGCGAACACGGCTAACGCTGCGCTATCAGCCCAAGTTGCCGCTTTGACTTCTATCCAAATAGAGCAACTGGCGTTGGGCACTGCCCCTCCAATACTTTTAAATACCAATTATCCAGAATAAGATTAATAGATACAATCATGCAAAAATCTAGATTAAAGCTGACTTGCTCAATTCCGAACTACCTTAGCGAGTCGGGAGAGCAGCACGCCACATCTAACAAGCTTTAAGAGAGTGTTATTACGATTTTGTATATGGTATAAAGCAAACTAAGTGTTTTTGAGCAACGTAAGTATAATAAATTATTTTATTTTGGCGATCGCTTTACGTAATATCAATTAAACTTTAGAAACTCTTCAAAGGATTTCCAGCAAAAATTACCTTGCAAGAGTTGATTAATATCTAAATAATTGAAAGGGAGTATAACACTCCCCGTGATTATTCGTGCAGCGAGTTGACAGTGCATGAGCTACTGCTTAAATCCTACCTGTCCCAATCCAGAAAATTTGGTATATAGCCAAAGGTGTCAGTCTTGTGGCTCGCAACTACTGTTGCGCGATCGCTATCAGGTGATCAAACCATTAGGTCAGGGTGGCTTTGGAGCAACCTTCTTAGCCCATGATCAAGGCTTACCAGGAGAACCGAGTTGCGTAATTAAGCAATTACGCCCATCAGGAAGCGCCCCACACGTTTTACAGATGGCCAGAGAACTCTTTGAGCGAGAAGCCAAAACTCTAGGTAAGATTGGCAATCATCCCCAAGTACCAAGATTGTTAGACTATTTTGAAGATCATGAACAATTCTACTTAGTTCAAGAATACATCAGTGGTGATACATTGCAGGAGGAGGTGAAACTTAACGGCATCTTGAGCGAAACTGGAGTCAAGCAATTTTTGAGCGAGGTTCTGCCACTATTGCAATATATCCATGAGCAAAAGGTGATTCACCGTGATATCAAGCCAGCCAACTTAATTCGCCGCACTCAAGATGCCAGAATGGTACTCATCGACTTTGGTGCGGTCAAAAACCAAGTCAGCCAAGGTGCGACAAGTCAATCAGGGCAGACAGCATTAACTGCATATGCCATTGGCACTCCTGGTTTTGCACCTCCAGAGCAAATGGCGATGCGTCCAGTCTACGCCAGTGATATCTATGCACTGGGGGTAACATGCATTTATTTACTGACTAGTAAAACTCCTAAAGATTTAGATTACAATCCCCACACTGGCGAGATGATGTGGGAGCAGCTTGTGCAAGTGAGTGACCACTTGAGCAATGTATTGCGAAAAATGTTAGACGTGTCTGTACGTAGTCGCTATCAGTCGGCGGCAGAAGTTCTCAGAGCATTGGAAATAGAACCATACTTAGAAAGTTTAGCAAAGGGTTTACTACTTAAATCTGATACCGGAGCTAAAGAGCGAACACACAACCACTTGGAAAATTCTGCTGTTTTATGTAACAACCATTCTGCTGCTGTTACCAGTGCAGGAGTGGCACAGGTAGCGGCAGCAATTCGCGCTAGACGAGCCAAGGCAGCGGAAGCTGCTGGATTACATCACGGTTCTGGGATGGGCAAATCAACGACTTTAGCTAACAGCAACAGCAATGGTTCGCAAGTTCAAAATTCTAAAATTGAGCGTAAGTTAGATACCCAAGGTTTATTAACAGCCTATCTCAAGGGAAGACGGGATTTTGCCTTACACAATTTAAATTTGCTGAATCTGCAAGGTGCTGACTTATCCCAAACAAATTTCCATTCCGCTCAATTGCAAAAAACCAATCTCCAGGGAGCTAATCTCCACAATAGTGACTTTGGCAGAGCCAGTCTCACTCAAGCCAATCTCAAGGATGCTAATTTGAGCAAAGCATACTTTAACCATGCTGATTTAGAAGGAGCAGACCTACGAGGCGCAGACCTCAGTAATGCTTATCTCAGCAATGCTAACCTTCGAGGAGCTAATCTGTGTGGTGCCAATCTTACCAATGCCAAAATTTCTGATGAGCAGCTAGCACTAGCAAAAACAAATTGGATGACCGTGCGTCCTAATGGCAAACGAGGCTTATTGTAAGTTGAAAGTTTAAATTTGAGAGCTACTCGCTCTGGTTGCCAGACTAACGCTGTTTTATGACTCTCACGAGATAAAAATCAGAAACCAATGTTTCTGATTAGTTTTTATAAATCTAGGCGTAGCTTGGGTTGAGGAACGTAGCAAAATCCCGTAGGGTAACCCAACATCAAGAATCCTTGATTTTGTTGGGTTTCACTTTGTTCAACCCAATCTACAAATATTTTATTTTTTCAGAGGAATAAAAGAGCGCTGTTCTCTTCTTTTTAAGGACGGTTAAGGAGGATCAAGTCTTAAACTGAACTGTATTGTTTTAAAGCATTCTCTTATAAAAGTTTATTTTTATATATTTTATAAATCATAGCTACACAGGCAAAACCCTTAATTTTGCACTAGTCCACGGAGGTGGGCTTTGCTTTTGTAGTAGCGAATTCCATGCGTCAAATACTTTTAAGGTTTTGATTTCCTCACTAGCTTGATAAAGTAGCTCTTATTCTTCAGGTAAAACTCAGATTTATTCAAAATTGACCAAGTATATATAATAGTTGGGTTGAGCGATAGCCATTGCTCTCGCAAATGTTAAGAAAGATCCAGTTTTGTAGCAAAAATATGCTAACTTTTGGTAATTCTTAATCAAATCTTCATGGTTTTTATCTGTTACAAATAGCAAATGATTATTTACAATAAACAATAAAGTATAATAATTTTTTAAAGATATTTTCATGCTTTCTTTTGATGCCTAGAAACAACAGGGAATTTCGTACCTAAAATTTGTTAAACCTAACGCTATTAAGCCAGCGGAAAGTGAAAACGTAATTATCCCTGATTGTAGACTGAAGCAGAATATTCATAAACAAAATCAGGTAGTACAAGGTTTACGTATGATGGCTGACTTTGCAGAAACGGAAATAGAACGGCGATTAACTTTATACCAAGTATTCCTGAAGTTGTATGAACACCACAGCAGCCTTCTAGATGAAATTCTTCAGCTAGAAAACCTATCTCAACCGTCGTTGAGGAGGGTAAAAGTATGTTACATACATGGTGTAGTGGATAGTGCTGCTGTTTATTTAATGACTAACTTGTGCGACAATCAGACCCAAAGTTTACGGCAGCCACAGCAAATCTGGACAATAGGTCGTAATCGTAGCAGTGGTATTTGCATTCCTGATAGTTATATGTCTCGTCGCCACGCTGCTATTCAATATATTGATGATCAAGGTTTCTACTTCATAGACTTCAAGAGTACCAATGGCTCATTTGTGAATGGCGATCGCGCAGAGGAGCCGATCAAGCTCAAAGATGGCGATCGCATCCGTGTAGGTAGTATGACTTTTGATTTTTTCATGAATTATACGTGTCGCGTTTTGCCAACTGTCGCAATGGAGTTATTGATGCAACTTGTGCATCGAAAGAGCGATAATCAAGTAGAAATACTTACTTATCCCCATGACAGACCAAAACCTTTGTTTGAAAAACCAGATGATAATTCAGAGATTTTCAAAAATTCTGGGCTAGTTGAGAAGTTTGAACATTGGTATGACAACTTTAGTTCAGAACAGAAATCAGAAATTTTAGATCGCTTTTTTAGCAGACAAATACCATACAATCCCAGCTAAAAAATTGGAAATTATAGTCATTTTCAATCGCGTGAAATATACACAATTTTTAGGGGCACAACATTGTTCATTGGTGTGCCCCTACTTTTAACTTATTCCAACGACAAACGCTATAAAAATAAAATGATTGCTCGTCATATAGTGGCAATCATTTTTTTAGGCTTGCTGTAACTCATCAATATGTTGTAAAAGGTGGGTTAGCTGTCTTTGCAACCCACTACACATTAAGACTTGCAGATTGATTGATAAATCCACATTTCTTATTCTTCTGGCTCTAAATCGACTTCTTCCTCTTCATCTCCTTCACTGGCTTTAGCTACAGAGTTAGCAGAAACAATAGCGCCTTTATCTAACTTTTCACGCACCAGTTGCTTAATTTGTTCAGCAAATTCAGGCTTTTCTTCTAGATACTTAATAGCGTTGTCTCGTCCTTGGGAGATATTATCGCCGTTGTAACTATACCAAGCTCCTTTGCGGACAATAATGGCAGTTTCTTCTGCTAAGTCAACAAGACAACCCAAGGTAGAAATACCCTTGCCAAAAATAATATCGAATTCCGCTATTCTGAAGGGCGGCGCTACTTTATTTTTGGCGACTTTAACTTTAACGCGGTTACCAAATTCATCTGTACCTTTCTTCAAAGTTTGAATTCGGCGAATATCTAAGCGCACTGAAGCGTAAAATTTCAATGCGTTACCGCCAGTAGTAGTTTCTGGGCTACCGTAGGTAACACCGATTTTTTGCCGCAATTGGTTAATGAAAATTACTGTACAACCAGATTTACCAATATTGCCCGTAATCTTACGTAGGGCTTGGCTCATTAACCGCGCCTGCAAACCGACGTGGATGTCACCCATATCGCCTTCAATTTCAGCGCGGGGAACTAGTGCTGCTACTGAGTCAATGACTACAATATCAACCGCAGCAGAACGAACAAGCTGATCGACAATTTCCAAAGCTGATTCGCCAGTGTCTGGTTGGGAAATCAGCAAATTGTCAATATCTACACCCAATGCCGCAGCATAAGTGGGATCAAGGGCGTGTTCTGCATCAACAAAGGCAGCAATACCGCCATTTCTTTGCACTTCAGCGAGTGCATGTAGCGCTACTGTAGTCTTACCGGAACTTTCCGGCCCATAAATTTCAATTACCCGCCCTTTGGGTAAACCACCACCCAATGCTAAATCTAGGGTGAGCGCCCCACTGGAAATCGTCTCCACCCGCATCCGGGTAGCATCGCCCAGGCGCATGATTGCTCCTTTACCAAAGCTGCGCTCAATCTGGTTGAGCACCATAGTCAGCGCTTTTTGCTTGCCAGAAGTATCAGTGTTGATAGCCATTCCTGCTTCTAATGCCTCTAAATATATGGTTTTAAGGAGTGTTTCTCTGGGAGTTTGAGTAGAACAGATATACTATTTTAACCAGAAAATTCTGGAATAGGACTTCTCAAATCAAAAAAAGGGTGTGACAAGATCGTAACTCGATCGCTACCAGATTAGGGTAGTTTTGCACAATGATACCAACTTGCATTCAGAGATAGCTTTTTTTGGCTGGGTAAGCAAGGGATTTTAAAGAAAAAATAAATTACCTAAACAACACTGTCAGTAGAGCCGTACTCGTGAGCATTTGCAGTGGTTGCTAAATCTAGGAGCGATCGCTATGCCAATCAGCATATCATCTACAGCGACTTCATTGGGTCGGGATTGATGTAGAAAGCTTTTAGGGTAGTAGTAAAGGGATTTTCAATACTTTAGGTAACTTTTAGCTTTGAGAAGCTATGATGCTCAGTCGTACTTGCTGCCTATGAGCTTGACGTATAATTGTAGCAATACAGGAGAAAACATCATGGCTAAAGTTAATCTAGATGCTCTGATTCCAAGAGAGGATTTTGATGTAGAAGAAAATATTAATCTGGGCAAGAAAAAAGAAACAATTTCTATTGAAGACCTTAAGATAGACTCATTCTTCTTTTCAAACATCAGAAAACCTGATTTTCAAAGAGAAACTAACGAATGGGATAAAAATAGAATTTGTGAATTTATCAAGAGTTTTATTGAGGGCGATTTAATACCAGCAATTATTTTATGGCGAAGTACAGGTGGCTACTTGTTTGTAATTGATGGTAGCCATAGATTGAGTGCTTTATCTGCTTGGGTAAATGATGATTATGGTGATGGGAAAATTTCAAAGCTTTTTTATGATGGGGTAATTTCTGATGAACAACTAGAAGTTGCTCAAGAAACACGAAAATTAGTAAACAAAACAGTTGGCTCCTATGATGATTTTAGATTGGCTCCCACACACCCTGATAAAGTTAAACCCGAAGTTGTAAAATATGCTAAAAATTTAGCAGCTTTGGCAATTCAGCTTCAATGGGTTGAAGGTGATGCAACCAAAGCAGAAAGTTCATTCTTTAAAATTAATCAACAAGCTGCACCAATTGATAAAACTGAGCTAAAACTCCTTGAATCTAGGAAAAAGCCCAACAGTATTGCAGCGCGTGCAATTATCAGAAGCGGTAAAGGGCATAAATATTGGTCATCTTTTTCAGATGAAACACAATATCAAATACAAGAAATAGCTAAAGAGATTAATGAGATACTTTTTGCGCCTAAGTTAAAGACCCCTATAAAAACTTTGGATATACCAGTTGGAGGAAAACTATATTCCTCACAAACATTACCACTAATTTTAGATTTTGTAAATGTTGTTAACAATCTAGATTTTAATAATAAGGGAATTAATAATGACTTAACTGGTGAGGCAACAATACAGATTTTAAAGAATACCAAAAAGATTGTGTATAGATTAAACAGTAATAATTCCTCATCTTTGGGGTTACATCCAGTTATATACTTTTACTCAAAAGATGGACGACATAGAACAGTGTCGTTACTAGCTGTAGTTGATTTCGTAATGGAGCTTGATAAAAGAAACAAAATCAATGACTTCATTAAAGTACGAGAACCGTTCGAGGAATGCCTCATAAAATATGATTACTTGATTCAGCAAATTTATTTAAAATACAGGTCTGTTCAAAAAAGCTACAAAGATGTATCAAAAATCTTTCAGAGAATTGTAACTAATTTACAAACAGAAAAAACAATTGACAATGTTATAAACGAGATTATATCTAGTAAGGATTTTCAGTATTTGACTATTCGTACAATAAATCAGGAAATTCATTCATCTGCACAAGACTTCAATACAAATAAAAAGAGTGAGATTTATATAAAAGAAGCGTTAAAAAATGCACAGAAATGTAAAATATGCAATGGTCTTATCCATAGAAACTCAATTTCGATTGATCATATCCAACGGAAACAAGATGGCGGATTGGCGAGTGTAGATAACGGACAGATAACTCATCCATACTGTAATTCAGGATATAAAAATTAAGTGATGAAAACATTTCTACTTAACCAAAATTCAAACGCTCTGCTCACCTAATATCTGTATATCAACTCATTGAGGGCATTGACAACAGGACTAGCAGTTATAAACTGACCATAACAAAATAGTAAGTTATGCTCATTGCTGAATTCTTCTCTACTCTATTTACATAAACAAGCAGCAAGTTTTGTGAAGCCAGAATTGAGATGAGAAGATTTATCTGCTAAAATATAGTCAAAATGTCTAAAATAGTCAAAATGTCTATGCAAACCTATACTCTCACAGATGCTCGTAACAAACACGGTGAGGTTTTTGACAAGGCTGCTATTGAGCCAGTTCTACTAACCAAGCAATCACGGCCTAGCCATGTGATTATTTCAGCAGAGAGCTACCAAAAATTAATTAATCGGTTGGAAGAATTAGAGGATATGGTTTTCGGTCAAGCTGCTGAAGTTGCGCTGAGTCAGTCCAAAATGATTGGTACAGAGGCTTTTACATCTGCATTAGAGCATTTAGCTAATGGCGAAGCTTGATGGTCTAGCAACTGTTCTTGATTTTCTCAACGGTTTACAGCCTAAAATAGCAGCACAGATTGCAAAAAAGGTTATAGCTTTGAATGTTGAGCCTTTACCCACTGATAGTAAGCAGCTATCTGGTTATCAGGATTTATATCGAGTTGATAGTGGTGAATATCGAATTGTTTACAGATATTTTCCTGAGCAAGATTTAATAGAAGTGATTTTAGTCGGTAAGCGCAATGATGATGATGTCTACAAAAGATTAAAGCGTTTACTAGGATAAACTTTGGTATTCATTAAAAATGCTAGAATCGCTTCAGCATTAATGCTTTCAGGCATCTTTGATGACTTTCGACCTTCCCGACTCCCTCATTCTCGATACTGCACTTTCAGTATCTGGATTAACTGACTATATCCGCTTGCTGTTAGAGCAAGATGAACAATTGCGGCAAGTTTGGGTAACTGGTGAAGTTTCCAGCGCTAACCACCATCGCAGTGGTTTATTTTTTACGCTGCAAGATACCGATCGCACCGCCGGAATTAAGTGTGTGGTATGGAATACCCAATTGCCAAAACTCGCCCAAATACCCGTTCCCGGTGAGCAGATAATTATTTTGGGCAGTATTCGCGTCTATCCGCAACGGGGAGAGTATCAGTTGTCAGTTTGGCAAACTCTACCTGCTGGTGTCGGTTTACAGGCGTTGCGCTATCAACAACTAAAAAATCGCTTGCTGGCTGAGGGGTTGTTCGATGCTCAAAGAAAGCGATCGCTTCCAACTCACCCCCAAACGATCGCTGTTGTCACTTCACCAACGGCGGCGGCTTGGGGTGATATTCAAAAAACTCTCAAGCAAAGGTATCCAGGTTTACACGTTTTGTTTTCTCCGGCTACAGTGCAAGGTGAGCAAGCGCCTGAATCTATCGTCAAAGCAATTGATCGAGTGGAAAGAGATGGTCGCGCCGAAGTGCTAATTTTATCGCGGGGTGGTGGCGCAGTGGAGGAGTTGGCTTGCTTTAATGATGAACGTGTGGTGCGATCGCTGGCTAGTTGTTCTATTCCTGTAATTACTGGTATTGGCCATCAACGGGATGAATCTTTAGCAGATTTAGTTGCAGATGCTTGTGCACATACACCGACGGCGGCGGCGGAAATGGTTGTGCCAGCACTTTCAGAGTTGTATACTGAGCATCGGCAGCGAATTGTAGTTTTACATGAGGCTGTGCATGACTTTGGGGAAAATTCTCTTAATAAACTGCAAGTATTACGGAATCGTTTGCGACGTTTGCGGTTAGATCGGCAAGTGCAGCAGGAGGTGGACAAGCTAGCTTGGAAGCGTCAGCGTTTGGTGCAAATTACGACGGGGCGATCACAGCAAGCAGTGCAGCATTTAGAGTTGTTACGGCAGAAGTTGGCTAGCCTTGACCCGAAAGCAGTGTTACAGCGTGGTTATGCGGTGGTTAGGCGGGAAGATGGGGCGATCGCTCGTTCTGCGGCGGAGTTGGCTGTGGGGCAAGAGTTAGTGATTCAGTTGGGGCAGGGTGGGGTTAAAGTTAAGGTTATGGAAGTGAACGAACCACAGAGGCGCAGAGGACACAGAGAGGTTGATGGTTAAACGTAAGAGTGCTTCTAGTTCTGAGGAAGGTTGGAATTATGAGGCGAAGGTTGCTGAAATAGAGGGAATTATCGCTCGCATCGAGGCGGGCGAGTTGGATTTGGAAGCTGTGTTTGAGCAATTTGCAAGTGCTGTGGAGTGTTTGCGTCAGTGCGAAAGTTTTTTGCAGCAACGACAGCAGCAGGTAGATTTGTTAATTGAAACATTAAGCGATGAGTAGAAATGAGAGTCTACTCGTGTGAGTTTATATGCTCAGATTTTTGTATTTCTCCTGGATGGAGATAAATAACTCTTGATTGTTAAATTAGTGACAGTAATACAACTATTTCTCTAACGCAGAGATAACATTTATAAAGTGATGACTCAAGTTGTAATTGTTGGGGCTGGTCCTACTGGTGCAACGCTTGCACTCCTGCTGATAAAACGGGGCATTGCAGTCAAACTGATTGAAGCATCCCGTAACTTCCGGCGAGTTTTTCGCGGTGAGGGGCTAATGCCTAGTGGGCTGGATGCCCTAGAGCAGATGGGATTGTCACCCATGTTAGAACGCATTCCTCATCGCCCTTTGGATGCCTGGGAGTTCATTATCAACAAGCGATCGCTATTTCGAGTTGAGGAACCAATGGAACTTGGTGGAAAGTCCACTATGCTTGTTTCACAGCCAGCCCTCCTGGAAGCGCTGATTCAGGAAGCCAGCACTTATCCCAATTTTGAGTTGGTGCAGAGTGAACCTGTACAAGATTTAATGTGGAGCGAAAGCCGAGTTTCTGGCGTAAAGCTAGGGGATAATCGGACTATTTCTGCGGATTTAGTTATTGGGGCAGATGGTCGTAATTCTATTGTTCGGCAACGAGCAAACTTAACTTTAGAGCAACAGTCCCAAAGTTTCAATATTCTTTGGTTCAAATTGGCAGATAGTCCGCGTTTTGAGTCGGAAAATGTCTTTTACTCAATTGTTAACGGTCGTCACGCCTTTGGATTATTTTGTGGTACGGAGGGCAATCTTCAAGTGGGTTGGTCGCTCTATGAGGGTTACCCGATGGATTGGAAGCAAGTCAATTGGGCTGAAATGTTTGCGTCTGTATCACCTCCTTGGTTAGCAGAGCATTTCCAGGAAAATGCAGAAAGTATTGAGCGACCTGTATTATTATCCGTTGTAGTCGGGCGGTGTCCGCGCTGGTCTGTGCCAGGGTTACTACTCTTGGGCGATGCTGCTCATCCAATGTCACCTATCCGCGCTCAGGGTATTAATATGGCATTGCGGGATGTGATTGTTGCAACAAATTATCTGGTTCCCCTGTTGCGTCAGGGAGCAGAATATGCAGATATTGATGCGATATTGCCACAGATTCAAGCTGAACGAGAGCCAGAAATTGTGCGATCGCAGCAGCTTCAAAGTGAAGAAGCGGCTCAGGCTGAACGACTTACTAAAAGCCCACCAATGCAATGGGCAGTAAGCAAGCTAGCTCCCCTAATTTCCCGACCCGTTCGCCAGTCTTGGCTTAAGCGACAGCGCCAGTTGCGCCAAGGAGTATCGCAGATACAGTTAACTGTTTAAGCATTGTCGAATATCAGTATAAAATTCAAAAATTCGATTCAATTTAGGATCTTAAATAAATACGGTTGTGTAGCAATAACAAGGGAGTAATTTTCGCTTTTAGAACATCGAATACTGTGACTCAAAAAGATATCATTATTTGGTTCACTCACTGTTTCTGCAATATTGCACTCAACTGAGAACCGCTATATGAAACCATTCCTTTTTGTCACTGATTTGGATGACACCCTCGTGTATCGCACCGTGGGCGATGACAGCGCCTTAGCAGAACTAAATCAACTGCTGAGTCAACATCGCCAAGAATACGGTACTAAAATCGTTTATTCTACCGGGCGATCGCCTGTACTTTACAAAGAACTCCAAGCTCAAAAAAATCTTTTGCAACCGGATGCCCTCGTCCTTTCTGTAGGTACGGAAATTTACTTAGGTGATACTGATACTCCAGACTCAGGTTGGTCAGAAATCCTCTCTCCGGGATGGGAACGGGAAACTGTATTATTTATTACTAAGAAATACCGTGAGTTAGTTCGGCAACCAGATTCAGAACAGCGTCCCTTCAAAGTGAGTTTTTTCTTACAACAAGAGGCATCTGTAAATGTCATACCACAACTCGAAGCTGAGTTGCAGAAATATAAATTAAATGTAAAGTTAATCTACAGTAGCGGTATTGACCTTGACATTGTACCCCATAGCAGCGATAAAGGTCAGGCAATGCAGTTTTTACGCCAAAAGTGGAAATTTGCAGCAGAACAAACAGTTGTCTGTGGTGATTCAGGTAATGATATTGCTTTATTTGCTGTAGGCAACGAACGGGGAATCATTGTGGGGAATGCCCGAAAAGAGTTACTCCAATGGCACGATGAGTATCCCGCTGACCATCGCTACCTGGCAAAAGGTTTTTGTGCAGGTGGAATTATTGAAGGCTTAAATTATTTTGGTCTCTTGTAATGATTAGTTATCTAAAAGGTATAGTCGCTGGTATCCAAACAATTGGCGCTAATCGCGTGATTCTGACTCTGGAAGTGAATGGCTTGGGGTATGATTTGCAAGTTCCCCAACGGCTAGCAAACCAGTTACCAGAGTCAGGAGGAGTGGCGCAAATTTTTACCCATTTCCAAATTCGTGAAGAAGTGCCGTTACTTTATGGCTTTGCTTCGCCAGCCGAACGCGATTTATTTCGCCACTTGCTGACTGTCACAGGTATTGGTGCAGCCTTAGCGATCGCACTGTTGGACACTCTGGAACTACCAGATTTAGTCCAAGCAATTATCGCTGGCAATACACAAATCCTAATTCAGGCTCCCGGTGTCGGTAAAAAAATCGCAGAACGCATCTGTTTGGAACTGAAAAGCAAATTGGTCGAGTGGCGCAAATCAGCCGGGTTCTTCGTCGCCACAGGTGGGCCAGCACCGGGCATTCTCGAAGAGGTGCAAATGACCCTCTTCGCCTTGGGATATACTGCCCATGAGGTCAGTCACGCCCTGCATGTGGTAAGTGAAGATATTGGACTACCCAAAGATGCCTATGTCGAAGATTGGATTAAACAAGCGATCGCTCATCTCAGCAGCGAACAAGTTTAATTGTCATTTGTCAGGTGTGCAATGCCCAATTCCCAATTCCCAATGTCCACAGACCCTTATGCTTGGCTAGAACAGTCCTTAGCAACAATTCATCGGGCAGACTGGTATCGTTCAGTACAAACAATCCACGGTCGTCCGGGTGCAACGGTGGTTTTAGCTGGGCAAGAGGTAATTAATTTTGCCAGCAATGACTATTTGGGGCTGACTGGGGATGAGCGGTTGATGGCAGCCGCAACTGCTGCGATCGCAGAATTTGGGACTGGTAGTACTGGTTCTAGATTACTCAGCGGGCATAGGGAATTGCACAGAGATTTAGAAGAGGCGATCGCATCTACCAAACAAACAGAAGATGCCTTGGTATTTAGTTCTGGGTATCTAGCGAATTTAGGTGCAATTACCGCCCTTGTTGGCAAGCGTGATTTAATTTTATCTGACCAGTACAATCATTCCAGTCTGAAAAATGGGGCGAATCTCAGCGGTGCAGTATTTGTGGAATATCCGCACTGTGATATCGCAGTATTAAAAACTCAGTTGAGTCAACAGCGACAGAACTACCGACGCTGCTTGATTCTTACTGATAGCGTCTTCAGCATGGATGGCGATTTATGTCCGTTGCCAGCACTGTTGAATCTCGCTGATGAATTTAACTGTATGCTGCTAGTTGATGAAGCTCATGCCACTGGGGTACTAGGAAAAACTGGCGCTGGGTGTGTCGAACATTTTGGATGCACAGGAAAGCCGTTAATTCAAGTTGGTACCTTGAGTAAAGCTTTGGGTAGTTTAGGCGGGTATGTGGCAGCAAGTAGTGCCCTAATTGACTTTTTGCGGAACCGCGCACCCACTTGGATTTACACCACTGGGCTTTCGCCTGCTGACACGGCGGCGGCTTTAGCAGCACTCAAGATAGTCCAACAAGAACCGCAACGCCGGGCCCAATTGTGGCAAAATGTACATTACTTGAAAAATTTGCTGCAACAACAGCTACCTAATTTAAAATTATTGCCTTCAGAATCACCGATATTATGTTTTCAATTGCCTAGTGCAACAGATGCCCTCAAAGCTGGAAAACAGCTAAGAGATGCTGGCATTTTTGCTCCAGCAATTCGTCCCCCCACAGTGCCTACAAGTCGGATCAGAATATCTTTAATGGCAACTCATGAAGCAGCACATATTGACAAATTGGTAGCAGTACTGAAGGATGTCAATTACAGCGAATTTTATGTGAATTGATCACAGTAGGTTGGGGATTAATTGAAGATTGACTCTAGCAAAGTTTTGGCAACAAGCTGCAATTTGCAACTTTTATGTTGGTCTTCGGTTTTTATTTAAGGGACTATTATGTTCCCGGACGAGAGCGAATATGATCGGGTATATGATGGCGATCGCCTAATATTTCTAACAAAGGGCCATTAACGTCAAATTTAACCATACTTACCGACGCGACCAAAATATTCACCCGATAGCGATAGCGTCCCAAATCAATTCCTAGTAAACTGCAAAGCATAATCCGAATCGTGGCTTTATGGGAAACTACTAAAACATTACCTTGGTGATGTTTTTCTTGAATTTCAGCAATTACAGGCATAGAACGGTTAGCAATATCTACCGCAGTTTCTCCACCAATGGGTGCATTCCAAGCGGGTTCTGTCAACCATTTTACATAATTTTCTGCGTAATTCTCTTGGGCAAACGATTTACTCTTCCTTTCCCATTCGCCGTAACTACCTTCTCTAAGTCCGTCACGCAACTGCATATCCATACCGATAGCATCACAAAATGGCTTGGCAGTTGCAATTGTGCGCTTCATAGGGCTAACATAAACTGCTTCCCACTTCAATTTTTGATAAACATCGGCAAAACCGGATGCCATCTGCATCCCCTCTGTTGTCAACTCCGCATCAGTTTCACCGCAGAAATTACCACTTTGACTAAAAGTAGTTTCTCCATGTCGCAGTAAATATAAATTGAGTGTCATAGCTTGTATCGTGATTGGGATCAAAGAGTTGGTGCAAAAATAAAATACCATCAATCTCGCAATCAAGTATGTGACACCAGGACAAAGTAATCAACCAAAAAAGTTAATCAACCACAAACTTTTGGAATCGAAGACAAAAGTAGAGGTTTCAGCTACTACTCTAGTTTGAGCCGGGATACGGATACCATTGGCGAAGTCCCCAAACAGCTAAACTGAACCGATTCAGAGCTTTCTGAGCAATTTTATACCCAGATGCAACATTCCTAAACTTCAGTTCATTCCGATGCTTCATTTTGAGATTTGTTATAAGCTTGGGTCACTGCATTTCTTCGATTTGAGTATTTATGATCGCCAAACTGATGTTATAGATATAGAAAATTAGCGATCAATTTTGGCTTTGAATACTATATTAGTGAGTAATTAACCTCTCACAAAAGAAGCTTTTTTAAATAAAGAAAAATCTATCTGAAGATAAATTACTAAAATTTGCAAACTAGCTTAGGGTGTATACAGCCTTTGCAATAAGTATTGGTTGTTCCAAAACATTTTCATGCCCTATATTCATTATTCCCTGTTACTTCGTTATAGCGCTACTGTATTAATTGTTGCAACTGCATTAGTGGTAATGCTGATACTAGACCCCTGGTTAAGCATGAGTGGAACTCCTTTTTTGCTGTTTTTTAGCGCTGTAATGGTGAGTGCTTGGTATGGTGGTTTGAAGTCAGGGCTGTTAGCAACCGGCTTGTCTGCGTTACTGAGCAATTACTTCTTTCTCCCCCCAGCTTATGAGCTGAGTTTTGACTTATCCAATTTTGTGCGAATTGGGTTGTTTGCATTACAAGGATTACTCTTTAGTGTGTTATGTGAGGCATTAAAGACTGCTAAAAAACGGGCTGATGGAAATCTACAAAAGCTGAGAGTTAGTGAGGAGCGATTTCGATTAGCGTTAAGTAGTTCAGATATCGTCATCTTTCAGCACGATCGCAATTTACGATATCAGTGGATTCATAATTCTCAAAGTCTAAACACAACTGAGGAAATGTTAGGTAAGACTGATTATGAATTGTTTCCAGCTTTAGTAGCAGAGCAATTGAGGGCAATTAAACTGAAGGTACTAGAGACTGGTGTTTCAACCCGTGAAGAGATTTCTCTGATAATTTGTGGAGAAGACCGCTACTATGATTTGCTGGTTGAACCATTAAAGGATATAGACAATAGCATTCAGGGTATTGCCTGTGTAGCTGTGAATATTACTGAGCGCAAGCAGGCAGAACTAGAAAAAGCCACGTTGTATCAGGAACTTCAGCAAGCTATTCAGCAAAAAGACGAATCTCTGGCATTACTCAATGCTTGGCTTACTAGTTCACCAGTGGCGCTGGCTTTTCTCGATACTGAACTTCGTTACGTTCATGCTAATGAAGCGTTGGCAGCTACCAATGGTGTACCGCAAAGTCAACATATTGGTCGCACCTTTAGGGAAGTACTACCGGAATGGGCGGCGCAAATTGAGCCTGTTTTTGAGCAAGTGATGCAAACCGGGCAGCCCTTACTCAACCAGGAAGTGAGCGGTGAAACTTATCCGCCTGGAGTATATCGTTATGGTCTTGTCAGCTATTATCCGGTGTGTTTGCCGGATGGGCAGTTATTGGGAGTGGGTATTAGTTCAATTGATATTACTCAACTGAAACAAACTGAACAAGCACTGCGGGAAAGCGAAGCAAAGTTTCGCAGTGTGGTTGAGTCCAATATGATTGGTATTGGCTTCTGGAATAGAGACGGTGGGATTACAGAAGCGAACGATGCCTTGCTGAATATGGTGGGTTATTCTCGTGAAGAATTAGTTTCTGGAAAAATTAACTGGCAAGATTTAACTCCTACAGAGTACGTGCAACTCGATAAGCAAGCACTGACTCAACTTCAAGACAGTTCCTTTTGCACACCCTATGAAAAGGAATATATCCATAAAGACGGCTCACGCTTCCCGATTTTGGTAGGTGCTAGCCGCTTTGAAGGCACTGTAAATGGAGGAGCTTTTTTTGTTGTTGATATTACAGAGCGTAAGCAGGCTGAGAAAAGACTCCGCTATATTGCCCAAATTAGTAGTTTACTCTCTACTTCGCTAGATTACGAAGAAACCTTAGAACAAATCGCCAAAATCTCAGTTCCCCAGCTTGCTGATTGGTGTAGTGTTGACATTTTAAATGAAGATGGTTCCATTCGCCGCCTACCCATTGCCCATGCAGACCCATCTAAAGCGGAGTTGGCGCGTAAACTTCGGGAGTATGCAACAGATTACAAGGGTGCAAGTGCAATTACTAGAGTACTGCAAACCGGGCAAAGTGAATTAATTTCAGAGATATCTGACTCGCTATTAGTGGCAGGTACTCAGAATCAAGAACACTTAGAACTGGTTCGGCAATTGGGGATGAAGTCTGTGATGATTGTGCCTTTAATTGCACAAGGGCGAGTCCTCGGCAGCATCAGCTTTGTCACCACCCAATCAAACCGTCGCTACGATCGCACTGACCTAACTTTAGCAACAGATATTACCCATCGTGCTGCTTTAGCAGTGGAAAATGCCCGACTTTATCGAGATATCCAGCAGGCTTTAGTCCATTATGCCGAATCTCTATCTCTTTTAGATGCGCTGCTCGAAGCTGCTCCTGTTGCCGTATGCTTTTTGGATCGGGAACTACGATATATCCGAATTAATCAAGTTTTCGCTGATATTAACGGTTTGGCGATAGAAGAACATCTCGGACGCAAGTTTGGGGAAGTGTTGCCAGCAATGGCGGCTGACTTAGAGCAACAGTTACAGCACGTGTTGGATACTGGAGAACCCCATCTGAATGTAGAAATTAGCGGTGAGACAAGGGAGCAACCCGAACGTTACGGCTATTGGCTGGGCAACTATTACCCAGTCAACAACGCAATGGGGGAAACAGTAGGAATTGGGATTATTTTGGCAGATGTGACAGCAGCAAAGCTAACAGAAGTTGCCTTACGCGAAAGCGAAGAAAGGTTTCGGGCAATGTTCAACCAGGCAGCTGTCGGGATTACGTTGGTAGGGTTGGATGGACAATTTCTGCAAATTAATCCTGCTCTATGTGAGATTACTGGATACAGCCATGAAGAGTTAATCCAATTAAACTTCCAGGAAATTACCCACCCTGACGACTTAAAAATTGATTGGGAAAATGCTCGGCGAGTCTTGGCAAAAGAAATTAATGGTTATTCCCTAGAGAAGCGCTACATCCGCAAAGATGGTTCCATTGTTTGGGTAAACCTAACTTCATCAGCAGTTTGGGATGCGAAGGGAGTTCCAAAGTATGCATTAGGCATTATTGAAGATATTAGCGAACGCAAACGAGTTGAAACGACACAAAGCTTTCTAGTCGAAGCCAGCACCTTACTAGCTGCCTCATTGGATTATGAAATCACCTTAGAAAATGTGGCTAATTTAGCAGTTCCTACCTTAGCTGACTGGTGTATTGTAGATGTTTTCCAGGAAGATTGGTCAAGTAAACAAATTGCGATCGCAATTGCCGATCCCACAAAACAAAATACATTAGACGAAATCCGACGGCGTTATCGGCCCAAAACCAAAGCCAAACAGCTTGTACGGCAGCTAAGGCTAGGAATATCTATCTTTTATCCCGAATTATCTGACTCTAATCTTGTCCAGATGGCTCAAGATGAAGAACATCTGCAATTGCTGCGAAATCTGGGTATTCGTTCTCTAATGGTGATTCCAGTTCGTTCCCGTGGGCAATTATTTGGAGCGATTTCTTTTTTTACAGCCGAATCTGGTCGGCACTACAAACAAACAGACTTGGCTTTAGCAGAGGATATTGCTCGTCGGGCGGCGACAGCTATCGACAACGCTAGACTTTACCAAGAAACTCAACAGGCAAAACAGGCAGCTGAACGGTCTGTTAATCGCACGGTACTTTTACAAAGAATAACTGCCGCCCTCTCGGAAGCCCTAACTCCCCAACAGGTGGCTGATGTGGTCGTGAACCAAGGGATTGCCGCCTTACAAGCCACTGCTGGTTCCGTTGTCTTGCTTATTGAGGGAGGTACAGAACTAAAAGTTGTGCAAGCAATTGGCTATCCGCAATCAGTCATAGATACTTGGACAACTTTTCCCATCACTGCACCTAACCAAATCGCAGAAACAGTCAGAACTAGGCAGCCGATTTTTTTAGAAAATTTAGCAGCCTTGATTGCTAGATATCCTAACTTAAGAGATGCTGTGACTCTCACAGGAAATAATGCTTGGGCTACCATTCCCTTGATAGCAGAAGGCAAAGTAATTGGGGCACTGGGATTAAGTTTTAAAACTGTACAAATATTTAACGAAGAAGACCGGGGATTTATGTTGACACTGGGACAACAGTGTGCACAAGCCATCGCCCGTGCTCAACTTTACGAAGCCGAAAAGACTGCAAGAGCACAAGCCGAGACAGCCAACCGAATTAAAGATGAATTCCTCGCTGTCCTTTCCCATGAACTCAGAACTCCCCTGAATCCGATTTTAGGGTGGGCAAAGTTACTCAGAACCCGCAAGTTCGACGAACCCACCAAAATCCGGGCATTGGAAACAATCGAGCGGAATGCTAAGTTACAAACCCAATTGATTGGAGATTTACTTGATGTTTCGCGGATTTTACAAGGTAAAGTCAGGTTAAATCTCTATGCAGTGGATTTGAAAGTAGCGATCGCATCTGCACTAGAAACGGTGCGTTTAGCAGCAGAAGCCAAGTCAATTCGAATTCAAACGGTGTTAAGTAATGATATCGGCAAAGTTTTGGGTGATAGCGATCGCTTGCAACAAGTGATGTGGAATCTCCTCTCCAATGCCGTTAAATTCACACCCACAGATGGACAAGTAGAAGTGCGTTTAGAGCAAGTTGGGTTAGATGCCCAAATCCAGGTGATTGATACAGGTAAGGGAATCAACCCGGAATTTTTGCCCTACGTCTTTGATTACTTTCGACAAGCAGATGCCAAAACAACTAGAGTATTTGGCGGATTGGGATTAGGACTGGCAATTGTGCGCCATCTCGTAGAACTTCATGGTGGTACAGTTCAGGCAGAGAGTCTGGGAGAAGGGCAAGGGGCTACTTTTACAGTCAGACTACCTTTGCTGAAAAATTCTGAGTTGCGAGTCAGCAGCGATGAGGCTTCTCAACCAGAAGTCAGTACTGAAGACACATTACTTGCTGGAGTGCAAATCCTGCTTGTGGATGATCAAGCTGATGTGCGAGAGTTTTTTAGCTTTGCGCTGGAACAATATGGCGCAACTGTAACAGCAGTTGAATCAGCAAGTGAAGCGCTGGAAATACTAGTCCAATCAAAGCCAGATATCTTGTTAAGCGATATTGGAATGCCCTTGATGGATGGTTATATGCTGCTGCGCGAGGTGAGAAAATTACCACCAGAACAAGGCGGGCAAATTCCAGCGATCGCTTTGACTGCTTATGCTGGAGAGATTAACTACAACCAAGCAATGGCAGCAGGATTTCAAAAACATCTACCTAAACCAGTCGATCCAGCAGAATTAGCTACAGCGATCGTCAATCTTATCGAGCAAAATCAACCTTGAAGGAGACAGGAGGGCTTGGTAATTGATAATGCGTAATTCATATAGCGGTTCCCATTCAGATGCAGTACAACATTACATCACCAGGTGTAGGGGCACGGGGGCAGTGCCGTGCCCCTACGGGTGTACTTCACGTAAACGAGAACGGCTATAATTCAATACAGTTCAGATAAGACCAAAACACTTGTAGAGACGGCGATTTATCGCGTCTCGAAAACCCAAAGTTTTATACCAGTAGCGCTTAACTGAACCGTATTGGGCTATAATTCATAATTCCAATCAGTGTTAGCTTTGAACTCTCCACTGTTTTGTTGACCAATAAATAAAAAAATTTAGTGGGCAGTTCTCTATCAGTTTTTTAATTACGAATTACGTTAGCGTAGCGGTAGCGAGTCCGCGTACCCTTACAGGGAAGCAAGCTACGCGCAGCGTCTCGTAGAGAGCGTCATTACGAATTACGAATTGTTTGCTCAACCAATAGGGCGATTACCGGGATTGACTGCATGAATATATTCACTACCCGATCGCGGTCTTCCTCGTTTATAGTAAGCTTCTTCTGGTTTACCCCATCCTAGCTGCAAAATCATTTCCAAAAAGCTAGAATTTTCCCACTTGCACAAACCTGCCCATTCTGTTCTTTGAACAATTCTTTCTACATCAGATGTGGCAATTTGTTGGTACTGTTTACTATTATTGAAACTCAAGTATAAATCCATTCCTATAGAGACTTCATACCAAAATTCTACGATAGAATTTTTAGCAGTTTTTAATATCTCTAAGTCACTTGGGAGGGCTATCAACTCGCTGTCTACTTCGGGATAGTTCAAGTTTTTACCTTTGACAGTTACCTCCCGCCAGATAATACCTGAAACTTGATTTTCCCTTTGATAGTCATGAATTGCGGTTTTGAAATCTTGATAGGCAGTAAATTGTTGCAGCCCATCAGTTTTGAGAAACTGGTCAATTACGGGATTGCCAGAGACTGGTATTTCTAATTTTAGGCGTTTTCCCTTGAGGCAGGCTTGGCGTTCGGCTGCCAAAATTTGAATTAGCTCCTGGGTGGTGTAAACCTTTGACATGAGAATAGACTCTAGTTAGTCATTGGTCATTAGTCGTTAGTCATTAGTCATTTGTTACGAACTATAGACTATGGATTAACTTTCTAATCTGTTAACACAGATATTTCAATATTATGCTTTGGCATCGGCAGAAATGTAGTAACAGATAGCACGAAAAACTAGGGCAGACCAATTTGGCCTACCCCATCAGTTACTTAGCTAACTCACTACTGAACTCATTGAAGGCTCGCCGCTTTAGCTGTGCTGTTTCAGTGCGTGGTAATAAATCAAATATTTTGCGAAATTCATCGTCTATTTCTTCAAAAGGTACTTGACCCTTCTTATTCAAAACTACCTCACCTGATTTATTAAACACCACGACTTGAGGAACAGCCCCAGAATAGTAATATCCTGGTTCTGTAGGGTCGTAGGTCTCTTTAGCCGGGATAGTATCTACATTAATCGGCATAATCTCTGCTACCCGACCATAGAATTCCTGTACCCGTGATATGGAAATGGCATATCTTTTGGAATCGCTGCTGTCATCCAAATAAAAGGCCAAAAATATGGGTTTATGTTCTGCTAAAGTCTGTGCCAGTGTCTGTTTGGGAGGAACCAAAGAACCATTGCCAGCATAAACGACAAAGATGTTGCCATCATATAAATCATTATTGAGACCAGCATATGCAGGTTGCATACTTATAATGAAAAGACTTGCAAGCAACAACAGGCATTTGGACAACCACCTTTGCCAGCCAGTAATTTGTTTATGTAAAAAAAGAAACTTTGTGCTATTCATCAAAAGGAACCTTGCAAGCTACTACTTGTCTGAGTTTGTGCTGAATTCGGCAAACTGGGCTGGATATCTAATTACGCCCGCGCACTATTTTTTAAGATAACGCCTACTGAGATTATCTCTCGTAAGTGGATGATGGAGATGAGGAGTTGGAGGCAGAGGGGCAGGGGAAGTAGTTCGAGGTTCTGAGGTGGATGAATGAGTATCTAATTTTTCTTGTCCCCCTTATCCCCTTGTCCCCCTCATCTCCTGCATCTTGATTTTGAGGCTGGCTTTTTCAGCTAGGATTCGCTAAACTCACGCATATTAAATTTGCAACTTAAAGACTATCAATTAGCAACCGCCAGAAGACTAGGGTATAGATGTGGGAAACAAAATACAATTCATAGATAGGCTGCGACTAGGTTTCGCGGTGTCAGTGGCAAAAAGTGTAACGTTTATAGTGCGATCGCTCCGTCTAGGTGCTGCTAGTGTATTACCAGGCTCGATTGCTCGTCGCATTGAACCCCGACTTTTACAATTATTGAGTCAGCAAGTCAAAAACGGGGTGATTTTAATTGCTGGTACTAATGGCAAAACCACTACAGCGCTGCTTTTATGCACAATATTAGAACGCAAGGGTTTTCGTGTCACTCATAATTCTACAGGTGCAAATCTAGAAAATGGCTTGATGACGGCGCTGTTAGAAAGCACCAACTTACTAGGCACGCTAAATACTGATTACGCCATTTTAGAAGTTGATGAAAATATTGTACCGAAAGTATTAGCGCCACTCCAGCCGCGAATTATTCTTTGTTTAAACTTGTTCCGCGACCAACTCGATAGGTACGGCGAAGTAGATACAATTAGTAAACGTTGGACAAAAGTTATTTCTACGCTACCAGCAGAAACCGTGGTAATTCCTAATGCTGATGACCCAACTTTATCTAACCTTGGTCAGCAGTTACCCCAACGGGTGTTATTCTTTGGCTTAAATGAACCAGAACATTATTTAGAAGCAATTCCTCACGCTGTTGATTCTATTTATTGTCCCAAATGTGGACATTCTCTAGATTACAAAGGTGTTTATTTGTCTCATTTGGGAGATTTTACTTGTCCCAAGTGTGGTTTTAGTAAAAGTAAACCGACTTTAGAAAGTAGTGAATGGTCGCAAATTCTGGTTGGTTTGTACAACAAATATAATACTTTAGCTGCTGCTACTGCGGCTATTGAGTTGGGAGTTGATGAAGTAACAATCAGAGATACTATTAATACCTTCCAAGCTGCATTTGGTCGGGCTGAAGATTTAGTAATTAACGGGAAACGCGTGCGTATTCTGTTATCAAAAAATCCTGTGGGAACGAATGAAACCATTCGCGTAGTTACTCAAAGCACAGATAAAACCACACTGCTAGTATTGAACGATCGCACACCCGATGGTACTGATGTATCCTGGATTTGGGACGTAGATACCGAGAAATTAGTCGAACGCGGCGGGACTTTAGTAGTGAGTGGCGATCGCGTCTACGATATGGCACTACGTCTACGTTACAGTCAAAACTCCCCTGACAGTAACTTAAATTTAATTGTCGAAGAAGATTTGCGACAAGCGATCGCAACTGCATTAGAGCATACACCAGAGAATGAAACTCTGCACATTCTGCCCACCTATTCAGCCATGTTAGAAGTGCGAGAAGTTCTAACTGGGCGGAAAATTCTTTAAATTTGGTAGTGGGAATGAGAGAAATTTTTCCCATTACCCAGTTCCCAACACCTAATCCAATTACGAATTACGAATTACGAATTACGAATTATGAATGTGAGTTCTCAAAATTTAGAATTAACAATTGGTTGGTTGTACCCAACACTGATGAGTACCTATGGCGATCGCGGTAATGTAATTACTATAGAACGTCGCGCTCAGTGGCGGGGATACGATGTTAAAGTGTTACCCCTGGATCAAAATGCTACAGCCGCAGATATTAAAACTGTAGATGTAATCGTTGGTGGTGGCGCACAAGATCGTCAGCAAGAAATTGTTATGCGTGATTTGCAAGGTGCAAAAGCTGATGCGATGCGCGAAAAAATTGAAAATGGAACACCGGGAGTATTTACTTGTGGTTCCCCCCAACTGCTAGGAAATTATTATGAACCCGGATTAGGACAACGGATTGAAGGCTTGGGAATCCTCGATTTAGTTTCCGTGCATCCTGGTGATAATACTAAGCGCTGTATTGGTAACTTGGTAATAGAAGTGACAGCTTCACGTCTGGCGCGAGATTTAAAAGAGATGACGGGTAGCACACCGTATTTAGTAGGCTTTGAAAATCACGGCGGCCGTACCAAGTTGGGGAAAGTGGAAGCATTGGGGCGAGTGGTGTACGGTTTGGGAAATAATGGTGAAGATGGGACAGAAGGAGCATTTTATCAGAATGCGATCGCTACTTATTCCCACGGCCCTTTATTACCGAAAAATCCCTTTGTTGCAGATTGGTTAATTCAAACAGCGCTGCGGCTAAAGTATCAGCAAGAAATTAGCTTAAAACCTTTTGACGATAGCCTCGCTATCCAAGCACGAGAAGCGATGTTTAAGCGATTGAAAGTGAGTTTACCAAGTGCTGCTGCGACGAAAGTTTAACCTCAGTTCGCTGATTAAGCCTCTCCCCGTGTCGGGGAGAGGTTTGGAGAGGGGTCAAATTTGACACAAAGTAAGGAGGCAAAGCATGACTCAAGCCTTAACCAAACAACTAACATTTGATGAATTTATCGCTTGGTATCCCGAATCTTCAGACAGGCATTATGAACTACATGATGGGGTAATTGTTGAAATGCCTAAGCCAAAAGGGAAGCACTCAGAGATAGCTGGGTTTATCAATGGTTCTTTGTTTATTGAAATCACCCGTTTGTCAATCCCTTGCTTTATCCCTAAAGAATGCGTCATCAAGTCAATTAACACTGATTCAGGTTATGAACCAGATGTCATCGTTCTTGATAGACAAGCTGTTAGAGATGAACCACGTTGGAAAAAAGAATCTATCATTACGCGGGGTAGTTCCGTCAAGTTGGTTGTAGAAGTTGTTTCAACCAACTGGAGTGATGATTATGCTTTGAAGCTTGAAGATTACGAATCTTTGGGCATTCCTGAATATTGGATTGTAGACTATCTAGGTTTAGGTGGTAGGCGCTTTATCGGCAATCCTAAACAACCAACTATTTCGATTTACCAATTAATTGAAGGTGAGTATCAAGTTAAGCAATTTAGGGGAAATGACCGCATTCAGTCGCTAGCATTTCCAGAGTTGAATTTAACTGCTGAACAGATTTTTCGGGCTGGAGAAGTCGCGTAATTATAGGTAGCTAAGGTTTAAATTTTTATCTGACTTTCAAGCAAGAGGAAAGTATGACTCAAACCTTACGCAAACTAGTAACATTTGATGAATTTATCGCTTGGTATCCAGAAAACTCACAACGACGCTATGAACTGCATGACGGAGTAATTGTAGAAATGGCTCCTCCCACAGGTGATCGTGAACAGATTGTTGGATTTTTAGTTGGGGAAATAGTGACAGAATACAAACGTTTAAAACTACCTTATTTCATCCCCAAAACAGCATTCATTAAACCGAATCAGAGCGAAGCAGCTTACTCACCAGATGTAATGTTGTTGAATAACTCTAATTTAGTAAATGAACCTCTGTGGAAAAAAGAATCTACTGTAAGCCAAGCGGCATCAATTCCTTTAGTAATTGAAGTAGTAAGTACCAACTGGCGCGACGACTATTTTACCAAAGCAGGTAAATATGAAGAGGTTGGAATACCTGAATATTGGATTGTAGACTATTTAGGTTTAGGTGGTAGGCGCTTTATTGGCAATCCTAAACAACCAACTATCTCGATTTACCAACTCATTGAAGGTGAGTATCAAGTTAGGCAATTTAGGGGAAGCGATGCCTGCGGCAACCCCTGCGGGGAACGCATTCAATCGCTAGCCTTCCCAGAGTTGAATTTAACTGCTGAACAGATTTTTCAGGCTGGAGAAGTCGCGTAAAAAACGGCTAAAGAACCATCAGAGACTCGTCCACGAGTATCAAAGACTCGCCCACGAGTGTCAAAGACTCGTCCGCGAGTATCAAAGACTCATTCACGAGTATCAAAGATTCGTCCGCGAGTATCAAAGACTCATCGGCGAGTATCAAAGACTCGTCCACGAGTATCAAAGACTCGTCCACGAGTATCAAAGACTCATTCACGAGTATCAAAGACTCGTCCACGAGTATCAAAGGCTCGTCCACGAGTATTAAAGACTCATTAACGGAGTTCCGAACCTCATTAATGAGTATCAAAGACTCGTTGACAAGCCAATCTGAACCATTGGTAATGATAAATTCTTTTTATATTCAGTAAAAATTATTAGCACTCGTGTAGTAATACACAGAATAGTAAATTGCTTTGATATCTTGCAGCATTCTTAATTAGTAGCCGCGATCGCCTGAAACTCGAAGTTCTTGGAACCAATAGCCAAAGCCACTCAAGTAGAGTAAAACATAAGTCTGGAAGTAATTTAGTCCTCTTAAGAGGACTTTCGCTATGAGCCATAGGTTTCTAACCTGTGGTGGTTGTTGGGATTAATGCAAAATATTAGTGGTTGCAAGATTATCCAGCAAATCAGGGACATTACGCATAACTTTTGTTAAGAGGTGAACCTCAGTATGGCAAATACGCCTCAACATTTCCTTGAAAAAATTCGAGAAGCGAAAGAAAAACAGCTTAAAGAATTAGATTTAAGCCGTGATTGGCTTGGTGATGACAAGGAAAAATTAACAGATATTCCTACTGAGGTGTTTGAACTAGAATGGTTGGAGGTTTTAAATTTAAGCGGCAACATATTAACGACGCTACCAGAAGCCATCACCCACCTACAACACCTCACCAGCCTGTATTTAAGCGACAACGAATTAACGACGCTGCCAGAAGCAATCGCCCGTCTGCAACAACTCACTTCCCTAGATTTAAGGCACAACAAATTAACGACGCTGCCAGAAACCATCACCCGCCTGCAACAACTCACTTCCCTGGATTTAAGCGACAACCGATTAACGACACTACCAGAAGCGCTCGCCCGCCTGCAACAACTCACTTCCTTGGATTTAAGTGGCAACGAATTAACGACACTGCCAGAAGCCATCACCCACTTACAAGAAATTACTTTCCTAAATTTAAGCGTCAACCAATTAACAACGCTACCAGAAGTGATCACTCGCCTGCAACAACTCACTTCCTTGGATTTAAGCGGCAACGAATTAACGACACTGCCAGAAGCAATCGCCCGCCTACAACAACTCACCACCCTGGATTTAAACGAGAACGGATTAACGACGCTGCCAGAAGCGATCGCCCGCCTACAACAACTCACTTCCCTGAATTTAAGAGGCAACCCCATCGAAAAGCCACCGCCAGAAGTTGTTGCACGAGGTCTTCAAGCAATTAAGGATTATTTCCGACAAATACAAGCAGAAGGTACAGATTATCTGTATGAGGCAAAGTTACTAATTATCGGCGAAGCAGGAGCAGGGAAGACAACACTGGCGAAGAAAATCAAAGACGAGAATTATCAACTCCGAGAGGAAGACTCTACCAAGGGAATTGAGGTTATCCAGTGGAGTTTCCTAATGGGAAATGCGCGAAAATTTCGAGTCAATATCTGGGACTTTGGAGGACAAGAGATTTACCATGCTACTCACAAGTTTTTCCTCACCAAGCGTTCCCTTTATGTCTTAGTGGCCGATACCCGCAAGGAAGACACGGATTTTTATAATTGGCTGAATGTGGTGGAACTATTGAGTGATAACAGTCCACTGCTAATCATCAAAAATGAGAAGCAAAATCGCCACCGACAGATTAATGAACTCCAGTTACGGGGGCAGTTTACTAATTTGAAAGAGACTTTACCAACAAACCTTGCTGACAATAGAGGTTTAGAACAAGTTTTAGAACAAATCAAGCATTACGTTAAAAACCTGCCCCATATTGGCAGCCCTCTCCCAAAAACCTGGGTCAGAGTCCGAGAAACTTTGGAGAGTGACGCACGCAATTACATCGGCTTGGATGAATACCTGAACATCTGCCAACAAAATGGGTTCACTCAAAGAAATGACAAGTTGCAGTTGAGCAGCTACCTGCACGATTTGGGAGTATGCTTGCACTTCCAGGAAGACGCACTTTTGAACAAGACTGTCATCCTTAAACCCAAATGGGGAACTGATGCAGTCTACAGAGTGCTGGATAATGAAAAGGTGATTCGCAGCCTGGGCAGTTTCAGTCGGTCTGACTTGGCAAACATCTGGTGTGAAGACGAATACGCCACGATGCATGATGAACTCTTGCGGCTGATGATCAACTTTAAACTGTGCTACGAAATTCCTAAAAGCAAAGGAAAGTATATTGCCCCAGAACTGCTATCTCCTAATCAACACTCCTATGACTGGAATGAAATCAACAATCTGATTCTACGTTACACCTACGAGTTCATGCCCAGAGGCATCATCACTCAGTTCATTGTTGCCATGCATGAGTTGATAAATGAACAAAGATGTGTCTGGAAAAGCGGCGTCGTTCTCAGCAAAGACCAGACGGAGGCGGAGGTGATTGAATATTACGGTAAGCGGGAGATTAAGATTCGAGTCTCAGGTAGTCACAAAAGAGATTTGATGACCATAGTTACACATGAACTCGATAAAATTCATGACTCGTACAAGCGACTGAAGTACAACAAGTTAATTCCCTGTAATTGTGTCACTTGCAAAGATAACCAAGAGCCACACTTTTACCCCTTTGAGAGATTGCGACAGTTTGTAGCTGATAAGCAAGAACGCATTCAATGTCAAAAAAGCTATCAAATGATTGATGTCTTGGGCTTAATTGATGATGTGATGAATAGAAGGGAGTTAGTGAAAGCAGAACGGCATATAGACAACGATATTCTTCCTAATCCCTCTGAGATAAGAAGAGAAAATGTGGTTGTAACAGTTAATAATGTAATTCAGCCATCAAAGCAAGAGAATAATTTTATGACAGAACCATCTAAACAAGAAGATAATTCTCATCCACAAGTGCATAGACCATCCTCGCAAATTTCACCTGCTGAACGTGGAATAGCCCTTGCTATGGCTCTAGCGGTCTTAATAGTCTTTATTGTTCTTGTACTCTACCCACGAGCAATGCAAGGTAGCACTCTAGCAATAATTAGATTTTTAGCAGCCACATTTGCTGGGATATCAGGTTATTTTTTCACAGGTAGTCTTGGTTTAGAAGCACACGTACCTTTGAATAAAACTAATATTAAAGCTGGAGGAGCATTTGCAGCGTTTGTCCTTGTATTTCTTCTATTCTTTTATGGAGTCCCAGCATCCGAGAATTAAGATAAGTCTAAACCTATTTCAGATGCGAACACAACCATCACGGCGATCGCTAGCGTGGATCAACAGAGCGATCGCACTGAAGATTTACTAATTAAAAGCGATCGCACCACCACAACATCTTACTGTTCTTCCCCTTTCTCCTGAAGGAGCGATCGCCAATCTTCAATCGCCTTTTCTGTCCACAGCCAATTTTTAGCTAATTTATCTACCTGGAAATTGACTGGATCAGACTTGAGAACCATTTGCCGCAACTTGATCGCTTCATTCAAATATTGTGTCTGCTTACCACTAGATTGACTCAGTGCAGATTTATACAGTCCCAGAGCTAACCCAGCATAAGAAGTTAAAGCATCTTGAGGGACTGCCGTATTTGTAGATGTTTCGGCGCTAGAGTCTGTGTTCTGCTCTTTGAGAGCTAAATTCAAAGCCTTGAACCAAGAATCATTGGCTCGATTTAGATTGCCTTCTGTGTAGTAGGCAAATCCCAAGGCGTTATTATACAAAAGCGATTCGGGTTTAGCTTTTGCAGCAGTTTCCCAGTAACGGCGGGCATCATCGACGCTATAGTTATTGTCTCCAGTTTGGATAGACTGCCACGCTAATCGTCCCTTGTAAAAGTTGACAGATGGATCGTCAGCTTGTTGATTTGGAATTAGTTTCAAGGCTGTGTCAGCCGCAGCCACTGCGCCACGATTAAGTAGTTCTTCTACAGCTAATAACCCACCTTGTAAGTCCCCCTGGCTCAATTTTTCGGTAGCGGTGGCGGTGACAATACCAGTGGTTGCTATTTCTAAATCGATGTTTGGCTGCTTTTGGATAGGTAGAGACTGGGTAGGAATTTCTGGGATGTTAGGCAGAGTTGCCTGCTGGGATCGATTTTGCCACCACCAATTTAAAGTGATCGCAGCTGCTAGCGCACTGATTGCTACAATACCCAAAATCGGCCACAGCTGGCGGCGACGAGTACGAGGTCTTAGTGAGGCTGGTTGCGATGCCTGCGGCGGGCTATGCCTACGCGAAAAATCAGAATTTTGCCACTTTCCTTCAAAATTTCCAGTAATTGGAGGTGGCGGTGCTGGGATTTCTCCCCACAAATCTCCTTCCTCTTCCAGAGAAGTCATTCCCTCTGAAACCTGCCCTTGGTGAAGATTATTGTCTGGAATTTGTTGATCTAGTTCAGTTGCAGTTTTTTGGTTATCTAGCTGACGAAACAAATCCGAAACGATCGCAGAATCTTCCTCATAACTTGGGTCATCATACTCAATTTCATCAACTAGATCGCCCCAAGTATCTTCGCCTAGCCAGTCTAACCCTGAAGGGTCACGCGCCAAACCAGAAGGAATCATTTCCTCCATTCCTAAATGCATCTCGCTATCATCTGCCATAGCAGAGTACATTGTGGAAGTTATCCCTAAAGGCGAATTATACTGCTTGGGCGACTCCGCACTTTCGGATATTTCCGTTTCCTGGCTCAAGAAACCGTCAAATTCTGGCTGGAGATATAAAATCGGTAATGCCCAGTACATCTGGTGAGAACCATAGGCAGAAATTAATCCTTGGCGTACCCGACTGACGCACAAATCTACTGGATATCCCTGACTCAAGTTGCGGTAAAACAATTGTGTGAGTGTCAACGCCACTTCATCAGGAATCCGTTCTGACATAGCCAAGACGCTTCTAATTCCGCGCTTCACCAAACTTTCTGCCAAGTTTCGTTCGCCAGTATCTCCAGAGGGATCGGATGCAGCTGTGTACGCCCCCAAGCAGGAGTTAAACACTGCCATTTGGATGTTATTGTTGACGAGCAAACCTGCTAGATCGTCCCCAGTCAAGATTTCTGTTAAGCCAGTTCTGCGACTAGCAAGATAAATTTCTCCACCATTGGAGCCTAAATTACTATGACCAGAGTAGTGTAAAACGTTGTATCTGCCCTGTTCTAGAGCTTGCGTTAGTTCTTCCCGCCCTGGTTGGTCTAACACAGTCAGTTCAATTTGGGGAAAACGATTGCTACCTTCAGCAATTCGTGGTAGTTGACGGTGAAGTTCTGCTTGCAGTTTGATAGCTTCTTGTTTCTGTAAGTCAAGACGGACTTGATCTGAGGGGGAAGCAATTACCATCAATACTTTCACACTACCTTGTTGTAGTGGTGTGGGCATATTTTGTGATCGCAAAGGCGAAGCTCCCAAAATTCCACTTTGGAAGCGAGAAAAAGCGACATAAGGCCCAGTCGCTAGAGGGCGATCGCCTGCGTGCATCACTTCCCAAGGCAGACGAGCTAATCTAGTGTCTTTTAGCCCCAAGCGTAAGCGTAGTACTTGTTGGTGGTTTTGGGCAATACCTTGAGCAGTAATCCAACTATCTCTGAGAGTGCCTTGAAATAGGGCGTTATAAAATTGTTGACCCAAAGCTACCAAATTAACAGAGTTTCTGGCAATATCGCTTTCATGCCCGCCAGAAGCGAATGGATCTCCTTGCAACACCGACTTCAACGGATCATTCATCAAATGCCCAGCAGCCATCAACCAATCAGCTATTGGCCAAGTCACCAATTCTTCTGCCAATGGCACCCCAGGCGCGACTTGTTCCGTCCGCACCAAGTAGTCATTTTGCCCTACAGGAGTTACCGAAATGTGGAATTCCTGGGTCACAGCTTCTCCTGTCCGCCTCCTAAATCTGGTTTGAAACGCGAAAGTTTCAAGTCGATTTTTCGCTCCCTCTGATAACTTAGATGCATCCCACCCCTGAATGTTTCTGATTCTAGTTGTTTTGCTTTTTCTGCCTTTACAACTTTATCCGGATCGGATTACTTGGAACTAGAACACTTAATTGGTAGATGCACCTTGATCTTCAACTCCCCTAGTTGGCTAACACCCACTAGGGGTTTTTTTTATTTTGGCAAACAACAGCAACTTATAACGCAGATATTCTCTACCAAAAAATAGTGCTTAACCCTAGAATACTTGATTACTAGATGGATGTACCTTGATCTTTAACTCCCCTAATTCATTTCACATCTACTAGAGTTTTGTTGGCACACAACAATAATCAACCTTCTAGTAAATTTATCCGGAGCATGGTGGTTAAACCTAGAACATTTAATTGGTAGATGCACCCTGATAACTAGCTCCCCTGGTTGGCTAACACCCACTGGGGGGTTTTTTATGAAGGAAGTAAGCATAAAAACGCACTGAAAACCTGAAACCTAGCTATCGCTAACATTAATTGACCAACTTTCCTTAAAAGAGGGATAAAAGCGCCCTTTTTAAGGGGTTAGTGAATCTTTTGTGCATAAGTCCTAAAGCTGCAATCATTTCTGACACACCCATTTTTCAGGCAGCGCACCGATAATTTAATTGGTAGGTCTGTACTGATAACTAACTCCTCTGGTTGGCGAACGCCTGCTGAGGTTTTATTGGGTAAGCAAATACTAACAATTTCAACCTCTGTTAATTTATCCGGTAGAGACCCATTTACTTTAGAAAATATTATTGGTAGATGCACCCTGATAACTAACTCCCCTGGTTGGCTAACACCCACTGGGGGTTTTTTATAGTTAGTAGGCATAGCCAGTTGTAGATGTCACCATCAACCCTGATTTTGACCATTTTCTCCGGAGGATACTGGCTATCCCTAGAAAACATTACTAGTAGATGCACCCTGATAACTAACTCCCCTAGTAGACTAACATCATCTGGGGGTTTTTTATTTAAAAAAATAACTGACCTTTGTACAAATTTATCCGGAGTATGGTGTTCACCCTGAGAATATTTAATTGGTAGATGCACCCTGATAACTAACTCCCCTAGTAGACTAACATCATCTGGGGGTTTTTTATTAAAAAAAATAACTGACTTTTGTACAAATTTATCCGGAGTATGGTGTTCAACCTGAGAACATTTAATTGGTAGATGCACCCTGATAACTCACTCCCCTAGTAGGCTAACACCAACTGGGGTTTTTTATTAAAAAAAAATAACTGACTTTTGTACAAATTTATCCGGAGTATGGTGTTCAACCTGAGAACATTTAATTGGTAGATGCAC
>NZ_JBIQNW010000027.1:0-25516 GCF_047228265.1 Nostoc sp. UIC 10607 | reverse complement strand
ACCCTGATAACTAACTCCCCTGGTTGGCTAACACCCACTGGGGGGTTTTTTTGGCTTATACGCGTAGGGGCTTGTGGTTAAACATTGCCCTAGCATTTCCTACCCACGTTGAGATGCACTACTACTCTTGTTCTACTGCTGGTAGTAGACCTGGAGTATCCTCCTGTTGCCAGGATAGAGCATAAACTGCTCACTCAACTCCTGAATCGCTTTCTTTTTATTGTGAGCTAGAGATGCCACACTAAAATGATTGCTATGATATTTAATCACATTCTTAATTTTTTTTCTATATTTTGGCGTTTAACTCTTTGTCTGCCGGCAATTACTGTTTTGAACTTCAATAAATGTGACATTAAGTAACGGCAGTCGTTACAACGGGGTGAACCAAAACGGTTCAGTTAAGAAAGTTATCAAGAACTGCGGCAGGCTGCGCCAACGCGTTTAGAGCAAGGGTTTAGAACAATAGCACTAAACAAGAGTTCAGTAGCTCCAATTCATAGTTTTGCTGCTGAAGGTGCATATGTCTTTATTACTGGTCGCCGTCAAAACGAACTTGATGCGGCAGGCAGTTAAGTGGAGAAAACGTCACTGCCATACAGGGCGATTTGTCAAACCTCGCAGACCGCGATCGCCTCTACGCCACAATTGAGCAAGAAAAAGGAGGCATCGATATTCTGCCAATGCAGGCTGGGGAGAATTTGTCCCTCTTGGCTCAATACGCTTGGGTTAAGGCTTAACTCTTTGTCAAACAAAGTCAATTTTTTAACGAACCGCTATATTACTGGCATTGAATTGTTCGTCGATGGCGGTGTGACACAAATCTAATCGTTTTTGGTCAGGGTAACTCAAGTAAAGCCAGCCCGCACTCAGCCACAGACAGAAGCCAACTACCCGATTTTAGGCAATTCGAGTTACTTGCTGATTCACACGGGGACGACCAAAGCGCTCCCAAGCACTCCCTCCTCGCAGAAACAACTCTAGGAAGCGCAATGGTTCTCCTGAATCGCCTCTTGACCAACCGGAACTACCAGGAGCAAAGGCCAAAGTTCCTTCAGACACCTTGAAGCTGCCATCAGAATACACTGCATCACTCACTACATCTCCAATCCGGATCACGATCTTGGTTTGAGGCTCCAAGTTCAGTGTATGGGCCCCAATAGTTGTTTTGATGTTGCCGTAGCCATCAATCCAGGCAATTCGATCTGGTGGAACATCTGGGATTTGCTCACTCTTAAGGCTATCTCCCAAAAGGCTAAAATCTTCACTCATAATGGCAGCCGCAGCCGGAGGAAACACATCCCGTGAGCGAAATTGCGATCCACCACGAGAAACGTTGACCACTCGCAACTCCTTTGTATAGTCTTTGATAAACGAGAGGGTGTAACCTGCATTCACACCCACTACTTTTACACCATTGGATAAAAGGGCATAAGTTAGTCCTTCACCTTCATTATCTCGACGGGCTTCGGGATCATCTTGACGAGGTGCACAGTTATGATAAATTAGGCGATCGCTAGGGCCTGGGTTGAGTCCCAGTTGGGCAATCCAAAAACCCGTTGCCAATGTACTAAATGCTGGAACCGAAAGCAAATGAATTTGGGCATGAGGAAAAGCCATCAGCAGACGTTGTGTGACTTCTGTAAATGCCGGATCTCCTGTACCGTAGTCTGCAATGACGCAGATAAACATTTTGCTTCTCCTTCTGATGGGTAGTAATTTGCAATCAATGGTTAGACAATAGGTGGCTTCAAACGCGCCAGTGAATCCAAAACAGATCCCCCCGCCTGCGGCGACCCCCTTAAAAAGGGGGTAAAAAAGGTTTATGAGCAAGCCTTTTTAAGGAAGGTTGGGGGGATCTTCAAAATATTAAAACGTTAACGGAACTGTATTGTTAGTTAATCTGCCTCATCAGCAGTCTAAATGTGATCTCAACTATATGCAATATTTCTACATAACATTGAGCGTAATTTTCCAGTAAAAAGATGCTGGAACCATGCAACTCAGTTAATCACATCAGTCATCATGTGATTACAGGGTGAAATGAGCAGTTGTCAGTTCATTTCACCACTATTTAGTAACCTTAAAGTCTTAGCCAACGCAATGAAAACAATAACTTCACTTTTTAGCGAAGAACGCAACCAACTCCAGACAGATATTGATAACACAACCAACATTGAGGAGATAGTTAAGTTGGTTCAGAATCGACTTGATAATCTCGAAAGAATTTACATTGAAAAGCTTAATTTAGCTCAAGTTCGTCTGGCTTCCTTTTTCCTGGATACGCTGCGGCAGTCCATCGCCACTCTTGCTGCGGCTAACTATTCTCAAATTGCTCCAACAGAGCAAAAGCAATTTACTAACTCAGGTACAAAGTTTTTTTCCAGCAGATTAATTCTGAAACTACTAAAGGGACTAATTTATATAGGCATCTTAGGTTCGTTATTCTCCTTAACTAAAACTACCCCAAGTGTATGGATGGCTATCTTACTAACCTCTCTACTTATAGGAGTAGAAGTTGTGCTTCAACTCGACTTAAACAACCAGCAAAATTCTATGTCTTCAGAGCTATTGGAATTACCTAAACCTATACTCCGGGTTGATAGCAAAGTATTTTTAGATCATCTTGGCGATGCTCTTAACACTATCGACCTAGCAGTAGCTAGAGTAGAAGAATGGAATAAACATGAAGGCGATCTAGCAATAGAAGAACTGCCAGAGCTATTGAATTTTCTGCAAAGGCTAATGGGCGCATCAAAACTTGATAAACCCCAAATGGCTTATGAACTTGCCAAACTTCTGCCACAGATTTTAATGTCTCAGGGAATTAACGCTCAAATTTATCGACCAAATGACCCTCACAGCGATCGCGAGTATTTTGATTTCGAGCCAAGTATCGACCCCGATACCAAAGATCACGTAACTCTAACTCCTGCTTTGTTGAAAGGCGATCGCTTGATTAGGCGCGGTAGGGTAATTGAGCCAGCATATTCCTCTGCTAGAGAATAATAGACAATAAAGGTATGGAAATTTTAGAAACAATCGGTTTTGATTTGGGGCACGGTGAAACGGCTGTAGCTAAAGCGATCGTGGAAAGCATCGACCCCCCCCAGATGCTGGAGATTAACAACAAGAAGAACCAAATTACAGCCCTTGGTTGGCATCCTAAACTCGGTTATCTTGTCGGCGAACAAGCATTAATTCAAGCTGGCGTTACCCAACTGACAATTTCTTTCAAGCAAAAACCCAATAACGATCCCAAATATCGGGAAACAATTAGCACTTTTGTGGCAACCTACTACCGCCTTTTGAAAGAAAGCAAACAACTTGAAGGTGGGGAAGGTAGCTATTTTTACATTGGTTGTCCTTCAGGATGGTCAGTTAGCGATCGCACCGAATACCAAAAGCTGCTTCAAGAAGCTGGTATTCCCCAACTAAATGTTGTACCCGAATCGCGGGCTGCTTTCATGCAAGCCAAGGAAGCCGGGAAGTTGGAGTATGACAAACTTGTTGCATCAGTGCTAATTGTCGATATTGGTTCTTCAACCACAGATTTTACTCTGGTTAAAAGCTTAGAAGAAATCCCGATAGATTTCGGGAGTAATACTTTAGGTGCATCCCTAATTGACAAAGCTATTTTTGCCCGGACTCTCGCCAACCACGAACAAAAAGCATTACTCGAAAAAGTATTTAAGGAATATCCGCATCACCAAGCTCGTTGTGAACTTGCTTGTCGTAAAGCTAAAGAAGATTACTTTTCTAATGAACAGCTATACAACGATCCTGAATCCTTTGCGCGTGGCTTCGAGTCGATTAATGAACAGATTTATTTTATTCCCCAAGTAAATAAATTGATGATGGAGGAAATTTTAAACCAACCCTTACCGGAACTGGGGCATCATAGTTGGGTGCGATCGTTTCACGACTCTTTAAAGGAGGCGAAAGAAAAGCTGGAAAAACTTGGAATTGTGCCGAAACTTGTGTTGATGACTGGCGGTGCATCTCGCATGAAGTTCACGCACGTTCTTTGTCAAGAAATGTTTCCCGAACCAGAAACGCTGCTTCGCCCCGATCCAGAGCCGGAACGCTGCATTGCACTGGGTTTAGCAAGAGTAGGACGATGGGATCTGCGTGCTGCTGCTTTTAAAGAAGAAGTCAACAAACTATTTACCTTGAACAAGCTTAAAGGTTTGATTGAAAAGCATATCCCGGAGTTAATCGAATCACTAACTAAGCCTTTGACAGAAGGCTTGATTGTCAATGCAGTTAAACCAAGTTTAAAAGATTGGCAAAAAAACAAAATACGAACTTTAGCAGATTTGGAAACATCTTTGATCAGTCGTGCAGAACAGTGGCTCAAAAGCGATGCCTCCGGCAACGTCTCCGACGAACGCGCTGTGCAGATAATTAATCATCAATGCGCTTCTTGGTTTAGCAATAAAATCCAACCCGATTTAGCTGCACAAACCGATCCAATATGCCGAAAGTTTCAGATACCTAGAAGCAGCTTAAGGTTTCAGGATAGCATTGATCCAAATTTTGTTAACCCAGAGCTACGCATTGGAGATGCTATCCTGGCTGAGACAGTGGGCTTTATTGTCAATGTAGTAATTGGTGGAGGCACTGTAGCTAGCATCATCACTCTCATCCTAACTGGACATTTAACCTGGCCTATTGCACTAGTATATGGAGCTTCGGTGATGGCAGCAGGAATGGAGCTAAATCGCAAGAGTGTTCAAGAAGTAATCAAGACAAATGTCGATGTACCTAGTTGGGTTCGTTCTAGTTTTTTGAGTGACAAAAAAATCGAGGATATGTGTGAGCAAATAAAGCCTGAGTTAGAGAAAGTTCTTCAAGAACAACTGACAGCAGATCAAGAGGCTTTTGATAAACTGATTAGCAAAGTTGAACAAGGGCTTCAAAAAACCCTTTCTACCAAAGTACAATCTTGCATAATTCTGATTCAATAGCAGTGATATATGCCCGTAAAAAATTCTGACCGCATCGTCTAATTTCTATTAATCGGTAGCGTAACCAGAGTGCTGGCATAATGCAAAAGTCAGAATTTTAGATTTTTTAAATAACGTTCATCTACTCAATTTTAGGTATATCATTCCAGATACAAGCGCAATCAAGCAATCAAGTTATGTGATTGAATGCAGCACAAGGTTTGGAAAATATGGTATCGTTCCATCAACCAGTGTGGGAATTGTCCATTGAAGGTGTCTATGAATCACTAGGAACCACTATCAATGGCTTAACTGAATATGACGCAGCGCAACGATTTGAGCGCTATGGTGCAAATGAACTGCCAGAAACTGCTCATCGGCCAATGTGGCTCCGCTTCACGGATCAGCTAACCCACTTTATGGCACTATTGCTATGGAGTGCGGGAATTTTGGCATTCTTGTCCAACACACCTCAACTAGGTTGGGCAATCTGGGCTGTCATCTGGATCAACGCTATCTTTAGCTTTTGGCAAGAATATCAAGCAGAACAAGCACTGGCGGCATTGAAAAAAGTATTGCCAGTACAAGTGCGCGTATACCGAGATGGGCAATTGAAGCAGATCCCAGCACGAGAGTTAGTTCGGGGTGATGTGATGCAACTTGAAGAAGGCGATCGCATTTCTGCCGATGCACGCCTAGTTTCTGCTGATAATCTATACGTGGATGTTTCGGTACTCACGGGGGAATCTCTACCAGTTACTCGTAATCCTGACCCTGTAAATCCCCGCCAGGTCGTACCAATTCGTGCTGGCAAAACCTTGCTACATCCTGGGGAACAGCCTTTGCAAGAGCAGGTTCATCCAGCGGAAATCGCTAATTTGGTATTAGCAGGCTCTAGCGTCTCATCGGGGCGAGGTGTAGCTGTGGTCTATGGAACTGGTGCCCAGACGGAATTTGGACAAGTCGCACACCTGACCACAATGGTGCAGCGAGAACCCAGCACCTTAGAAGTACAGGTTGCCCAGATTGTGCGCCTAATCACAGCGATCGCTTTGAGCATGGGTGTGATTGTGTTCTTTCTCACTGCCTGGTTAGTAGGTATGGAGGTGAAAGAAAGCTTCATTTTTGCGATCGGGATTATTGTGGCGCTAGTTCCTGAAGGATTGCTACCAACCGTCACCCTGGCATTGGCTATGGGAGTACAGCGCATGGCACGACGCAATGCCTTAGTCCGTCGCCTTTCTGCGGTGGAAACTCTCAGTGCAATCACAGTCGTTTGTACAGATAAAACGGGAACTTTAACCAAAAATGAAATGACGGTACGTCATTTATGGGTTCCCTCACAGCAGCAAGGTAGCAGCGAAAAACCCACAAACAACAAGTCAGTTTCCCCTTTGCTAATTGAAGTTACAGGCGCAGGCTATGACCCTACAAACGGTAAAGTTGTCATTCCTGAACATGTTGCCGCCTCCTGGCAGTTGCGTTTGTTGTTAACCGGCGCTGCTCTTTGTTCTAATGCTCGTTTGATTCATCTCACTGCACCCAGTCGTTGGCAAGAAATTGGTGATCCGACGGAAGCAGCTCTTTTGGTTGCTGCGGCAAAAGCGGGATTGAACCTAGAACGACTGCAACGTCAGTTTCCTCGCTTGCGGGAAATTCCTTTTGATTCTCGTAGACGGATGATGACGGTGGTGCTGGACTGGCAATCTTCACAGTTGTGGGCAAATGAATTTCCCTATCTCGGTTTCACCAAGGGAGCGCCACTGGAAGTATTGCGACACTGCCAGTCTATCCTCCGGGAAGGAACAGTTCAGACTCTAACTCAGCCTGACCGGGATATGGTGGTGAGAGCAAATGATGACTTGGCCAGACAGGGATTTCGGGTACTGGGAGTTGCAGCTCGTCCCGGTGATGAGCAGTTGCTAAAGGAACAAACACAGGAGTTGGAGCAAAATCTGATCTTCATTGGTTTGTTGGCGATGTTTGACCCCCCACGTCCAGAAGTGAGAGACGCGATCGCTCGTTGCCGTACAGCCGGGATCAAGGTAACGATGGTGACTGGAGATTATGGACTAACTGCCGAAGCGATCGCCCGCAATATCGGCCTCGCAAACGAGCGGGTGCGGGTTGTGACTGGTGAAGACATGGGTCATCTTTCGGATGCTCAACTGCGGCAAATTTTGCAATATCGTTCCGGCTTGGTGTTTGCTCGGATGTCTCCTGAACACAAGTTACGGCTAGTACAGGCTTACCAAGACTCAGGCGAAGTAGTAGCTGTAACCGGGGATGGCGTGAATGATGCTCCCGCATTGCGATCGGCCAATATTGGCATTGCTATGGGCATGAACGGCACTGATGTGGCAAGGGAAGCGGCTGATATTGTTTTAACCGATGATAACTTTGCTACCATCGTGAGTGCTATTGAGCAGGGTAGAGCAGTTTATCAAAATATTCGTAAGTTTATGACTTACATCTTGGCATCTAACGTGGCAGAGTTAGTACCTTTCTTGGCAATGGTAGCCTTGAAAATTCCACCAGCCTTGGTGATCATGCAAATTCTGGCAATTGACTTGGGAACGGACATGATACCTGCATTAGCACTTGGTGCAGAACGTGCAGAAGCAGGCATCATGCTACGACCCGCTCGTGCCAAATCTAAACCCCTGCTTGATCGCTCCTTACTGTTGCGTGCCTATTGTTTTCTGGGATTAATCGAGGCTGCTTTGGGTATGTTAGCTTTTTTTATTGTTTGGTGGAGTAATGGTTATGGACTTGCCGAATTGCAAGCTATTACTCCCAGTATTTTGTCTCACTCGGCAGATATGACTACAATTGCCATTTATACCCAAGCCACTACCATGACATTAGCAACCATCGTTGCCTGTCAAGATGGAAACGTTTTTGCTTGCCGTTCTGAACAAACCTCCATATTTAGGTTGGGGTTCTTTTCCAACCGTTGGATCTGGTTGGGTATTGCTATAGAATGGTTGCTAATTCTGACAATTATTTACATCCCTCCTCTGAGACATATCTTTGGTACTACACCTCTGACTCTCTGGCAATGTTTGCTATTGCTAGCCTGTCCCCCTATCCTGCTGGGAGCAGAGGAATTCCGCAAAGCAATTTTTCTTCGTAGGCGATAAATATTTTTCAATTCCCTAGCGCTTCTCGAAACGTCCACTTTTTTCTAATAGATGGATACAAAAAATAACAGTTTGAGGTAAGGGTTCATAAGGCTTGCCTTGGAGAATCTGTTCTTCAGTATGGGAGAGGTTAATGGTGGTGCTGACAATTAAGGGCAGAATCCTATCTACAAGCTGTTTAATTGCCTGATTGGCTTGTTCTTCTTGGAGTTCTTCATATCTACCCCAAGCAATTACACTTTGCCAGTTAGCTAAATTTTCAACCTGTTCAACCTCAAAGCAAACCTCTGGATTTTCACGCATCATCTGAATCTTCAAGCCATTAGCACTATGGCAAATAATCCGCTCTCCATCATAAGCATAAGTAATAGGCACGATGTAAGTTCTATTGCCAGAATGGCAACCGATACGTCCTAGCACTTGAGAGTGTAGGACTTGCTCAATTTGATCTAAACTCAGTTTGCCTAGCATATTTAATAAAACCTCAATGAATTGATTAGCTTTGCATTACTAAGGTTGTTCACCCATCATTTTCATCCCTGAACAGATTTCTTAGTTTTAGATTATTGATATAATGTGAGATTATTGTGGGACTGACTGAAAGAATTAATTTTTGTTCGTCAAAGTGAATAAAAACATTCAAATTAGAATTTTTACTTTTCCTTTTGTTAGTTTTTAGTTGTAGCCTCTAACATTTGCCAATAAATTCTGTAAATGTTATGAACAGTCCAAATTTTCTCAATTCGGCAGGCTTTGAGGAGGTTGAACATACAGCTGACTGGGCTTATCGCGTTTGGGGACAAAATTTAACCGAGTTATTTATCCAAGCTGCGATCGCACTTTATACATTAGCTGATGTCCAGTTAGCCTCAGAGTCTGCAATTAAGCGGAAAATTCAACTCCAAGGGGTTGACCATGTAAGCCTATTGGTTGCTTGGTTGAATGAACTTTTGTATCTACACGAGAGTGAAAACTTAGGATTTAACCAATTTAAAATCCTGCATCTCGATGTCCACTCTCTAGAGGCGGAAGTCACAGGCGCTAATGTTCAAAATTGGAATAAATTCATTAAAGCAGTAACCTATCACAATCTCTCTATTCAGCAAACAGAAACAGGATTGGAAGCTACATTAGTATTAGATGTTTGAATTGGTCATTGGTCATTAGTCATTAGTTAATTCCCCATCTCCTAATCCCCAATTCCCAGTCCATTACCAAATCCTCAAATTAGGAGGGGATATGGTCAATAAACAAGATTTTCGCCGCATTAGTGACTATTTGTGGGAAATTCCTACGTCGTTTCATCCAGATATGAAAGTTCCCGTCTGGATTTTTGCTGATGAGGAAATTCTCGAAGATGCTTTGGGAGATTTATCAGCAACTCAAGCTGTTAATGTTGCCCGTTTACCTGGGTTAGTAGGTCATGTAGTCGTTATGCCTGATGTTCACCAAGGTTATGGAATGCCGATTGGTGGCGTGATGGCAACACGGGTACCTGGGGGAATAATTTCACCGGGAGCAGTTGGTTATGATATCAACTGTGGTGTACGTGTTTTGACATCTGCAATTGAGTATGAGAATGCCAAACCTTATTTAAGTAATCTGGCAAGTGTCCTTTACCGCAATTGTCCTAGTGGTGTGGGAGAAAAAGGCAGTGTCCCCCTGACAAGTGAAGAATTAGACCAAGTATGTCAACAAGGCGCTCGTTGGGCGCTGACTCAGGGATACGCCCAAGCAGAAGATTTGGAACGCACGGAGGAATTTGGTTGTCTGGAAGGAGCAGACCCAGATGCTGCTAGTAAGCGGGCAAAAGAGCGAGGTAAAGGTCAACTAGGAACTTTGGGTGCGGGTAATCACTTCCTAGAGGTGGATGTGGTGGAGAAAGTATTTGACTACGAAGCGGCGGAAGTTATGGGTTTGCACGAACGTTGTTTGGCGGTTCAAATTCATTGCGGTTCTCGTGGCTTTGGGCATCAAATCTGCACCGATTATGTACAGGATTTGCAATTTGCAGTCATCCGCTATGGGATTGATTTACCAGACCGAGAGCTAGTTTGCGCCCCAATTGAATCACCAGAAGGACAAGGCTATCTAGCAGCGATGAAGTCAGCCGCTAACTATGCCTTTGCTAACCGCCAAGTTTTAGCATGGCATACGCGGCGGAGTTTTCAGGAGGTGTTTGGTACACAAAACTCTACGCTACGCCAAGTTTATGATATTGCTCACAACATGGCCAAAATTGAAACCCACGAGATTGAGGGAGAAAAGCTGACAGTCTGCGTCCATCGTAAGGGAGCAACGCGAGCATTTGGCCCAGGATTTGCGGATTTACCTGCGGAATATCGTTCTTTGGGGCAACCTGTTCTCGTACCTGGTTCGATGGGTACGCAGAGTTGGATTTTATTAGGGACACAAGCAAGCGATCGCCTTTCCTTTGGTTCGAGTTGTCACGGTGCGGGACGGGTGATGAGTCGTCATAAAGCCAAGCGAGAAATTAGAGGCGATCGCCTCAAGGGTGAACTTGAACACGAAGGTATTAGCATCCGTGCTGGTTCCATGTCTGGTTTAGCAGAAGAAGCACCCCAAGCATACAAAGATGTCAGCCGAGTGGTAAATGTAGTCAGCCAAGCAGGAATTGCCCGTAAAGTGGCGCGTCTGAATCCCGTTGCTGTAGTCAAAGGATAAAACATAAACTGAAGAGTCTAGTTGTGTTCAACCAGACCCTTCAGCTATCACTGTCTATTCTATACAAAGGTTTCCTCCATAAAAAACCTGGGTTTACATGTCTCGCAGACTCCTCACTCGAACCTCCCATCATTGCATCTTCCTAGATCCTGGTTTGGCGTTACTCTTACTTCAGCTTTTAGTAATTTGTGTTGCCACTTTGTCTGATCTATGTTAGAGGTTCCCTGCGATCAATCTCACTTATATATTAACATAGTTTTATCGTATGAAGGACATTTTTTTGTTTTTCATCTATTAGAAACAACTACTTCAAGTTAGACATTAAAAATAGGCTAGCTTGCTTGTTTATGTTAAAAATCTCATAATCAGAAGATAGTTATAACTTTTAGTAGATATTAGGTATGAGCAAAGAAAATATGGATGTTTTAGAACCATTAATCGATAAATTGGCATTAGCTGCAATCTTAAAAATTCAAGAGCGAAGATGCCACAAAAAGCAGAAAATTTGCGAAATGATTGGCAATACAAAACTTCAGCCAAGCTGTGGGATAAAGCTGCCAGACAGATAGAACAGATAAATGTTGATGTGTGATGAGATGGTCAAAATCGGTAATTATACTTTAGTAGAACTGAAAGCTAATTATTTAATACAAGTATTAAAATCTCCATGACTAGCCATTCGTTTTATAACTTTTGGTATAAGCCTTTTAGGATATGATTTCTGAATCAAAGGCTCTTACTTTAGTATGTAAAGGTGACTGTTAGTTATAAACACTTTCTCGTTATGCAGCGATAATTTTTTTAAGTTTTTACCCTCAATTATTACAATTTAAATTTTACTCAAAAGTTATTCAAATTCTTTTTATATCTTCAAGATATAAACGCCAAACTTAAAATTCTAGCTACCAGTATAACGACAGTCAAAATAATACAGGTTAACTTGATTTTATGTTCTGACCATACTAAGGTAGCCAATCAAGAATATGATGAAAGCAATTTTTTTACAAAAGTATGTGACAGTCAAAAGTATTTTCTGCACCTGATTTTGTTTATTTATACTATTTCTAGTGTCTAGATTATATTTCGGATATTTCTAATTAATTTAAAAGTTTCTTGTTCCAATTATCTATATCAACAATGAAGTACATTATAAGAATATTAGTATGACTACTCAAGAACTCCAAAGCGATCAAAAACCACCGATATCTCCACTTCCACCTCACAAATGGTGGCAATGGATAATAGTTTATCCAACTATTATTACTATATTAGTTGGAGCGATAGATAACTTTGTCCCGATGATACAAGCCTCTTGGGCAACAAAAAGATTCGTCGGTAATTCTGAAGAAGCCACAGGAATAATTCAACGAAGAAATAATTTTATTGCACATCTAAATTGTAATACAGATTTAACCTACTATCCTCTAAAAAAGACATTAGTTAAAGTTGGATTGCAATATTGTCCAGATGGTGCTCTCTTAGTAGCTATCCAAACTCCAACGAGATACCCTATTTATCACTGGATTGAAAAATCTGAATTGGACTTACAAAGTTCTTTCGATAAATATAAAATTAATTGGCAATCTACTGAAATTTTTATAAATTCTGTAGTTGCATCCGACATAGAAAAAAATAAGCTCAATAATAAAGAACATCAATTTTTATCAGAACAAGATGGAAGAGTGATTTGTCAGAAACAAATTAACAATGACCAAATTCTTAGAAGAGTTGAAATAAAACCGAATCAATGTATCGATGAAATTGTAGATATCAACACTGGGAAAGTTATTAAGCAAACACCTTTAGATTCTTGCGATAGTTCTTGCAACTCATAACTCAAAAAACGTGACATTTCAAGATTTACTACCCTGATTCAATTTCTCTAAAATATCTTCCAATTCTTGCTGATAACGTCCATATTCAGCCCAATTACCTTGACGCAGTGCTTCCTGCGCTTTTTGATAAGTTGCCAACGCAGATTTCGCTAAATTTGATACTTCTCCAGGTACGGGACTAGGTACTGGCTTCTGTTCTTGAACGCCACCGAAGATTTCTGCTAGAGATTGTTCTAAAGTTTTTTCCATCACCACAGCTTTATCATAGGCAACAATTACCCGCTTCAATTCAGGTAATTCACCCTGTTCTGCCCGCAGATATACTGGCTCGACGTAGAGTAAAGATTGGTCAATGGGAATCACTAACAAATCTCCGCGAATTACTTTAGAACCTGCTTGACTCCATAAAGTAAACTGCTGGGAAATTTGCGGTTCCTGATCAATTCGCGCTTCAATTTGCCGAGGGCCAAAGATTAGTTTTTGTTTGGGAAACTCATACAACAGCAATTTACCGTACTCCTTGCTATTGGAACGCGCTGCCATCCAGGCAATCATATTGTCTTTGTTGGCAGGGGTGAACGGTAAAATTTGGATAAATTCTTCATTCGCTGCTCCTGGTAAGCGCATTATCATATAATAAGGCTGCATGATATGTTCATTGCCTTCATAAGTTTCGGTAGGCAAACGCCACAAGTCTTCCCGGTTGTAAAATAATTCCGGGTCGTTCATGTGGTAGACAAGATACATCTGCGTTTGGATTTTGAATAAGTCTTGCGGATAACGAAAATGCACCTTCACCTCAGATGGAATTGCTGAGTTGGATGTAAATAGGTGAGGAAAAATCTTTTGGTAGGTACGGAGTACGGGGTCAGTTTCATCGACGACAAAAAACTGCATTGTGCCATCGTAAGCATCAATTAATACTTTAACCGAGTTGCGAATATAGTTGACATCACGGTCTAGAATCTGTTCGATATTCCCACCTTGAAAAATTTCGGTAGCTTTGTGAGTCTGGGCTAATGGTTCAGAATAGGGATAGCGATCGCTTGTTGTATACCCATCCATAATCCACTGTAATCTACCATTAATTACTACTAAGTAAGGATCGCTATCTAAGTGCAGAAATGGCGCAACATGACTCACCCTTTCCTGAAGCAATCGATAGTAATGGATACGCGACTGTTGATTAAAGTAATTGGAAATTAAAATCTGAAGGCTGCTCAAGTCGTAAGCATAAGCTAGCCTGTGCCACATCGTTGGTATTGGTACGCCGCCTTTACCTTTGTAGTTAGTATAAGCATTCCCATCCCCTAAAGGATAGTCAAACTCTTGAGTTTTTGTACCAGTAAAAATATAGTTATCAGTTTTTTCGCCATAATAAATTGCCGGCTGGCTCACCTGTAGATCAACCTTAGAGACTGGGGGAATATCTTTGATATACAGTTCTGGTAAACCATCGGAGGTGACTTGATTAACTGGACTCATCACCAAACCGTAGCCGTGGGTATATTTCAAACGCTGGTTAACCCAAGTTTTAGCCTCTTGGGGTAACTGAGAATAGGCCAGTTCCCTTCCTGATAGCATCACCTGTTGATAATTGCCATTCAGGGTATAGCGATCTACATCCACACTCTGAAATTGGTAATACAGGCGCATCTCCTGAATTTGGCGGTAGGTACTCAGAAGCGGACGGTAGTCCCATAAGCGAATGTTGCGGATAGTTGGCTGATTTGACTGCAAAACTTGGCGATTCAATTGGCTTACGGCTGTATAGTTTTGCCTTTGCACATCATGCAAATGATAGGCATTCTGGGTAAATCTGATGTTGTTGGCGATGTAGGGCTTTTCTTTAGTTAATTCGTTGGGTTCAACGATGAATTGTTGGACAAACCAAGGGTAAACACCGTTGAGCAACACTAAAGCCATAAAAAATAATACAATTCCCGACATAGGTAAGGCAGAACTCCTCCGCCCAATCGAGAGAAGCAACAGAACTGCTACTAGTAACGCAATGATACTTGTCACCGAGTAGGCAAACAACCGCGCGTGGACATCTGTGTAACCAGCACCAAACACAACGCCATTGCTTGAATAAAGCAGGCTGTAACGTTTGAGCCAGAAATCAACGGCAATCAATGCAGCGATTCCCGCCAAGAGCAAACTTAAATGGTTTTTGGCTTTACCATTCAGGGTATTTCGTCCGTTAGACTGTCGTAGTATAAAATTGTCTTTGAGGAAATAAACCAGAAAAGATACTATTAGCCCCCAGACAAAAGCGAATAACAACCAGTTCCGAATAGCTTCGTAAAGCGGTAATTGGAAGACATAAAAGCCAATATCCTGTTGAAATATCGGATCGCGATCGCTTCCACCGGGGCGTAGCCCTTCGCTAAAACTAGTAGGATGCAGATACTTAAGAATAGTTTCCCACACAGAGGTACTAGCACTTGCTGCACCAAACCCAATGAACAAAATCAACACTAAAGCCATGAAATTGGCAAATTTATCGGTATAGTCTACCAATGTGCTGTCTTCAAAAAAGCGAAAGGAACTATGCCGAGTGTGGTGCATAGCAATCTGATAGTTTATCCAGAGAAAAAGGGTATAAAAAGCAAAGGTGACAATCGAAGTGAGAATTTGCCAAGTTAACCTTGTCCAAAATACTTCCGAAAAACCGACAGTATCAAACCACCATATCTCAGTTAGAATATGCACCAGTGTTTTAGATAGAGACAGACCAATAATCGCAATCAGGATGATGAATAGAATGCCTCTCTGTTTCAGGTTCATAATTTTATCTTCCTTGTAGCTAAAAAGCTATTTATCAAGTAAATCTAAAGGTTGGTAATTAGGTGAAATGGGAACAGTAAAGATTACCAGCGTCTTCCTGAAAGGATATTTTGGCGGGCGATTGCCACTAGTAGTTACCGGATTGATAATTGTGTTCATGAAGCATAGAACTCTTTCCCCAACGTAGTTAGCGATGAGCTACGCTCCAACCTAAGCGATCGCAATTCAACTTGTTGATAATTTGAATCCTTTCAACAGCGATGAATTAATAATCACTGACAATGAACTCAAAGCCATCGCAGCTGCGGCAATAATTGGGTTGAGTAAACCGAAGGCAGCAATGGGAATGCCAATGGAGTTGTAAATAAACGCCCAGAATAGATTTTGTTTAATTTTGAGCATCGTGGCACGAGATAGGCGAATTGAGGTGACAACATCCCGCACATCGTTTTTCACCAAAATGATCCCGCCTGTTTCCTTGGCGACATCTGCACCAGAACCAATCGCAATACCAATGTCAGCAGTTGCTAAGGCGGGTGCATCATTAACTCCGTCTCCCACCATTGCCACAACTTCGCCTCGTCGTTGAATATCTTTAACGACTTGGGCTTTATCACCGGGTAATACCTCAGCAATTACCTTATCGATTCCCAGTTGACGGGCGATCGCTTCAGCAGTACGCTGATTGTCTCCAGTGAGCATAACGACTTTGACTTTTTCTCGCCGCAGGGCAGCGATCGCTTCCTTGGCTTCAGGTTTGATGGTGTCCGCTACTGCTACAATCCCCATCAGCAGACCATTACAACCAACCAGCATGGCTGTTTTACCATCAGATTCCAGACGAGTCAATATCTCTTCTGTTGCCGGATTTATCTGATAGCCTTGCTCGCGGAACAAGCGGCGATTACCAAGTAAAATCCTATCTCGATTGATTTCTCCCCGAATCCCCTGTCCGGGAATTGCCTCAAAATTACTCACTTTGGGAATATCTAGCATCTGATGTCTGGCTGCTCGCACAATTGCTTCACCCAAAGGATGTTCTGAACCCGCTTCTACCGCCGCCGCCAACCGGAGAATTTCATCCTTTGGGCGTTCTGCCAAGGGTACAATATCGGTAACACTAGGCTCACCACGAGTCAAGGTGCCAGTTTTGTCGAAAATTACAGTAGAAAGCTTTTCAGCTCGTTCTAAAATTTCACCACCCCGAATTAAAATCCCGCCTTCTGCTCCTTTACCCACGCCAACCATCAACGCGGCGGGAGTAGCAATACCCAAAGCACAAGGACAAGAAATAATTAACACAGCAATAAATGCCAGTAAAGCTTGCGGGAAATTTCCCACTAATAACCAACCGAGAAAAGCAAGCAACGGCAACTCCCACAACCGCAGGGACAAAATAACCCGTCACTTTATCCGCCAACCGTTGGACTTGAGCCGTACTTGTCTGGGCTTCCTCCACAATTTTGATGATTTGAGCCAGAGCAGTTTCTGAGCCGACACGAGTCGCTTGGAAACTGAACGCTCCTGTTCGGTTCAAAGTACCACCAATCACCGCAGCCCCGCTTTGCTTCTCCACTGGTAGTGACTCCCCTGTCAGCATTGACTCATCCACAGATGAAGATCCATCCAGCACAATTCCATCCGTTGGTACTTTTTCTCCTGGACGGACAATAACGGTTTCGCCTACCATTACTTGCTCTGCCGGAATATCCATCTCCATGCCGTCTCGGATGACTCTGGCGGTGGCAGGTTTTAAATCCAGAAGTTTGCGTACTGCTGCCGATGAGTTCTTTTTGATAATTTCTTCCATATACTTGCCTAGTAAAACAAAGGCAATGATGACAGCAGAAACTTCAAAATAAACGTCGCGCTCTTCAACTCGGACAGGCAGAGCATTAGGAAAGAAAATAACTGCCACACTATAGAAATAGGCAACGCTGGTTCCTAAAGCAATCAGGAAATCCATGTTGATACTGCGGCTTTTGATGGCATTCCACGCTCCTACATAAAATGACCAGCCACCAATAAACTGTACAGGTGTAGCTAAAATGAAAAGCCAGACTCCCCAGGTGAACCAGGGTAGAGCAGAAATTGGCACCCAACTTAAGATACTTACACCTGCTGCTAGTCCCAAAAATGCAGCCGCTCGCAGAATTGCTAAAAGCAGTACCCCCGTCATGGCAACGGTGACGCGAGTCCGCATTGATTTGAGTTCCTTCTCAGGATCTAAAAATGTGTTTAAGCAAGTTTGGCTGCAAAAATAGTAAGTGCGTCCACCCCGTTCTGTCTTCAAGGATGTGACTTTAGCTACTGTCATGCCACAGATAGGATCTTTCGCCATCCCACCTTGGGATACTATGTTTGCGTGTCTATGTCCGTGATGCTCGTGAGTTCTTGCCATCTTTGAATGAACTCCTTCATCCTGCTGGTTGTGATTCAAAAGTATGCAGGCAAGTCTAGCTGCAAAAATAGTAAGTCTGTCCGTCTCGCTCGGACTTCAATGCTGTAGCCTTTTCTACAGTCATGCCACATATTGGATCTACAGCACTTTTGTCACTATCTTATTGACGTTTGTGTCTAAAAAAATTCCACATAATTGACCTCCTTTAGAGCAGATGTCAATCGTCTCAGTTCAAAAATCCCTCTGGAATTCAACTTGCTTCGGGGTTGGATTTATACCAAGCCTGATACCATTGCTGCATCTGGTTAATTTCAGCCGTTTGAGTTTTAATGATGGACTGAGCTAAGTTACGAATTTCTGGTTTGGTAGCTTTTTTAATAGCCATCTGCGACATCATTACAGCCATGCGATGATGAGGAATCATTTGACGGATAAATTCTTTGTCGAAATCTGCTGCATTTTTCAATGCTGCCAAATCTACATTCATACCTCTCATGTTCTGGTTCATCGGCATTTTCATCATACCTGGGTTCATCTGTTGACACATACGCTGATGCATTGCCATCATTTCTTGATGAGTCATGGCTGTTGCAGGTACATCTTTCCCGTACCATGCCTTGTACCAAGTTTGCATTTGTTGAATTTCGCGGTTTTGGTCATTTTTAATGGCTTGAGCTAGTTTTTTGATTTCAGGATGTTTAGCACGCGTTAAAGCTAGATTAGCCATCTCCACTGCTTGCTGATGGTGAGAAATCATCATTTTGATGAAATGCTGATCAACCTCACCCATCATCCCTTGTTGAGAAGGAATAACCTGAGCAGATGGGTGATGAGTATTCTGTTGTGAATTTGGAGACTGAGCTTGCGTGTTATTGATGATTAAAAATCCTCCAACAGCACCAGTACTCAATAACCCTATAAGACGATAAATCAAATTTTTGTTCTTCATAACTTCACCTCTTTGAGTGAATGTAAACTTAATACTTTGTTTTTATAATTGAAATTTGTTGTCATTTATGAGGAAGTTGTGAGTATAAAGCAGTTTTATTTGCCTTTTCTCCTCATTAATTAATTCTTAACTTCAATTATCAAATCTCTACTCAAGTGGAAAGTTCAGTTGCTGCTACAAAACTTTACTTATAAAACCTAACTCTTGTTTAAGTTATTCGTTTGACAGGAGTCTACATCTCTAGCTTTTCATTTCAGAATGAAATCAAGATGAAATGTCGTTTTATATCAATGTTTGTTTACAATGCGATCGAGTAGGTAACTCAACACAACAGAGTGCGTTTGCGTAGCGTGCCGTAGGTAATCGCGGCAGGAAGCAGAGGGCAGTTTTCGGTAAGATCAGCTGCCCTCTGTCCCCTGTCTTTCTTGATATATTAGAAAATCAACGCTCAAATCATCGCTATATCTACAATTGAAAAATTGGCTCTTATTTTTCTTTTACCAGAATGATTAAACAAAACTAAGACCATTATTAGAAACGTACTGACCCATTAATAGCGAAATACCGCAGCTAACGGTGTATCATCTGGCATATCTTCCGATTCAACCGCATAGACAATACCGCCATTCAAGATAGTCTGAGTTGCAGCCAAATCTAATAACTCTTCATCGTTAGGTTCTGCATTGGGATGCACCTGAACCGTTTGGGTATCTGAGTCAAAAGTACCCCATTGCTGCTGATTGAGAGCGACAATTAACTTGTCAACGCGTCCCTGAGAAGCCGCTGGAATAGTTTCGGTAATTTGGCTGGAGGCTTTTCCAGTTCCCAACAATTCCCTGTATTGAGCGATCGCCTCTTGCTGTGCTTGTAAAAAGTAAGGTTTTACTATTTCCCAGGCTTGGGTGTGTAATTGCTCTAGTGACAGTAGTTCTGGATTGCCTGTTATACCAGCATCTATAAGAGAAGCATAAGTATTTGCTTCTCGATAAATCGGCAAGAGATATTCGACTCCAGCCAGCACCAAAGGAGCGTGTTCCTCTTTTAGTAACTCCTGCAACGCCTCATTTACCCGATGAAAGTACAGGCTGAGATTTTCTTTTTCATCCTCATCACCAGCACCATGACCGTGAAATACAGTAACTCCACCAGGAGCGGCGCGTCTTCCACCTACTGCTCCTGGAGTGCCTGTATGGGAAGGGGTTTGCCGTTCTGGCTCCTCAAACCGCAATACTTCTTCCAAACTTGGCAACACACCAGTCAGATCAATCTCTTCAATGTGATGGTGCGTACCTTCTAATAGGCGAATCAGATGATGGCTGAGAGCAAGAACATAGAAATGTCCATCGCTATTAAAGAGGGGAAATAGAGGTTTAAGGTAAAAACGGTCACTAACAATTGCTAATTCTGCAAAATCTATGGGTAGAGAATAATACCGCAACAAGTCCTGGGAGCGGAAGATTGCTAAACCATCACTTTGATGCTGCCAAAATTCATACTCATCTAGTTCTTTGACTGGTTCGAGTAAGTTGTTAGCATCTTCAGAACGGCAACCATGTTCAATCAGGCGTTCTTCAGCTTCCCGAATTAAATTCCTAAACCGGATTGGGTTCTGTTGCGTGTCTGACCCTGCATGGTAAGTTGGTAGAAAAATCGATACACAAATAGTTCTAGGTTGCTTTGCCAGTTTTTCGAGTTCCGCTATAGATAGTAATTTCATTCGCTTACCTCCTGTTTATAGAGGGGGAGCCACAAAAACTCCTATTTTCCTCATAACACTCAAACTCCTTGATTGGGTCTAATTTTGAGTTCGATGAATATAGTTATAGACATAACAATATGAGGAACTCGTGAAGAAAACTTATCTTCACCGTGACCTTTACCCTTAAGTGTGAAAACATCGAAATAGTAAGGGTTTTAAGCCACGATAAATTTTCAAAAATTTATCAACTAGAGAATAGGATTTTAATTTAGGGGGAAGTGATCGCTCTTTGGAAAAAAGATAACGGTAAAAGTCAGGTTTTGCTTCTGTTCGGGTATCATTATCAGTCACCTTGCACCTAGTATTTCTGAATTATCTCTCAGTCTTAAAACTGGGATGCTCCCTTAGTAATATTTCAACTAGGAGGTTTTCATCGCCAGAATCTTCAGGGCTACTGCTTCAGGGACAGGCATTACTGATAACCTATTTCCTTGTCTCACCAACATTAATTCCTCGGCGCTAAACTCTTCTTTGAGTATTGATAGCAAGATCGGGTTAGAAAAAGTCTCAACAAATTCTACTACAACTGTTTGCCACCGAGGAGATTCGGAACTTGATTTCGGATCGTAATATTTACTTTCTGGCTCAAACTGGGTCGGGTCAGCAATATCTTTTTTCACTACACGCATTAGCCCAGCAATACCGGGAGGATTAGTGCTGGAGTGGTAGAAAAAAGCTAAGTCTCCTTCATCCATTTGGCGTAAAAAGTTGCGAGCTTGATAATTACGAACACCGTCCCAGATAGTCTCGCTCTGCTGTTGAAGGTCAGCAATGCTATAGGCTTCTGGTTCTGATTTCATTAACCAATAATTCATCTACACAAATGATCTATATACAAATAACAAGGGTCTTTAACAAGGGGCAAAATCCCCTTGTCTTTGAGATAATAGCTGGATTTACGCCGTGCTGTACTAGTGAATTTAACTGCGGTAAGCTATAACAGCATAAAACGGGTCTCCTCCCGCTGCACCCAACCACTGTAAGATATTCGGTAATGTTGATTTATGAGCTATAACTTCTGCGGTTGTAAATCCTGGAACTGATGCGAAGTAAGCTTTGACTAATTCCACTCGCTGCGCTTCTGAAGCCTCCCGCCAAGCTTGAATCGCTTTTTCAAAAAACATGCGGTTAGAAAAACTGATAATCGCAACACCGCCGGGTTTCAGGATGCGGTAAATTTCGGAAAATACTGCTTCTGGATATTGCACATACTGCACAGATACACAATTGAGAACAGCATCAAAATCTTCATCTGGTAAAGGTAGCTGCGGTTTTTCGTTAAGATTTTGTACAAAGTAATGATTTAAGCGGGGATTACGTGCTAATTCCTCAGCATTGAGTCCGTGTCCTTCCACATGGTCAAACTCCATCTCTTCTGGCAGATGAGACACCCAGCTGCTCATCATATCAAAAATGCGGGTGTTGGGTTTCAGGCGATCGCGGTATAAATCCGTTAGCTGTTGAATAAATCCTTCATCAACATGGGTGACGAAGCGAGGATAGGCGTAGAACAGTTTATCGTCTGTGTCATCTAATTTCAGGCGCTGATTCGGTCTTAACTGCATAAATCTCTGTTTTGGAGTACTGTTTCCGAAATTTGCGGCAATTTCAGATATTTTTTCACAAACACTATGTAACATATTTTAATAACAGCAGGATACCTAAATAGCAGTATTCAATTTTTATCAATTCAATGTTATATAAACTACACTTCTTACAGCATATTTGGCGACAAATCCGCCTAGTCGCATCATTACCCTATTTTAGTTTGTTAGTTTGGATACTGCCCTTATTACTATTTACTTCTGGACATAATAGCCTGATGGCACATGATGAAGGGCTTTACGCATCACGTGCCCGTCTGATGTTTGATTCTCGTAATTGGATAGCTCCTTGGGAAAGAGCACATCATAAAACTCCTGGCCCTTATTGGTTAATTGCCAGTTTTTACAAGCTGTTTGGTATTAGTGATACTAGTGCGCGTCTTCCTAGTATGATTGCTGGCATTTTTAGCTTGTGGCTGGTGTATGAAATTGGCAAAATTATGCTAGGCAAAAAATTAGGTTGGCTAGCTGCTGCAATTTTAAGTGTAGAATTTCTCTGGCTGCAATATTCTCGCTTAAGTACACCTGATGGGCCAATGATTTTCTTGGTACTTTTAGCTATTTTGTCTGTAATAAAAACAGAATTATATCCTAAATCTCGCTATTTTTGGAGTTTTCTAGCTGGTTTAAGTTTAGGTTTAGGCTTCTTAGTCAGAAGCTTTATGATTTTTTTGCCAATAATAGCTTTATTACCTTATTTAATTTGGGAACATCGCCGTCATCGTCATCTTACTAACCCAATTTTATATTTAGGCTTTTTCGTAGGTTTAATACCTACCTGTATTTGGCTGTGGTTAAGCTGGCTGCACTACGGAAGCCAAAGTTTTGAGGAGTTACTCAAGTTTGTTGTACAACTAGGTTCTGAAGAACGGGAGTCTAATGGGCTACTATTCTATGTCTGGAATATTCCTGTAAAAGTATTTCCTTGGGCTTTTTTCGGACTTTTAGGTTTATTTTTAACTCTCCGTCGTCCCATTCCTCGTTACCAGTTAATATTAGTTGGCTTTCCACTTGTTTTATTTGTAGAAATTAGTATTTTTAGCACTCGTTTATCTCACTATAGTCTTTGCCTTTATCCGTTCATCGCTTTGTTTGCATCTGTGGGTTTAAACTGGCTAGGCAATATTTACCAGACAGGAATTCCCCCACAATTCCCTCTTCAAAAAGGTAAAGTAAATGCATTAAATCTTTTTGCAAAGAAGAATATTCCCCGAAACCTCAGTTATGGCTTGGGTGGATTAGGTGTTTTACTTGTTATAGCGAGTATTGGCATTTTTAGTTGGGGTAGTTCTGATATCCGCAAGTATGCAAGTATTGGTTTGGCTATGGGCTTGGGTTGGTTAATTTTGCCTGTGGTGTGGATTGCTCGTTACCACTTTGACAAAAAGTTTCTCACAGCGCGTTATTGGATTGCAGGTTGGTTAATTCCCTGTTGGCTGGCTTTGGCGGCTATAGGTAGCATTGGTCTGTTAAGTGACTATAACCCTGGTTTGAAACCTTTTTTACAACAAAGTGCGATCGCTTCAATTCTCCAATCTCATCCTACCTATTATGTGGATATAGACGCTAAAACCAAAGTACTGCTTAATTTCTATCTTCCTACTCGTCCCCAACCAGTAGCCTCTATTTCCCAAGTACCAGCTTTGAGCTATGCTTGGATCTATGCTGACCAGTCCTCTAAATTATCTCGACGTCACCGCATTATCGGTACAGTCAAAGAGTCCCAGTTAATTCAAGTTCTTCCCTAAGATAGATGTAAAGCAACTATTGCTAAAAAAAATCGTTCTAGCTATGATAATAGTACGTATACTAAGTATTTTGCTAAATGGTTTCTACATCTAATCCCTCCCCAGCTTTAGATTCGTGGCAGCAAAATCTGGCACCATACAATTTGGGCTACAGAATCAAATTAGTCTCACAACTGCTCAGTCGCAAGTTTACTGAAAGGCTAGAACCGTTTGGACTTACCCCATTTCACTGGTTGGTGTTGTGCTGTTTGTGGCAAGAAGATGGTTTACCCACTTCTAGTATTGGTGACAAACTCAAACAAGTGGGAGGGACTTTAACAGGCGTACTAGATCGGATGGAAGAACGCGGCTTGGTGCGTCGAGAACGTGACACTCACGATCGCCGCATCTGGCGAATTTGGTTAACGGATGCAGGTAAGGAACTAGAAGTTGTCTTACCACCAATCGCCGCAGCCGTTCGTGATGAGGCCATGGATGGTATTTCCTTTGCTGACCGGGAACTGTTTTCCCAAATCTTGAATCGGGCGATCGCTAACCTCTCCTAAAGATAATGCCACAATCACCCATCCAAAAAGAACCAATTGTTACTTGGGAAGCACTTCCAGCCGACTTCATTTTACCTGACGATCCAGTGGAAAATATTCAACAACCTGCGATCGCTGCTGCGCTTACCGATGCTTTGGGAAGCACAGGACGCATCCAACCTCAAATGCTGATTGGCTCTAATTTGCTGTTGGGGAGCAGCGAACAAGCCCAACAAGAACGCCAACGCGCTGAACAGGAAAGCCAACTGCTGAACAAGAACGCCAACGCGCTGATATATTAGCAGCTAAGTTACGTGAGCTAGGTGTTGACCCTGATGCGTAGGCGTAGCCCGTCGTAGACATCGCATAACCTAAAGGGATGCTGGGAATAATAATTTTGGGACATCAGCACCAAAATTCTATGAAACAGCAAAAAAATCAATTCAGCCATCTCACTGCGATCGAAAGAAGTTATCTGTCATATCCTGCACAGCTTTTATTAAATCAAAACCTTCTCCAAGGCAAAATACTAGACTTTGGTTGTGGCTTTGGTAATGATGTTAAAATATTGCGCCAAAAAGGTTGTGATATTACAGGCTATGACCCTTATTATTTTCCAGAATATCCTGATAATAAATTTGATACAATAATTTGCTTCTATGTTTTAAATGTTTTATTTACTGAAGAGCAAACGAATGTTCTCATGGAAGTATCACACTTATTAAAACCAGGAGGCAAAGCTTATTATGCTGTAAGAAGGGATATCAAAAGAGAAGGATTTCGAGAACATTATATCCACAAAAAACCGACATATCAATGTATTGTCAAACTTCCCTTCCTTTCAGTTTGCTTAGATGAGCATCGGGAAGTATATGAATATGTTCACTATAATCATCAGCGAAATTCATCTAATTATTGTATATTTTGTAATCCCCATAGAAATCTAAAATTATTAACTGAATCAGCAACGGCTTATGCTATTTTTGATGGCTATCCAATAAGTAAAGGTCATGTTTTGGTTATTCCCAAACGTCATGTTAGCAGTTATTTTGAACGTAAGGATTCAGGTGGCAGAGTATTGACAAAGGGAACACTTGAGGGGGAATATCACAAATATGAACCAAAACCTGCC
>NZ_JBIQNW010000026.1:0-90074 GCF_047228265.1 Nostoc sp. UIC 10607 | reverse complement strand
GCGGCCACGATAGTTTAGGGGTAGCCCTACGCAAAAATAGCTCGATGCCAGGATTCATTTTTATATCAAAGCCCCCTAGCTTATTTCACAGCTAGGGGGTTTTGATTTCATGTATCTACCTGCTAAAACAACACACTATCACCAAGTCGTTAGTGGACTACTAATTGACTCAGATATACATGCTTTTAGAGAATCTGTTCTGCAACTTCTATGCGTAGTAGCGATCGCACATTTTCGATTTGATTGACAATAGTTGCCACCGAGGAGCCAGCAAACAGCAGCCCTACAGCCGCCGGGGTGTTATTGACCAAAGTAGCAACCAGTGAACCAGAGTCACCACCGGCCGAAAGATTGGTAGTAACTATCTGATCCTTAAAACGAGCTATCCTCCCGTTACCATAGCCCACATCGACAGTGGCACTAATCGCCGTAATTCTACCGCTTGTGAAGTTTGTGGTGCGTCCAGTCTTATACACAGGCATCCCCACCGTTATATCCTGCTTGCGCCGCCAACCTCGCACGTAGCCCAACCAGTAAATTTCCCGATCAAGATCATGGAATGCTCCTTCTGCGATTGCCGCATCAACAAGGTTGCGGTGCTGTTCTCTGGGAATTGTTGGCTCAAAGTCAATTGGAACAAATCGGTTCAACCGAGCGATGATATCTGTTGGAGCAGTCCCGCCATCAAAGGGGCCTGGTTGCAATATAGGATCACCTACAGCAGCATCGTTGCTATTAGCCAAGACATGATTATTGCTAAGAATATAGTAGCGGGACGGGATACCTTTGCCATGTACGGGAGGGTTCGTAGAACCTTCTGGTAAAATATCGTATACGCAAGTAGCAATAGTACCTGCCGTAATCTTAAAATGTCCAACGCTGTAGCCTCCCTCCGCTGGACGGGCACGTTTAGCAAGTATCTCAATGCCCGCTTCTGGTATTTCAACCCTTTCAGTAACACGGTAAGTTCCAGTCACACCATTAGTAGGTTGTATAAGCTCAGTTCTCAGCTGCGGTGGTTTTTGGCGTAACTCGCCCACTCCCGCGAAAGGATAACCGATTTCTAAAACATCAGTTTGCATATCTGCCAATGTTGATGGTACGAGATCAGCATCACTCAATTCATCTTTTGGCATCTTGTGAGTGACTAATGTCAACAAAGCTGGTTCACCCGTAGGCTCTCCATTCCGCCATTTTACGCCTACTCCAAGACCAACAACGTTGGGACGCAGCTGCTGTGGACTCATAAACTCTTCTACTGCGGCTCTGTGAGCTTTTTGCACCTCTGCTGTGTACTGTCTAGACAGTATCATCTTGTTTTCATCTAATTTCATATCAAATCTCCTGTTGATCTGGTTATTTAGATTTGTGCTGTTACAATGCCGATTTCTTCAACGTCGGTTTCACATCCTTCTATAGACTTCGGGACAACCTCCTGCGGCTGTAAGTCGGACTCTGGAATTTTTTGGGTCACAAAAACCTTAATGACCGTCCTCCCATCCTTGTCACCAATGCCAACGCCTGTAACATTGGGTAGCCTCATCAGTTGTTCCTCATAATCCTGTTTGACGGTATTAACTTTGTTCATCACCATCTCCCTTTTACAGAGAAAAAAGACTTGTTATTGCTGAGGCAATGCTTGAATAGCTCCTGTAACTTGTATATCTACTTTGAATCCATCCAACTGCTTTGGTATTTGCTTTTTCAAGTTCGGAGATTCATTTTCTAAATACACTTTTATGCAAGGTTTATCTTCACATTCACTAATTCCCACACCTACTACACCATCAATACTCAGTAAATCAGATTCATATTGCTCTTTTATCTGTTCAATAGTTTGACTAATTGATACAGAATTTAACAAAAACAAAGGTTGTTTTTCCTGATTCACGGTAAATAATGGTAAAAATAATAAACTTACTAATGCTATGGTTATAAAAATCAATCCTAAGTTTTTATTCATATATATTATTTTGAATCATTAAGAAAACCATTTTTCAATTTATATTTAACATCAGGTCAAGACTTGTGAATTTTATTTGTCCAGGTTATAGCTATATTCATCCAATCTGCTAGTAATTGAATACTAATTGATCTGTTTGACAGATGAGTATCTAAGCTTTAATTTGATATCTAAAAGCGATAAGGTAAATGTAGCTATCTTAGCCTCTTAGTTCACAGTAAGAAACCTATAAATCTGCCACCATGACCTATAAATTGCTACAAAAGTACCAAGCCAATTTCTGTAAAAATTGACCCTATATCATGCTATATACATCACTACTACTGCACTACTGCATGATATATTTTACTCTCAATTAAAACCATGTTAAAGTTTCTCTAATCAATTCACAAGGTATTCCTAAATAGTAGAAAATAATTTGATTTAAATATCAACCAATAGATATAAGTTTGGATATAGTTATATCTTTCTAAAGAATATTTTTAGGCTAAAAAACTACGCCTTTAAGATGAGGATAATTGATATTAATTTGAGCATAAGGTAGTTATAAAATAGACTTGATTAAAATTCGTAAAATTTTGGGGAGAGGTAAAAGCCTCTCCCCAATTTTGGAATACTTTCCCCATACCTCGTACCTCGCCACCACATCCTGATAAAAATCTGATCCAAACTGAGGAATTATAGATGGCGTATACGTCTTAAAAAATTCCAAACAATCAATAATTAACAACCAATAAATACCTGTGAAATCTACTAGATTTTGTTTAAAGCTAAAAAATATCTTTCTTAGCAATACATGCCCGCCGTTGGGCAAGTTCCACGGCAATCTGTCGTGGTAGCCTGTCTGTTTGGGTAGCTTGTTCTAACACTAGCGTCGTATTGTGGCGAATTTTCTCGGCAATAGCCTCAAAAGCTGTTGTCTGATTTCCACCATCATACTCAACCGCAGCGCAGATTACGCCCCCTGCATTGGCAATGAAATCAGGTACTACAAGAATATTTCGTTGATGACATATCCTTTCGGCTGTTTCCGTGAACGGGATGTTAGCACCTGAGACGACAAGCTGAGTTTTCAAGCAAGCAACATTATCAGCATGAATGACATCAGGTCTGGCGGCTGGTATCCAAATATCGCATTCAATGTCAATAACTGCGTCCCGGCCTAGTTTGTCTCCCTGTGGATAGTCAATCACACTCTTACCAGAATTTTTAAGTTTGATTAACTGCTTTACATCGATTCCCTGAGGATTAAACAGCGTTCCTTGAGAATCTGCTACTCCTATAAGTAGCGCCCCTTGAGCAGCTAAGAAGCGAGCAGCGTGTTTGCCAACGGAACCGAAGCCTTGAATGACAATACGACTACCTTTTAAATTGAGGTGACAAAACTTGCTTGCAACTTCTGTACAAACACTAAGACCAAAGCCAGTAGCGCCAATTTCATCTAAAGGGATACCACCCATTGCTCTTGGTAGTCCGACAGCCCGACCAATTTCTGATTTGATCCAAGCCATGCACTGTTCATCTGTTCCCATATCGGGGCCAGGGATATAGTCTGTGATGTCCTTGATGGCACGGGCAAAAGTACGTATCAAGCGTTCCTTATCTGCCAAGGACTGTTTTGGGTCAGCTAAAATTGCAGATTTGCCGCCACCGTGGGGTAACTCAGCAGCAGCATTTTTCATGGTCATGGCTCGCGCCAGTCGGAAGACTTCTTCCGTTGTCACATCTACTGCCATCCGTACTCCACCGATCGCAGGACCACAAGCAACATTATCAACAACGACAATCGCTTTTAAATCGGCTTCAGGTTCGTAGATGTGGATAATCTTGGCTGGGCCTAGATCATCAGCAAACCGAAAAATATTATCCATTGGAATTGGGGGTTGGGGACTGTCTGAATTACGAATTACGAATTCGTATGACTTTATCCTTTGAGGGTTTTGGCAAATAGTGCGCTCAATCTTTGCAAAGCAGGCGAAATATCCTCAGGTGAAAGACGAACATCAAGAATGCTGAAAATCTCGCTATCTCTCGCTATATGTAAGGCTTGTTGTAGTTGTGTGCCTGTGTGAATAACAAAGCCATGACCTCCCAGGACTTTTGCTAACTGGGCATAGTCAATTGTGGGAATTTTGACAAATGCCGCTTCTTGATGCCCCATCGCTTGGAGAGAAGCAAATGAACCATTATTGATGACAATGACAATTGGGTTCAGTCCTAAGCGTTTAGCTGTGAGCAATTCCATTCCTGTCATCTGAAATGCGCCATCGCCAACCAAAGCGATCGCCCGCCGGAATGGATCGGCTAATTGAGCGCCGATTACACCAGGAATTCCAAATCCCATACTGGCGTAGAAGGCGGGACATAAGAATGATGTGCCTTGCTGTGTCTGGATATCATCTGCTGCAAATAAGGTATCACCGACATCTGTCACCAGTAGAGTATTGCTGTCAATGAACTGATTGAGTTCATAGAGTAATCCACTCATGGAAATCTTGCCCAAAGATCGAGCAACACGCGGTTTCATCGTTTTGATGCTAGATGAATTCCAATGAGGCAAATCTGGACTATTCAACAAGGTGGTGATGAAATCTTCAAACCTCACATTCGGGTATTCATGATGTTTAATAGCAATGCGTTCTGAGGTTGCATAGACTGTACAACTTGGATTGAGATGGGCCGTAAACATCCCCAAGTTGATATCAGTCATAAACACTCCCAACATCAGCACACAGTCTGATTCTTCAATAGTTCTTTGCACATTTAAATCCCCTGCTTCACCATTGTAGATACCGATGTATTGGGGATGTCCTTCAGGAAAAACAGATTTCCCTAACATGGTTGAGCAGACTGGTACACCGAGTTTTTCTGCCAAGGCTAGAAGTTGTTCCTGCAAGCCAAAGCGATGAACCTCTACACAAGCAATAATCACAGGTGAGTGCGATCGCTGTAACATCTCCAAGGTTTCTGCAACGGCTTCCGTTAAGGTATCTGGATCAGTGCGCTTGATTGGTGGTAGCAAGTGTTCTGACTCCGTAATCTCGGCATAAACCAGATCGCGGGGAATTTCCAAATAAACAGGACGCTTGAATGTCGTTGCATAGTCAAGGGCACGATGAATTTTCGTATCAGCTGTTTTTGGGTCAGTTAACGTTGTGGCGTAAAGAGTGACTTCTTCATAAACACGCCGTTGCGTATCGAAGGTTTTTACTTTATGGTGCAGTAAGTCATGCTCCCGTCGTTCCCGGATGCCTGGGCCACCACTTAAAATTACTAATGGTGATTTCTCCGCATAAGCGCCTGCTACAGCATTCACCATATTCAACCCGCCGACACTATAGGTAACAACCGCTAAACCCAAACCCCGAATCCGGGAGTAAGCATCAGCAGCAAAGCCTACGCAGGGTTCATGTGTCATCACAATGGGTTCAATCTTGCTAGCCGCTAGTGCATCAAATAGCGTTAGAGCAAAATCCCCAGGTATACCAAACGCGTGTTGTACACCCTGCTGGTATAAGAGATCAAATATATGCGGTGCTAGTTGAGGCATTTTCTACCTCCCTAAAGACTGTTTTCTAAGAACCGACTATCAGCAGACAACTAATTTTCAGGTTCTAACACTATTTATGCATAGTACCGTCAGGCATAATTGTCCCAGTTAAAAAAGCTTCACTCATATCTGTTGCATTTAAATTCGCCCCAGTCAGGTTTGCCTCACTCAGATTTGCCTCGCTTAAATCAGCACCAGTCAAGTCAGATTCTCGCAAATCAGCTTTCCACATCCTGACTCCGCTCATTTTTGCATCACTCAAATTTACACGCTGCAAGTTTGCCGCACTAAGTGATGTCATATGCAAAGTAGCATCACATAAGTCTGCGCCACAAAGATATGCACCACTAAGGTCTGATTCATTGAGGTTGGCTGTTGTCAGTGTCGCTTCACACAAATCAGCGCCACAAAAAATCACTTCAGATAAATTTGCGTGTTCTAGGTTCGCACCTTGAAGATTGGCTTTACACAAATTAGCTCCACTCATAGATGCTTTTGCTAGGTTAGCGCCTCTCAGGTCTGCTCTACCAAAGTCTACACCGCCCAAGTGAACACCCCGTAGGTCGGCCTTTGGTAAGACAATACCGTGGAAGTTCCGTTCTCCTGCTGCATATCGATCTAGAAGTTCTTTAACGTCCATAGCCTTAAGTTTTGAGTAAATTTAGTTGGAACGCTTTGAACAAAAAACTAAAGATATTGATTTAAAAATCAAGCAGAATTATGTTCTTAATTTAAATACTAAAGGAAAAATATGAGGAACTTATGAGGAAGTTATACCGTTTTATATTTTGGATTTTGGATTGTGAAAGAATTACTGGTAAACGCTTTTAGCGCTTCATCTATCCAATCATTTCATACTTTGATTCAGCAGGGTTGTTTATTGAATTGAGATTCCATTAACGCTGTTGTAGTCAAAATCGTTCATCAATATCCAACGCTGCTAGGGGATTTTCTATATCTATCCATGAAACCTGAGCTTCTAGCTTGTCACAACACTCACGCACTAGACGTAAACCCGCATCTAATGGAAGTTGAGCAGTTGTCGGGGTAAACTCTTGCAATATCCCAGCTTCTATTGTCTGATAGCGATCAAGGTCTTGGCTGAGTTTTGCCAGAAAATTTGCTCCTTCGCCAGTGTCCTTCATCGCAAATTGCAAAATTGAATCGACGTAAGCCTTAACTTTGGGATTTTTGACTCCCTCTGTAGCTGAGGTATAGAGCAATTCACCATTGAGATATTCAAAATCTGGTACATAAAGGTGGTTGCCTACTAATTTAAATATCTGCATTTCTTTAGCTGGTCTAACTGTTAAATTCTCTCGTCTGACTCGATTAGCCGCATTTTCCAACAGTGTAATTACAGCTAAAATAACTGATGGATAGTTGCTATCTATACATCTTATTTCCACAGTGCCGAGTTTGTTGAGTCTAACTGGATTCCAAGCTGACTTAAGTAAGCTCCCTCCCGCTTCTAAGAACAAGTGAGGTTCGATTCCGGCTTTTTCTATCGCTTGCAGCCAAGCATAGTAACGAGCGAACTGCTGCTCAACTAAACCCTCGACATTTTCGGCATAAGGCATGAGTCCGCCGACAGGTTGTAAATTAGTATAAACTCCCTCCCAACCAAAGGTTTCGCTACCTCGATAACGAATTGTGTGCGCGGCTAGCCCGATCGCTTGTCCTTCATAAAAGGGACACGCCCGCGTCAGGGAAATGAGCGCTGAGTCGCAAGCTGTAGCTAAATTGTAGATATTTAGTAGTTCTTCTCGCTCTGTCGATGTCGAGTTATAGGATACTGCAACACGAGGGTCAATTACCCCAGGCGGGACTTCCAAATGCAGATGTGTACCTGTACATTTCCCGGCATGCAGAAATCTTTCATAGCCGACAGTCCGCGCTTGGATATGATAGTTAGGGCGATCGCGCATCACTGGCATGATATGCAAGGGGTAGCTAGACAGGGGGTAAAGGCGTAAACCCATCTGTCGCGCCACAGTAAGTGCCAATTTGAGATTTTTAAGATAAACTCTTGCTAGCTCTGTAGCAGAATAGGCTGGTGGTGTGTTAATTTCCACCATACTTTTGACAAACTCCGGTACAAAGTAACTTGGATTTAAACCTTGTGCTTGCGCCATTAAGTGACAACCTTGCAAAAATTCATCAGCGCGATCGCTCAGATGACCAACTTCATCTACCAGAAAAAACTCTTGCTCAAGACCGATACGACGCTTGACTACATCCATCTAGACCTCCGCAATCGACTTTATACCCCATGATTGAGGTAGTGCGTAAACCATTCACTCGCCAGTCGTGCTACTGCTGCTAATGTACCTGGTTCTTCAAATAAATGGGTGGCTTCAGGAATAATCTCCAGTCGTTTTGGCGATGGGCTACGCCCCGCTGGAAGCGATCGCAACTGTTCTAGTGCATCCTCGTTCATTGCGATCACTGGCATATCGTAACCCCCAACAATCAACAATGTTGGTGCTTTGACATGAGGTAAGGCTGAACCAGCTAAATCCGGTCGTCCACCACGAGAAACAATAGCCTGCACAACTTCTGGGCGTTCTGCTGCGGCAACTAGAGCTGCACCGGCTCCTGTACTAGCACCAAAGTAACCGACTTTTAGGTGTCGGGTGTCTGGGTTATGTACTAGCCAATCTGTAGCCCCAACTAACCGCGATGCCAACAAAGCAATATCAAAGCGTAAATGTCTTGTTCGAAGGTCAATTTCTTCTTCTTCCAGAGTCAGCAAATCAATTAATAAAGTTGCGAGTCCTGCCTGTTGTAAAACTCCAGCAACATAGCGATTGCGGGGGCTGTGACGGCTGCTACCACTGCCATGAGCAAATAAGACTATGCCCGTAGCACCATCTGGAATCACCAAATTCCCCTCTAAGTTAACTTCACCTGCTGTCACTAACACCCGATGTTCGTAGGGGTGATGTGTTGATGTTCTATCCATGATGAATTAATTACGAATTACGTTAGCGCAGCGTTAGCGAGTATTCGAGCGTCATTACGAATTACGAACTATTTCAGTCATTAGCTATCAAAAGTTTTTGCCTTGCCAAGAGTTCACTTACCTCTGCGTCGCTTATTTGCTCAAAATCCTCATACCAAATACCAATCGCATATAAATCCTCTGGCATGATCACACATACAACCTTATCTACTTCTGCTTGCAGTTCTTCACAGGTGGATGCCGCCGCAACCGGAACTGCTACCACAAGCTCGCGGGGGTGTTGTTTTTTCAATGTAGCGATCGCTGCTCGGATAGTAGCGCCCGTAGCAATCCCATCATCTACAAGAAGAATGGTGTGATTTTTGAGTTTTGGTGGCGGATGATTACCGCGATAGGTGCGATCGCGGCGGTCTAATTCCCGCATTTCGATTGCTGCTACTTCATCAATAGTTTCTTTGGAAATCCTTAACCAATCTACGACATTCTCATTAATTACACGTACTCCTCCCATTGCTAAAGCACCCATTGCCAATTCCTTGTGTCCAGGTACACCTAGTTTCCGCACTAAGCAGACATCTAATGGTGCATTAAGTGCCTTTGCTACCTCAAATGCTACAGGCACACCACCACGGGGAAGTCCCAATACTAAAACATCTGGACGATTGGCATACTCTGTTAACTGGGCAGCTAATAGTTTACCTGCTTCAGTCCGATTAAGGAATATTTGTCGCATATTTTTATACCTCTTGGTTAAAATAAATCACTAATTGAACCATCAGCTTTAAATCGTTGAATAGCAGTAGCAATTAAAGGTGCAACTGAGACAATTTTTAATTGCTGCCAGTCGGTTTCTTTTGGTGTTACAGTGTCGGTGACAAAAACAGCCTGGATACTGGGGTGACTTAACTTAGCGCGTGCTTCCTTCACAAATAAACCGTGAGTAGCAGCAATAATGATTTCTGGACGTGCCTCAGCTTTGAGTAGTGCTTCAATGCTCTTAGCAAGAGTGCCGCCAGTGGAAATCATGTCATCGATAATTAAACAGGCATAACCTTTTACATCACCCACAACACGAGTGACTTCTGTTTCAGTGCCACTTGTACGGTGTTTGTGTAGCACCACTACCGAACTATCGAGCTTTTGGGCATACTGTGTTGCCATTTGTACACGCCCCGTATCTGGCGATACAACTACAAAATTAGGCGGTAAATGATGGCGTATAGCCTCACAAAAAATTGGTACAGCCGTTAGACTATCTACAGGAATCCGAAAAAAACCCTCAATTTGTGGGGTGTGTAAATCAAGTGTGACAACATGATTTACCCCGACAGCCTGTAACACTACAGCCACCATACTGGCCGTAATTGGTTCCCGCCTACCGTGGCGTTTATCTGCACGGGCGTAGCCAAAGTAAGGAATAATTGCTGTAATCCGAGTAGCCGCAGCCCGACGACAGGCATCTGCAAAGGCTAAAAGTTCTACTAGATGGTCATTGACAGGTGGTGCTGTGGATTGGAGGATAAGCACAATCTTTTGGCGTACCGACTCCAGCAGGCGCACATTTACTTCACCATCTGGAAAACGTTCAACCACAGATTTCCCCAAGGAGATGTTGAGTTTCTCAGCAATAGCGGCAGCTAAATCTGGGTTAGCTGTGCCAGCAAAAAGGATGAAATTGTCCATAATCAAGACTATTTGGTGATTTGCTTCCAGGCAGTATCTAAAGCAGATTTTTTGTGATGCCTGCGGCGGGCTACGCCAACGCCCGCACGGGAAATACTCTGTTGCAAACTATGCCATTGCTCTTGCAAAAACTCCGTAGCCTCTTGCAAGGCGTCATGTGGATGATTAGTAGAAGCTGCCACTTCGTCGCTAACTTCCTTGATTTTGACGCGGACAACTTCCGGTTTATCTTCAGGGGCAATCAGATGATGTAGGCGATCGCCTATTATATGTACCAGATGTTGTACCTGTTGTGATTTCTCACTGAAAAAACCCTTCAATCCTTCTGACTCTCCCCTAAGTTGGTTTTGAACATCTTCACGGATAATTACTTTATCAGTGGTAATTTCCTCGACATCTTCAGGATAAAGCACTGCTCTGCCACCAAAAGGAGTCGCAATTTCTCCAGCCACAATGTAAGCAGCGATTTCTCCTGTTTGCCAATCAAATAAAAAATCTTCCACCCAGCCAAGGGTTTCACCTAGCGTAGATTCAATCTTAATTTCATGCAAGCACCGAAGATTTTCTGGAGTGTCAATCACTGGGGGATAATAAACTGAAACCGCACCCATGCCTACCCCAGCAATTCTCTCTACTGGCAGATACGCTTCTCCAGCCGAAAAATAAGCAATACGTCCAGAATCATCTAGCCAGACTTCTTCTAACTCACCAACAAAATCAGCCGTTGAGCCATCTATTGCTATGCAACCGATAATTTGACTGCGACGCACAAAGTTGAGCATGATTCCCCTCCAATACTCTCTACTTCTCTTGGAGTTTGATCAATAAACATAGTGGCTCACCTCTTGCCACATTGTTGTTTTAAACATGAACTCTATTTTAAGGTTAGAAATAAAATGTGAGGAAAACGTGAGGAATTGTTTAATCGAAAATCACAAGGCTAAGATCCCCAACTTCTTTAAGAAGTCGGGGATGTTGTTGTTCAGTAGTGTATTAAGTATCCCTTTCGCTCGGTCAAGGTTCACGCTTATTTCTTAGGCATCCAGTTAAGGGACTTCCAACTAAAAAAATATCCTATCACTGGGTAGGCAGGGGATCAGGGAGCAGGGGGAAGACAACAAAATATTATCTGAGTAAATTGGATAATTTATTTTCTGGAAGTCTCTAAGGACTAATAATACCGTTAACAGGAGGAGCTGCGTTGATTAAGATATTCCACCCATTAAGTCTTTCTCCGGCGGTGATTATAGTGCCTCCTGGTGAACCCGGGGTTTGAGCCAATTGCATATAGATAAGATAGCTAATGGGGCCACCCCCACTAAAAGAAGAAGCTTCTTCTTTAGTAATTTCTGTAAGAATTGGTTTTTTTTCGATTGCTTTCATTTTGGTATTATGCTCCCAATAAAAATCTTTCTCTCTACGTTTCTCTATCTATGCTCATAGAAAGTGTAATAAATGCGCCCATCCCGCTCAAAAGTGAGCGAAAAGTATTCGGCCGAATTTACTTGGGAGGGCGCGTTCTTTACTTCAGATATTCATCTCAGATGATGTAAATAACTTGACGGGAAAAATCAGATTACGGACTTGGGACTCTACCGACGGCACCAGTCTGGTTAATTAGGATGTTCCACCCAGTTTGTACTTCCCCGGTAGTTAGACCATTAGTAAGAACTTCATCACCCACCGCGATGTCTGTGCCTGGAGAGGCAGGAGTCTGTGCTAATTGGATGTATTCAAGATAGCTAACGGGCCCACCACCACTAAGAGTAGCGGATTCTTCAGCAGGAATTTCAGAGAACAGTTGGTTCTCTTGAACAGATTGCATGATTTGAGTGGACATAAAAGATTGACCTCACTTACTTTACTGTTGTAGGTGTTATTAACCTACATATTTATGATGATTAAATTGGATATTTTTTTACTGATTCTAAGGGGAGACATTAAGTAAGTATTTTTCTCATTCTTTGGGTTAATAAAAACATGAAATAAAGGAAAATATTCGATTAATGCAACAATTTACAAACAATTAATTTACAACAATATAATCACAAAAAATAGAGAGGCAAAAAAATGCTGCCTCTCTCCACTCGCTACTTCACATCATATACAAACTTCTCTTAAATCCAACTTGCAACCCCTACACAAAAGTGAAGATGAGCAGGCATTCAAGCCTCTATTCTTGAAAGCGAGAGGTACTCTACGAGAAGCCATTCGCTCTATGGAAAGGAGTTTTAATAATCAGTTGCATATTGCGTTCTGAGGGGGTGACATACAGCCTACATTGCAGATGGTATAAAGGTTTGACCGAATTATGGTAGAAAATATAGGTCAATCATGTTTATCTTAACGAATTTAACCGATATTACCTCGGCTATTAATGCTTATAAAAAACGTTTTGATATTGAAGAAATGTTTCGATATTTTAAAAGTGGTGGTCACAACTTAGAAGATACGAACGTTTCGGGTAATCGCTTGATATCTTTGATATTAATCATATCTTTTGCTTATAGTATGTCCACTTTTCAAGGGCAACGAAATCAGCGTATTGGTGTACAAAAATATGTTGCTAGAGTCAAACAATATGGACGAGTGACTAGGAAGCATAGCAATTTTTATGTTGGTTTATATAGTCAAACCTGGGTAAATTTTATAGATAAATGTTGGTGTATTTTTCAAAAATTAATGAGATCATATTGTAATAAGATCGAGTATTATTTACGAGGTATGAGGGCTATGGAGCTTATTTTGTCTACGTTTTAGCTTTCATGTCGCCCCCTCAGAGTAATCGCAAAGAATAAACTACACAAAATCATGTTACAGTTCTATTCTCATAGACAATTACGAGCAAAGAACTGATAGATTTCGTAGATGTTTTCTATGCTCCTCTATTTAAAAAATAGAATTACACAACATTTGATATACTTGTTTTTTAAAGTTAATTTAATTAATTCACAAGGTATTTCTAAATAGTAAAAAATACCGCGATTTTAATATCGGCCAATTGATATAGTTTTTTTATAATATTTATCTCTTCCTAAAGAGTATTACAGATATAACAACCTATTGCTTTAGGAATAGTATACTAATACTAATTTAAACATCTATTAGATTTGATAAAAATCTGCTCAAAACTGAGGAATATAGATGACGTAGCCTCTAGGTGGAGACCAGAATTCAGCCATTTTATTGTGTCCATTTTTCTTGAGGAACTCCGGTATCATCTCTTCCTCCCCAAATCGTCATAGGGACAATTTTTTTGTTTTTCCGCCCTGACTAAAGTTGCTCACAAGTTATTCATCTCTGTTTGACGACAGGCTTCTGCGATCGCTCGTTTTCTTGAATTGCCGAAATCATGATTCATTAGTACCAATTACTAAATCGGCAGGCGGCTATCTCGGACATCCTTTGAACGAATGGAATTCCCGCCGAATTTCGTTGAAGAAGGTTAAAAGGTTATCGAAGAAAGCTGATTATTTTCTGCCTCCTGTCTTGTTGTAATAGCTAATTCATCCTCCAACTCGCTGACTAAAGAAGCAACTACCGCCTTCACATAACCTGTCTTTGCAAACACTTGCCTTTGGCGAATATAACTAGGCCCTTCTGCTAATCTTTTTTCGAGTTGGAGTAGATATGAACTATTTCCCAGAGTATCGGCAGTTTCTGCTACTGCATTCAAGATATCCTTAACTATATTTTTGATAGGTCTGCTGTTGCCTTGTTCATCTTCGATGTAGTTAGCATCTAAACCCCACCGAGATGCTCGAAAGTAGTTTTCCTTCTCAATCAACCAAGGAAGAGGAGTTAACAGAAATCCTGCTTGCTTTTCTTGGCTGTGGTGATGTAAATCCACAATTAAAGAATGGACAAAAGCCGCCAGCATCATAGATTCTTTTATCGTTGGTTGAGCATCCATCACCCTAACTTCAAGGGTTCCGAAATCTGGTTGGGGACGCAAATCCCAATGGATGTCACGGATAATTTCAAACATCCCTGCATGTTGAGCAGTAGTAAAGAAATTAGCAAAATCCTGCCAGTTTTTAAAGCTGGGAGAAATACCATAGGTTCTCAACGATGATAAAAACCTTTGGCGATAGGAAGCAAAACTTGTATCGTGACCCCACCAAAAAGGTGAACTAGCAGACAACGCCAGCAAAATGGGGAGATAGGGTTTGAGTCTGCCCATAATATCTATAGCTGCATCCCCAGATGGCATTCCTACGTGAATCTGAAGAGCAAAAGTCATCATTAAATCTGCGAGATAGCCAGATGCAGTTTGCTGGCTAAGATATCTGGGAAGAGGGGTGATAGAGGCAAAGCGATCGCAAAATGGATGAGTTCCTGCTGTACAAATAGTCATACCCAGTTCTTGGCATCTGGCTTTCAGGTTACAAAGAGTTGAAACAATATTTGCTTCTAACTCAGGAATATTGGAGCAGACTTTAGAGGCAACCTCTACCATAGCTTGGTTAAATTCTGCCTGAATCAAAGAGTTTTCAGGAGCTTGTTCCAAAAGCGGTAAAATGCCATCTACCAATTGCAGGGTATCAGAATTGAGCAATTGCAACTCAATCTCCATACCGAGAGAGAATTCGGGAGAGCTTTTGAATTCTATATCACCCATATCATTAATAATTACTAATTCGTAATTCGTAATTCGTAAGTAGGTACTAGGAATTATCTGTATATTCTGCGATCGCCTCTCTGACTACCCGATCAAAGAAGGCTGCACCAACTTTCAATGCCTCTTCGTCAAAGTCAAAAGAAGGACTATGTAAGGGGATGTTCTCACAACCCTGTTGGCAAGCGCCAAATCTGACGTAACAGCCAGGAACGTGTAATAAGTAGTAAGAAAAATCTTCTGCTCCCATACTGGGATGATCCATTGCGACCAATCCCTTTGAACCCAATAACTTGACTACAGCCTGACGAGCAATTTCTGTCTCTCTTGCTGTATTGATTACAGGTGGGTATCCGTGGCGAATTTCTACCTCTACTCTGGCATTGTGCAGTTCTCCGACGGCTGTGGCTATGCGCTTTAGTCCATCGATCAGGTAGTTTTGCACCTCCAAGTTAGTTGTACGGATCGTGCCTTCCAGAGTTGCTTCCTCGGCAATGACGTTAGCTGCACTACCTGCTTCTACTTTGCCAATGGTCACTACCGAGGGATAGGCGGGGTTGATTTCTCGTGAAACTAGGGTTTGCACAGCCATAATCAACAGTCCAGTAACAACTACGGCATCAACAGTTTCATGAGGTCTGGCTCCGTGTCCACCTCTACCTTTGATGTAAATGGTAAAGCCATCAGAATGGGCAGTGATTGCTCCCTTGGCAACCATAATCTCTCCCACTTTGTAGTGACGCGTAACATGACCGCCAAAGATGGCATTCACGCCTTCTAAAGCACCGGATTGGATCATAACTTTAGCCCCAGCACCCTTTTCCTCAGCAGGTTGAAAGATGAAAACGATATTTCCCGGTGGCGGGTTCTCTTTCAATAAAGCTGCTGCGCCCAACACCATTGACATATGGCCGTCGTGACCGCAAGCGTGCATCTTACCTGAGTTGAGAGAAGCAAAGGGCAACCCCGTATTTTCTTGTCCGGGGAGGGCATCCATATCAGCCCGCAGTGCAATTGTAGGCGCTCCTTGTCCAGCATTCATCAGCTTGGCAATGATGCCACTACCCACCCCGCCATACCAAAAAGGAATACCTAGACGCTTGAGTTCATCTATAATTATCGCTGCTGTCTTTTTTTCCTCAAATGCCAGTTCAGGATGGCGGTGTAAAGTCCTGCGCAATTCCACCATTCGAGGGAAGACTTTATCGGATGTCAGGATTCTAGTCATAACATATCTCCTTCCTTATTCTTCCAGGCGGATCATTTTGGCGCTTACAGGGTCAAAATCCTCTGGAAAAACTGTGTAGCTGTCATATTTGGCTGCGTTCAGGTTAGCGCCGTTTAAGTTAGCTCCCCTCAAATCTGCACCCCGAAGGTCGGCTTCACTCAAATCTGCTCCAACTAATTTATCTTTAAACAAGTCTGCACCACTGAGGTTGGCTCCTCTGAGGATGGCTTTTCTTAAGAAAACTCCACTGAGGTTAGCTCCACTCAAGTCTGCTCTACTAAGTTTGGCTGCATCCAAGTTAGCTCCACTCAGGTCTACTCCTTCTAAATAGGTTTCCTGCAAGTCAGTTTTAGATAACTCGGCGGCTCGAAAGTCTCTTTCGCCTGCTTCATACTTCCTTTTGAGTTCATGAGCGCTTTTCACTGGTTGATTAGATAGGTTTTGCATAGTAAATTCACCAGTTTTTATAAATTGGGAGTATGTAACTGTCCAGGTGCAATGTGGCTCAATTATTATGGCTTTAATTTGATGCTAAGAGAAAAATTTGAAGAACTTGTGAGGTAGTTTTGCTTTCCTCACAATTCCCTCAATTTTATTTACAGCGGTTCTCGTTTACGTGAGGTACACCCTACACCTGGCGATATAATGTTGTACCGCATCTGAGTGGGAACCGCTATATGATCAGCTTATATGTTTAATGACACCAGAACCTTTGTATGCGATGGCTTTGTCCCCATTTCTCTACAAGACGCTGCGCGTAGCTTGTACGACAGAGCTACGTGACCACCGCAGGCATCCCTCTCTGGTATGAGAACTTGTCCCTCAGTGATGCAGCAATTAATAAATTTTTGACACAACAATTTGCAATTAGTTATTAAAGAAATTAGCTAATAGTGGATTTTTATTATCTAGAGATTGGTTTCGCCAAAACTAGGCGATTTGTTTAATTACATATTAGTTTTTTAGCCCTAAGTTACTGAATCTCAAAAATAATCATTTATTTGCCCGAATACTCCTATTTTTCAACTTATTTCTGCCGAAATATTACATTTTATTTGTATATAGTTTTTTGTCGTTTATTCGCTGGCATTGGCTTTTAGAGAAATAATATAAGAAGTAGAGTGTTAATAATTAAAGTTCAAAATCCGAATGCATATTGCCTACTGAGTTTTAATTGCTGCATATACAGCAGACTTCAAGTTAGTGAAGTACACAATCTAGGTCTAAAAAACCGACAGAAAGCATGTTTTACATCTGCTTTCTCATAATGAATTGTCCTTCCAGATTTAGTGTTGGAGGTGAGTAGAATGACCATCACAGCCACTAAACCAAAGTTGCAGGTAAAAAAGCAAATTCAGAAAAAACAGTTATCTAAACGTTCAACAGATATCGGTACTCCTCAAGTTCCCCTACGTCAACTTGCAGTTAAGCAAGAGCATGAGTTGCTTTGTGATTGGGAAAACGCATCTTAATTAGCACCTTGTCTGAGCAACTTGTCAATCAAGGCAAGAAATACTTGATAAATAGGAGAAATCATGAGAATCCCACTCCAAATCACCTTTCATAATATTCCCCCATCAGAAGCTGTAGAAACAAAAATTCGCTCCTTGGTTGATAAACTAGAGAATTTTTATAACCGAATTACCAGCTGTCGAGTCATAGTTGATGCCCCACATCGACATCACCATAACGGCAAACTTTATCAGGTGCGAATTGATATTACTGTGCCAACGGGGGAAATAGTTGTGAAACGTGACCCACTTAAACGTCAATCCCACGAGGATATTTATGTAGCAATTCGTGATGCCTTTGATGCAGCCAAGCGCAAACTACAAGACCATGCCAGTATGCTACGGCAAGAAACCAAAACTCACGAAGAACAGCCTCATGGACGGATTGCGACATTATTCCCAGACGAGGGCTACGGCTTCATTGAGACACCTGATGGTAGCGAAGTTTATTTTCATCGCAACAGTCTATTCAATGGTGATTTCGAGCAGTTGCAGGCGGGAGACGAAGTTCGTTTTGCGGAAGAAGAAGGTGACAAGGGACTCCAAGCTAGTACTGTCAGACTGATTGGTAAGCATCACCTGCAAGGTTGAAGCTGTTGACTTCAGGCACTTTCTTCATAGTCCAGGGAGTATCAACCACTTCTTCACAAGTTCCTCAAATTTTCTTTTTAACTTAAAGATAGTGGCTGAACCTTCCTTATTTGCAAAAGAGTTTTACCACCATCTACCTAATAACTTGCTACATCCAGATCACATTGAAGGAAAACCTACAAGGGTAGCAATTAAGTTGAAATATCAAGTTTGAAATCACGAATATTGGAGGCAATGATTATGGCGATTACTCGTTGGGAACCTTTTCAAGAAATTGAACGTTGGGAACCTTTCCGTTGGGAGCCTTTGCGGGAGATTGAGCATCTGCAACAACGGATGAACCGCCTGTTTGAGCGGATGATCCCTAGTGGTGATGGAGAAGTCTCTGCATTTACCTTTATACCCTCCGCCGAAATGGAAGAAACTGCTGACGCAGTTCACCTCAGACTAGAAATTCCGGGACTGGAATCTAAAGATTTGAATGTGGAGGTTACTGAAGAATCTGTTTCAATCAGTGGCGAACGCAAGTCTGAAACCAAGACGGAAGAAAAAGGCATGATGCGCTCTGAATTCCGTTATGGCAAATTTGAGCGAGTCATTCCGCTACCTGCTCACGTTCAAAACGATAAAGCCAAAGCTGATTACAAGAACGGCATTCTTACCCTCACCCTACCGAAGGTTGAAGGAGAGAAGAAAAAAGCCGTCAAGATTAACCTTGGTTAGTTTGCTGTTGTAAAAGCAGGAAAACAGGGTGCGGAAGTTCAATAGGGTTCTTAAACCCTTGCTCATGAGTAGTCACAGCACGAAGCAGAGGGTAGTATTCCTTCTGCTTCCTGGCTTTCTTGATAAAGAAGCGGACTAGGAGCAAGTCCTGTCAATATCTCCAACAAGTTACCCCAGAATTTGAGCCAGAATCGGTAAGGTAATCACAAATTCTGTTCCCTCGCCTGGGGTAGAATTCACATCCAAAGTTCCACCATGTTTTTCTACAACAATAGACTGAGCGATCGCTAATCCTAATCCTGTACCTTTACCAACACCTTTAGTGGTAAACAAATGGTCAAATACCTTTTGTTTGACTGATTCACTCATGCCGTTACCATTATCAGCAATCTTCACCTCAACCTGGTTTTCTGTTAATGAGGTGGTAATTATAATTCGGTTAAGATTAGCTTGAATATCTTCAAAAGCCCGACCTATATTTGATTCATCTAATGCATCAATAGCATTCGCTAAAATGTTCATAAATACTTGATTCAATTGTCCTGGAAAGCATTCAATTTCCGGTAATTTTCCATACTCAGATACTACTTCAATTGCCGGACGGCTATCATTGGCTTTGAGACGATGTTTTAAAATGAGAATTGTACTATCAATTCCTTCATGAATATTAAACGGTACTTTGTAGGCTTGGTCTGCACGAGAGAAAGTGCGGAGACTGGTGCTGATATTTTTTAGGCGATCGCACGCCATTACCATTGCAGCAATCATCTTGGGCAAGTCTTCTAAACTATAATCCAAGTCTATTCTGTCGGCGTGGTCAAGAATTTCCTCACTCTTGTTGGGGAGACTTTTTTGATATAGTTTTAAGTGTTCAAAAACATCAGCAAGGGTAGGTTTAGCTTGCTGGAGAGTAGCAGAAATAAAGCCTAAAGGATTATTCATTTCATGGGCTACACCAGCGACTAAGTTCCCCAATGCAGACATTTTCTCACTTTGGACTATTTGTAATTGTGCCTGCTGCAAATCTTGCAATGCTTGCCCGGCTTGTTGATAAAGTCGAGCATTTTCTAAGGCAATTGCTGCTTGAGAAGAGAGTAGGTTAATCACCTGTAGACGGTTACTAGTAAATACCCCTTGATTTAGTTGATTTTCTAGGTAGAGAATCCCCACCACATGACCTTGGTTAATAATGGGTGTACATAATACACTTTGGGGTTGATGTAGCAGCATATATTCCCCAATTACACCAGGAATATCTGTTTTACAATTGTCTATGATGACGGTTTCTTGAGTATTCTTAACGTAATTGATCAGTTTTCTGGGAATATCTTGACAAGCATCTAGTAGTTGTGGATCAAGAATGGTTTTGACATCAGCCTGGGAATTTGACTGTAGATCGATAAAGGTAATTGCCCGCACTTGCCAAGTATCTTCTTGAGGAAGAATTAATACAGATGTTTTCGCACCAGAATTTTCTAGGATAATCCGACTGATACTGCTGATGAGTGCGTCTAATTCGATGCAACTAGAGATAGTTTGAGCAGCTTTGAGAATGCAGGTTAAATCTAGAGCATCAGAAATATTAGTACTGCTGGTAGTGTAAGTAGATGTGAAAGTTGATGTACGGGCAATGCTGGCTATGCTTTCTAAGGGGTTAAAGTTGAATTCTTGCTGTTGCAAAATGGGTTTGAGTAATTTGGGATAGCGTTTTTCCAAATCATCAGTTTTGGCTTTTGCTCCCCAATGGGCATAGCAGTAATATGCTTGTTGCAGATATCCTTCAGCGGCTTTTTCTTTACCCCATTCTAGGTAAAATTTGCCAGCAAGTTCGTTAGCGATCGCTGCTTCCTGAACATAGTCATTAGCGATCGCTTCTTGGATAGCTATTTCATAATGATCTGCGGCTTCTAGGCGATCGCCAGTTACACGAGCTTGTTCAGCCAAAATTAAATTGTACTTATGCTGGTAATTCACTGGCGCATGATCTGCCCATTCTTGCATTTTCGCTTGGTTTTCAGCTACTTTCTGGAGATAAAGCTGTTGCTGTGCTTCATTTGCTTGAGAACAAAGGGCTAACAAACTCAAAGATTGATAAAAATTCCGCAAAGGAACAATTAATAAACCTGCTGCTCCCTGTTCATACTGCTCAAATTTTTGGGAATATTCCCAAGAAGATTCGTATTCACCAAAAAGATAACCCAGTAGAGTTTTTGCTAAATAGACATAACAAATACCATTGATATTGTTAGTTTCAATCAAAATTGGTAACATTTCTACTTCGTGAAAATGCTTACCAGTTAAACAACAGGGATTGATCGCTTCTCCTTGTAAATTTAGAACCGTCTGCCGCCAGATATTTCCCCAAACCAGAGATACCTCTTGTTTAATTTGCTGCATGAGGTCACAATATTTATCTGCCTCTAGTACAGCATTTTCTAAGTTTTCTCCACTCCAAAAGAGAAACTGACAATAGCAGTTAGCACAATAACCTACATATTCTAGATTTCCGGTTTCTAAACCACTTTGTAATCCATCTAAAAATAAACTTAATGTGGATTTAATTGAATCTTTCCAGTGTTTAATAAATAGACTGAATGTTAAATAAACTCTACTTTTAAGTTCTTTCGTTTGAAATTTATCTAAAAGTTGTACTGCCAGTTTTCCAAAGTTATACCCATCTTCAATTGCACCTACACTACACAAAAATAACCCATAGAGACTATAAGCAACAGCTGCCTGTGGTGAGTTGCCATACTGGATACAAATTCTGATCATTGTAAAAATCTTCAGTGGCAACAACATTGGTTTGGCTATATAAACCGGGGCAAACAAACCCGATAGAATGCGGAGCGCAACTAATTTTTGGGGATCAGTTATTTCTGGCATATCTGCCAATGCTCCAATTGATTGATGAACTAACATTTGTTGCAATTGATGATGTTCATCAAAAATCATTTGAGTGTTACCGTTTTCAGGTAACGTCAAATCTAGTAATTGCAGCGCTTCTCTACCTGTAGCTATTGCTTCAATAAATTTATTTTGCGCCGTATAAGATTGGATTTGAATTTCATAGGTACGAACTTTTTCCAATGGAGATTTAGCATTTTTGAGAATAATCTCTACTAATGATTTTGATGACTCAAAGTTTGTATTGAGATATTCTGCCTCAGCCGCAGATTCATAAACCGCAAGGGTCAATTCGTAGCTGCTTTGCCAAGCATTTATCGGTAATAGAAGCATTGCAACTTTTAAATACTCCACTGCTGTCGTATAAGCAGTCGAGTTTTTGGCTTTACAACCAGCTATCAGATTTAACCGGGACAAATGTTCTCGTTCGCTAGGTTCCTCTAATAAATCCAGTCCGTAATTGAATTGGTTAACGATCGCAAAAATTCCTTCCTCTTGCTGTTCTAAAGGTGTATTCTGCAATAACAATCGCCCAATTTGCAGGTGTGTTGACTGTTTTTGTGCTTCTGGAATCAGTGAATAGGCCGCTTGCTGGACGCGATCGTGTAAAAATTTATATACAACCATCTCAGAATGTTCTTGAGTAGCTGCTTGATTTTCTGAATCAACAAAAAACTTATAAACCTCACTTTGCGGCAAAATCAATCCTTCTTGCAAAGCCTTCCACAAGCAATCTGCGGTTTCTACCTCTGATTGTTTAGAAACAATCGCTAATGTTTTTAAATCGAACTGATTCCCAATACAAGCAGCTAGCTTCAATTGTTGTTGAGTTGATTCTGGTAGCCTTCGTAATTGAAAGACCATAAACTCAACAACATCATCTGCTAGTGTCTGCTCATTTATTTGGGAAATGTCACATTGCCAGCATCCTTCTACAAAATTGAATTGAATCAGTTGATCTTGATGTAATGATTTGAGAATTTGATTCGCAAAAAATGGATTACCTTGGGCTTTGCGATAAATCAATTGTGAAAGAGATAATGCCACCTTTTCTGCACAATTTAACGTATCGGCTACAAGTTGATTCAATTGCAATTGGTTAAGCGGTTTCAGGGTAAGCTTATTCACAGTTACACCTGTTTTATGAATTTCATCCAACATCACCATCAACGGATGTGCTGGAAAAACTTCATTGTCTCGATATGCACCAATTAACAATAGATATCCCTGATTAGTTTCATTCACTAATAATTGCATGAGTTTCAACGAAGCTGAATCTACCCACTGCAAGTCATCTAAGAATATTACTAAGGGATGGTCTTTAGTTGTAAATACTTGGAGAAATTTCTGAAATAATAAATTAAATCGATTTTGGGCTGCGTTACCTGATAATCCTGGTGCAGGTCGTTGTTTGCCAATAATTCTTTCTAATTCGGGAATGACTTCAATAATTACCTGTCCGTCTTCACCTAATGCTTGAATAACTTTATTTTTCCATTCTTGTATTTGAACATCACTTTCTGCTAGTAATTGCTCCATGAAATGGCGGAAAGCTTGAACAAATGCTGAAAAAGGAATATTCCGATTAAATTGGTCAAATTTGCCTTTGATAAAATAACCACGTTGACGAACAATAGGTTTATGGACTTCGTTAACAATCGCAGTTTTACCAATCCCCGAAAACCCAGCTACCAGTGTTATTTCTGTTGCACCCAAGCTGACATTTTCAAATGCTTCTAGTAGGATTTTTACTTCTGCTTCTCGTCCATAGAGTTTATCAGGGATAATAAATCTATCGCACACATCCCTTTGGGCAATTGGGAAAGTTTCAATTTTACCCGTTGTCTTCAGTTGAGTAAGACTAATTTCTAAATCATACTTTAATCCTAATACACTTTGATAGCGGTCTTCAGCATTTTTTGCCATCAGCTTACTGACGATCTCCGAAATTATCGGCGGAATTTCTGAGTTAATTTTATGTATTGAGGAGGCTATTTTAGCTATATGGGAATGCACTAACTCCATTGGATCATTTGATTGAAAAGGTAACTCACCTGTGAGTAACTCATAGAAAGTTACACCGAGTGAATAAAAATCAGTCCGGTAGTCAATCCCCCGATTCATCCTCCCTGTTTGCTCTGGAGAAATATAAGCTAGTGTTCCTTCTAACACATTGGGACTAATTAGCGTTTGCGTTTCCCTTGGTAATAGTGATGCAATACTAAAGTCGATTAATTTAACTTGTTTGGAATGAGGATTAATTAAAATATTGCTCGGTTTGATGTCTTTATGAATGATGCGCTGACTATAGAGGATATCTAAGGTATTACAGAGCGCGATCGCTATTTGTAAAAACTCTTGCAAAAACCCCATGTCTCGCGTCTGATCACGAGCAAAATAATCTTTTAGAGAAATACCGCCAAAATCCTCCATCACCAACACATAACCATTTTGATATGCTTCCAAGCTGTAGGTTTGGATGATCAGGGATGAATTTAGATTTTTAGCGATGGTGTACTGATTGCGAAACTGCACCAGTTCATTGAAGGTGGGATATGGATTTTTCAGCAGTTTGATCACTACAGGTAATGAGTCAGTTTCTCGATACCCTCGATAAACTATGGTTCTCAAACCATTGTAGATTTCTTCAATGATGTGGTATCTGGGAATACTAACGCGATTGCTAAACATGCTGCTAAATCCTAGTTATTTATAAACTTATTGTTCCCAAATTAGCAACGGTAGTTTAATGTTAATTGGTAAATATTAGTGTGGCTTAATTTTATATTTAGGATTCCCAGGCTATTGATAAAAATCGGTGACAACCAAATTTATCCAGACGTTGTTTCTCAAGTCCAGCAGTGATAAAAAATTTTAAGGCATCAAATTTAGACATAAGATACCCCACACAAAAGTGTCGAGGTTCTCAGTAGGAAACTGCAAAACGTAAGCTAGTAATTTGACAACCTAAAAATGTGCTTGTCAGGGCTGGGGAAAGGTTTTTAATTCCTTTCCTCTTTTACCCTTACCCTTAAAAGAGCCAAGTCCATGAGAGCGAACTACTAGCACCTGCCGGGATTTTTAGTTAAGTTGGAAACAGCCTTCAATTACGTTTTTCTGGAATTACCGCATAAGCATCAATTTCAAACAACATACCGTCAAGTGCAAGTCTAGGAACGGGAATAAGAGTATTTGCTGGTGGTTTATACCCCCACAAATTACTAATTTCACGTCCTAATGGGATCAATTTACTTTGGTTGTAATCCGCTATAAGAATAGTAGTTTTTGCTACATCTTGTGGTTGTGCGCCAACTGCTTGTAGGGCAAAACGGAGGTTTTTAAAAGCCTGTATTAACTGCTGTTCAAAGTCGTCGGAGACAAGATTACCTTGTAAATCCGAACCAAATTGACCAGAAATATAGACGGTTCTCGTTCTTGATGGTGTAACAGCTATATGACTATAGCCATTTCGCGTTGCATCATATAACGTTGGTGGGTTCACCAATTTCAACTCTTTGTCGTTTTGAGCGCTCACTTCCTTTTGTGTTCCCACCATCAAGGCGGTAGTTACTCCGCTACCTCCAAGCCACAAAAGTGCATTTCGTCGAGATAAGTTTGCCACTAGTGAATTTACAGCACTGGTAATACGTCTAGTCATTAAAGCTCCTTAAATATGAGTTATATATTTTTGCTCATACTTAGTTCTATTATCTATCCATTAGAGTAAAAAAGCACTATTAAATAAAGCTACTTATGGGCAATCACGTAATTGCAACACCTCAATCGGGGTTAGTTGGTTTAGCTTCCTTCCAATATGGAGATAGGGCAAACCGAAATCTTAGCAATTATCAGAAGAGATAATTCCGAACTCAGTTTTTTATACAAGAGGCATTGGGTTAATCTGCACAAAAATCTCTGCGATCGCTTACAAACAGCAATGGACTATGCTATTTCTTGCGGCGACTTGGTTAACGCCATGCGATCGCAGAACTTTTCGGTCTACTGAATGTGCTTACGAATTGGTATTACTACCCCCGAATACCATTCACATAAGCGGCAGTCAAAGAGTGCTGGGGTGCTGTAAAAATCTGCTCGACTGTACCATACTCAATTAATCGTCCTACTTCTTGCTGTACCCAGAACAGGGCAGCGTAATCGCCAATTCGTCTAGCTTGAGCGAGGTTGTGGGTAACAATTACCACTGTGTAACGTCCTCGCAGACTGGCAATTAAATCCTCAACTACGCCGCTAGAAATCGGATCGAGGGCGCTACAGGGTTCATCAAATAGTAAGACTTCTGGTTGCAGAACCAAAGCACGGGCAATACATAATCGCTGTTTTTGTCCGCCAGACAGAGATAAGGCAGAGGTATGAAGTCGATCCTTGACTTCTTTCCACAGTCCGACATCTTGGAGCGTGGTTTCAATCAGCCAATCAAGTTTTTCGCGGTTTTTGATCCCGTGTTCTTGTAGGGGAAATGCCAGATTCTTCCAAATTGAGAAGGGGAAAGGATTGGGCTTTTGAAAGATTGTACCCACACGCCGACGTAGTGCGATCGCATCTACACGCTCATTGAGAATTTCTAAAGAATTTAACCGAATGCTTCCCGCAACTTTGGTGTGAGGTATCAAATCAGTCAGGCGATTCAGACAACTCAAAAAACTGCTTTTGCCACAGCCAGAAGGCCCCACCAGTGCAGTAATCTTACCTGCCTGAATCGGCATGGTTATCTCTGTAAAAGCAGCTTTTTTCCCATAATATAAACTCAGTCGCTCGGTTTGCATTGAAGGCAGAGATAACCGAGAATTTTGTGATAATTGAGATTCCTTCATCAAGATGTAATTCTCCGAGCTAACCAAAATCGAGCTGTCCATGTTGCTATACCATTCACCAGCAACAATAAAATCAACAGCACTAAGGCAGAAGCGTAGGCGTTAGCATCCCCGCCAGCCACATTCATTGATAAATCGAAAATGTGAATCGATAGCGATCGCCCAGAATCTAGTAATGACTCTGGCATTCGATCTACATAACCACTGGTAAAAATCAGTGCGGCTGTCTCTGCGATCGCCCTGCCAATCCCCAGCACTAAACCCACAACTAACCCAGGTGTCGCTGCTGGTAATAGCAGTTTCCATAATGTGGTGGTGCGTGATAATCCCAAAGCGGCTGCCCCTAATCGATAATCAGCCGGAACAGCCCGAAATCCTGCTTCTGCGGAACGAATCAGGATTGGCAACACCATACAAGCCAAAGTCAACCCACCGGACAAAATCGAAAAGCCTAATCCCAACTTAATCGAGAAAAAGGCATTGCCAAACAAGCCAAAAACAATAGATGGTACTCCTGCCAACACATCCAAACTACGACGCACCAAACGCCCAAACACACTTTCAGTGGTTGTAAACTCGGCTAATAGCACGGCAGTAGAAATACCAAGGGGGAGAGAAACCGCCATACAAACCCCTAAAATCAGACAAGTAGAAATCAGAATCGGCGCAATTCCCCCCTCACGCCCTGCATTTCGAGGTTCAGTTGTCAAGAATTCCCAGGAAAGTTGCCCCATGCCGTGCCAGACGATATCGCCTAAAATCCAGCAAAAAACGGCGGTGACAAATAGAGCGATCGCCCAGAGGACAAGGGTAGGTAATGGGATCGATTTTTTACCCATAAATGTTTCTCCGGCTAATACATTCGGTAACGGCTATCAATAAGGCGATCGCTACCATCAGCAATAAGCCACTAACAAACAGTGCTGAACGGTGATTCCCTGTGGCGTAAGCCATCTCTAAAGCGATATTGGCAGTGAGGGTGCGAACGGGGTCAAATAAGCTGGTAGGTGTTTGTACTACATTGCCACAAACCATCAACACTGCCATCGTTTCTCCAATGGCGCGTCCTGTTCCTAAAATCAAACCAGTAAATAAACCAGATTTAGCAGCAGGTAAAACAACGCTTCTGATTGTTGCCCAGCGAGAAATTCCCAAGGCTGCTGCACCCTGTAGATACTCAGGCGGGACTTCAGAAAAACTGGCTTCTGCTGTTAAGGCGATCGTTGGCAGAATCATTAATGTCAAAATGGCGATTCCCGCTAGAAGGCTGGTTCCTGGCGGTTGGAGTTTGCCAATCAGTGGCACAAGGACGACCAAACCCCAGAAACCGTAAACTACAGAAGGAATGCCTGCGAGTAACTCAATTAACTGCCGATAAAATCTAGCAATGAAAGGAGGTGCATAATATTGACAAAATATCGCCGAGCCAATTCCTAAAGGTGTAGCAAACAGTACAGAACCGAGTGTCACCAAAAGACTTCCCCACAACATCGGCATCAGGTTATAGAATCCTTGAACTGGATGCCAAGACGGATCGTTGACAAAACGCAACCATCCTACCTGTCGCAGTATCGGCAATGCTTCAAGTAATAAAAATGCAGTAATTAAGATAACAATAATACCTGTGACAAGACTGAATAGCCGTAATATCCACACTAAAACGATATCACTTTGAGATGGGGACAAAATCCTGTTTTTTAACAATGTCATGGACTTGTGGCGACTGTGCAAACTCGATAAATGCTCGATCTAATCCTTGTGGTTGAATTTTGGTAACTAAATTCAGAGGACGGGAAAGAGGAAACGTCCCATTCTGCACATTCTCTGTGGTGCCAGCGACTCCATCCAAAGGTAATAACTTGATGGGAACGCTGTTGTTAATACTAAATTCAGCAGTACCAATTGATACATAACCAATGGCGTTAGGATTACCCGCTACCGTCTTAATGCCCTGCTGGTTGTCCCCAATGACAACCGATGCTTTGATATCGCTATTCTTGAGTTTAAAGTAGCCAAGAAACAATTCGAGGGTAGAACGTCCTTCAGCTTTATTGACAATCGTAATCGGTGCATTTTTGCCGCTAACCTGTTGCCAGTTAGTAATCTTACCCGTGTAGATATCGATAACCTGTTGATTTGACAGGGATTTTACTGAATTTTCTTTATGCAAAATAATGCCAATTCCATCGCGGGCAATTGAAAAAGCTTGTAGGTCTTTTTCTTCCTCTTTGAGGCTACGAGATGCCATACCAATATTAGCAACGGCTGTACGAGCATCGGCAATACCACGAGATGAACCTCCTGTTTGCACATCCACTCGCACATCAGGATGCTCTGATTCAAATCGCTTACCAATTTCTGCTGCCAACGGTGCTACTGTACTAGAGCCTGTTAAAACTAACTTTCCCTGTAATTGATTGGTTGGTTGAGTAGCTGTTTTTGAAGGTTGCGTACAAGATGATAATCCTAAGCAAATTGTGAAACCAATAGGAATCAATGCTAAGGTTTTGAGTTTTTTCATCGAAAAATTGCTTCTAAATTTTTATTCAAAAGAAAGCAGACAACAGCCTAAATCAATTGCCTTACCAGTGTTGACTTGTCGAATCGTCGGCACAAAATGGTAAAGTACTGCCTTGCCATCTCGTGTGGCCTCCACAAAACCTGCTTTCCGCAAAATTTTTAAATGGTGGGATAACAAACTCTGCTCTAGCTTCAAAACAGCATTCAGTTCTCCGACGTGTTTAGGGCCTTCCATGAGAATTTGGAGAACAGATAGACGAGTGGTATCTGCTAAGATTTTGAGTTGCCGGGCGCAAACATCTGGAGACGATAAGGTTTTAGGGTTCATCATTCACCATTAATATGATTTGAATGAATGGCTATTGATATGAAAATTTTTTCAAGTCTATATCATACTTCTTTCCTTCTCCAGAGCGCTAGAAGTTGTGGATCTGACTTTTCCTGTTAAGTCTCTCTAGCAAGGTGGCATCCCTCACTCTTGTCATGCAGTTTTATCTTTTCTCCATCGAGGTTGCACCATCAAACTTTTTTTGCGCTATCATGATAACGATTCTCATTCTTTTTAAGCATGGTCAGTTCCCTAACTCAGTCCCAGGAAAACTTGAGCCAGCACGAGTGCGAAAAGCTCATGCGGATTCGTCACACCTGCGCCCATATAATGGCGATGGCAGTGCAAAAGCTATTTCCAAGGACTAAAGTAGCAACTGGCCCCATCACAGAAAACGAGTTTTACTACGACTTCGATTGTCCAGTCAGCATCACTCCCGATGACTTGGACAAAATCGAGGCAAAGATGCAGCGAATAATCAAAGCAAACTTACCTATCATCCGCGAAGAGGTACAACGAGACAAAATTCGCGCCGACAGAAGTTTTACAAAAAGCGATTCTGGCGAGAATTCCACTCCACCCTATGGAGACGAGGAAATAAAAAGTGATTAGTAGGGCTTTTAAAAACTAACTACTAGCAATTACTAATTACTACTAAAAATTTTGAAATTTGCAGAGAGTTGAATTGATTATGACTCAATTACCAGCACCAACTTCAAACCCAAGTCTTGATATTCCTAAACAAGGAATGCCTGTTACTATTATCACAGGATTTTTAGGCAGTGGTAAAACTACACTGCTAAATCAAATTCTCAAAAACAAACAAGATTTAAAAGTTGCCGTACTTGTAAATGAGTTTGGTGATATTAACATAGACAGCCAATTGCTAATTTCTATAGACCAAGATATGGTCGAACTGACTAATGGCTGTATTTGTTGTACCATCAATGATAATTTAGTTGATGCAGTTTATCGAGTTTTAGAACGAGAAGACCGCATTGATTATCTAGTCATTGAAACGACTGGTGTTGCTGACCCTTTGCCAATTATATTAACTTTTTTGGGAACAGAATTAAGGGATATAACAAATCTCGACTCGATTATAACTGTAGTAGATTCTGAAACGTTTAATAAAGATCATTTTGAGAGCGAAGCTGCTTTAAAACAGATTACCTATGGAGATATTATTCTTCTGAATAAAACAGACCTCGTTACTCCAGAAAAACTAGAAACTGTAGAAAATTTTATCCATGATATGAAAAATGGTGCGAAAATTCTGCACACAAAACATGGAGAAGTGTCGTTACCGTTAATTCTAGATGTGGGTTTAACTCCAACAGATGAGTATACCGCTAATAATGCGGAAGGTTCTCACGAGAATGAACACCATCATCATGACCATAATCATGAACATCATCATCATCAACATCACTCTCATCATTTAGAAAATGATGGATTTGTTTCGATTTCTTTCCAAACTGATAGACCATTTGATGTCCAGAGATTTGAGAATTTTCTTACTGAAGAAATGCCAAAGGATGTATTTCGAGCTAAGGGGATTTTGTGGTTTAGTGATAGTGAATTGCGCCATATTTTTCAGATGAGTGGGCTTCGCTATAGCTTACATGCTGATGAATGGCAAACTCCGCCTAAAAATCAAGCAGTTTTTATTGGTAGAAAGCTGGATATTGGCCAAATTTACTCACAACTTAACAAATGTTTGGCTTAATTAATTAAATGTTAATTAATCACAGAACTTATTTAGTGGTCGTTAGCTGACGGGGCGCTTGTCGCCCCGTCAGATTACTCGATTTTTACAGTTTTCTGGATCAGAGTTTGGATAGCAACAAAAAATACTTAATACTCCATAAATATGAACTGTCTGTAGCATCTGCTGGCTAGGCGCTGGTTTACAATTTCCGGCAGGCGATCGCAATAACTTAGGACTTACGCATTGACAAGAAATACCAAATATGGAAAAGGTTAAAAACCATATCTTTTGTAAGGGCACAGCATTGCTGTGCCCCTATAGCATGGTCTATTTACGATCGCTCCTGTCGGAACCATAAAAGACTACTGTTTTAAAGCTGATAATGATTTTTAACTTTTAATTGGGATTAGTATACTTAAAAACAACGGCTAACATATCAATACAGCGATAATGATTGATTTTGAACCTTGGGACAGGTTGTTGCGTCAGTATGTTGATGAACAGGGTCGTGTAGACTATATTGCTTGGAAAACGGAGCAACCTCAAGCGGTAGCAGATTGGTTATCTAGTCAAAAAAATCTGGCTTTTAAATCCAATTACAACACTTTTGAGCAATTGGCATTGTGGATCAACCTTTACAATGCGTTCACCATTTCGACAATTTTGGAGAGATACCCAATAAAGTCGATTCGTCCGAAAATTTTAGGGATTCCCAACTGGCTAGCTTTTTTGTGGTTCTTCCAACGTCGCTGTTATTATATCTTTCGGGAAAGTTACAGTTTAGCTGAAATTGAGAACTCTATTCTGCGGGATAAATTGCAGGAGCCACGAATTCATTTTGCGATTGTCTGTGCTTCGGTTGGTTGTCCCTTACTTCGTTCGGGAGCTTACTTTCCTGAGCAGGTGAGTCAACAGTTAGATGAAGATGCGCGTCGTTTCATAAATAATCCTGAAAAAGTCCGTTATGACATGGATAGCAAAACGCTTTACTGTAATCAAATCTTCAAATGGTATCGTCAGGATTTTTTAAAGGTTGCGCCCTCCATTCCCGAATACATTCGCTGCTACTTGAAAACAGATTATCCCCTTAGTGCCTCAACGCGGATATCCTATCTTCACTATGACTGGAGCCTAAATCAGCGAATATCTTGATAAAACTGTTTGAGATAATTTGCATCAACACCAATTCCCCACAAAAACCCAATGTAAAGGTAAATTGCAGTTGCTTTGGAGCTACCCCATTTGGCTACGCGGCGATCTGAAGAGTGAACAATACGGTTCACCTGATAAATACGTCCTTTTTTAACTAATCTCAAACATAAATCTCCATCCTCCATAATCGGCAATGCCTCATTAAATCCGTCGCAATCCCAAAAATCAGCCCGACGGCAGAACATTACCTGATCTCCAAACAACAGACGCAATCCTCGAAAAAACAGGTGAGGTTTAAATAGTAGTGGTGCGTAATAGGTTTTTAGATAGTTATGTAGAGAGATACCCCAGCGAGTCGTTTGAGATCCACTCATCAGAGAAATGAACCCTCCACAGGCAATGGTTGGCTTTGCTAGGGTTTGCTCTATTACGCTGATTAGGTCATCCGGTACCCAAGTGTCTGCATGAAGAAAGCAAAGAATATCTCCAGTTGCAACCGATGCACCGTAATTCATCTGAATAGAACGCCCACGCCGCTCACATGAGAGAACTTGTACACATAGCAACTGATTGAATGATCCAAAGTCTTGCTTTGCAACTGCCACTGTCTCATCTTCGCTACCACCATCTACCACTATCACTTCAAAAGCAGGCGGATTAAGTAAAGTCAGTTGGCGCAATGTACGTCCTAAGCTCACTGCTTCGTTTAATGTAGGAATGACAATCGAAACTTGAGACATGCAGCTTAAGTAGTTTTATTGTTGTTTTTATTCTACTTGCTTGATGTTATTAGGCTTTAGTCCCAAGAAAAATCTGGTATTTACCACTCCTGAGCATGGTAAGTAGCTTTTAGCAATTTTCCCCACATTGCATTATAAGGATGTACAAGTTGTGTCGGATGCTCGTCTTTAAAGATGAGCCTCCCTTCATTTGCCCACTGAAAAATCCCACCGCTTAAGTTATAAATGCACTTCATTCCAGCTTTATCAAGCTGTTGGGCTAATTTTGCGCTCCGATAGCCGATGGAACAGTACACAACAATTGGTCTATCTTTTGCAACTGTTGAAAGTACTGCTAAGTCAGGTGTAATAGCGTCTATATGCGTTGCTGTTTTGATATGGCTCACCGCATACTCTGTCTGACTTCGTGCATCTAGCACTAATGGCTGTGACTTTCTAGAGTTTAATAACCAGTGAGCAAATTCTTCAGTCGTAATCTCCTGAATAGCCGGAAACTTAAACCGGATAAGGAGTTTGAGGAAGTTTAGTGCAAGTCCTTTCACTGGCTAATTCAGAGATGATTACAGCAATTTTACTCTTCAATTTTCTCAAGAGCATCGAATTTATGAGCAGCTTCTTTTCCAGTTTTGTCGCTTTTCACTAGATACTGTGGATTATCCTTTGAAGCAGCAACATGATGTCCACTGATATCTATGGGTGAAGTTAATTTTTTTTCAACTTTGCCAGTAGTTTCACCCTGTGCCGTATTCCACTTAACCTTATCGCCTTTCTTTAATTCTTCTGTCACGAGTTTTTCTTTTGGCTATTTTATACCTGTTTATTATGGTGGGGTCGCCCAGAAAAATTAATCAGCCGAACGATAGAAAAAGGGTTATGGGGAGCTACTTTTTCTTGTTATCTTTTTGGCAAAGCGATCGCTTACTAAGTTTCTGTTGGTTCAGCCGATTTCATTCTTGCTTCACCAACCTCTGCTTTCGCTTCTGCGATGATATCTTCCCAAGTTTCACCTAATTCTGCCAAAGCTTCTTTATTTCTTTCATAAAAACGGATTCCACTTTTTACAGCCGCTTTAGCTATTGGCCTGCCAACACCACCTATAACTGGAAGTAACACGGGTATAAGAACTATTCCTATAATCCCTGTAACTCCCAACCCTTCAGCTAATTCTTCAAGATCGGGTAAAAGTTTTACTGACATATTATTTCTACCTCCCTTGTCTAACTCACTTCATTCTATATTCCATCTTCTCGTTAAATTTCTCTATCAAAACCCTAATTAATTTATCGTAACGATAATAATCAATCCCGCATATCTTCATCATCCAGCACTACAATCCGCAGTTGACTTAAATCAACGCAGACAAAAAAATAGCACATCCTACCTAAAGGATGGCTATTTGTAGAAATTGTCTAATCGTAATATTAGTTAGCAAATTAAATAGGACTTACGCAAGAACTCTCTGAAATTCTTATTTCTCCGTGCCCTCTGCGTCCTCTGTGGTTCGTTTTTTCATGATTTTGCGTAAGTCCTGTTAAATACACGCTAAACTCCCAACTTTAGAAGGGAATATCATCTGGATCTGGTTCTTCCTCTTTCACTGTTGGATAAGCGGTTCGCTCATAATTTGTGGGTTGGGGTATGGGTTCGTAACTTGTCGCTGGGGGAGTAACGCCAACAGGATTTGTCGCTGGGGTAGGCGCTGGACGTGGTGACTCGTAAGTGGGAACGTCTTTCTGTGCAGGACGAGATGCTGAAGATGGTTGTCGTGGAGCAGTTTCAGTAAATGATGGAGTTGCGGTTGCTGAGGGCAATGGATCAGTATTAAAACTACCTCCAACAGATTGAATTTGTTGCACTGTCAATTCAGCGCGTTTTTCTTTAAAACCTTCTTGGCGCTCAACAGTACTCATACCTAAACGTCCTACCAGAATGACGCGATCGCCTTGGTGATAGTTTTGCTGAATTTCTGTGGCTAAATTCCCCCAGCCGACAACTTTCAGGGTGGCTGGTGGATCTTCTGGTTTCTGGGAATTGGGAAACTGCACCAGCATTTCTGTAACTCCCAGATTATCCGCCGTATAACGGAGTTGCGGCTCGTTAATAATTTCCGCCATCAAAACGCAGCTGTTCATTAAAATTACTCCTGACTGCAAAAAGTACTGATTCAAAAAGAGGGGGTTTTTCTATGTAGTGCCAATTAATATCTAGATATGTTTAATTGTTTGCATTTTTTAATAATGGCTGAGTTTTTAGTCCTTTCTAGCATAAAAGCCAAGCGATCGCTTTGAACAGCATTGAGTATGCCGCTCGCCACCCTCGCTTGACTAAATGAGCATTTAATTCTGCATGGAGTAGTATAATTGTACCATCAACTCATTAAATAGAAAAAATTCTTGGCAAAAATTAAGTCTTGACGTGAGATGGAAAAACACCGAAGGCAATCAACCTTGCTGGTAGGTCGCGCAAAATGGGTAAGCGCAAAAACGCAGGTGGTACAAAGGTGCGATTTGAGGTGAGAACTGGGGCAAATACCCGCTTTTGGATAAAAGTTTGAAACGCCTGAATGATGCGTGTGGGCAACTCGCGTTGACGTTGTACTTTTGCTAGGTCGCTCAGTTGTACTTGTCGGTTCTTGAGCGGTTTGCTGAGTACATTCGCCGCAACTACTGCATCTTGAATCGCGTAGTTAATGCCAACTCCACCGACAGGAGACATTATATGAGCGGCATCACCGATGAGTAGCAGTCTCGGACGATACCAGCGTTTGACGCGGCTGGACTCGACTGAGAGAAAAGCTATTTGTGACCAATCATGTAAATTTTGGATGCGTTGGTGAAATTCTGGCACCACTTCGACAACAGATTTTTTTAATTCTTCCAAACCCGCAGCCCGTAGTTGTTGATAGCCTCCCTTAGGGATGACATAAGCAAGTTGCCACTCATCACCACGGTCAAGCATAGCGATGATTTTACCTTGGCCAAACCGCCCCATTCCCCCCTCTGGGTCTTCTGGCTGCCGGGGCAGGCGAAACCAGAGGATATCCATTGGCGGCGAGGTTTCGATTGACTCAAACTCACCGAGATGGCGTAAACGTGAGTGGCGACCATCTGCACCCACTGTCAGTATTGCCCGGATTTCGTGCCAACCACCGCCTCCCCGATAGCGGACACCTTGAATCACGCCATTTTCGGCAATTAAGTCCTGCACGTTTGCACCCATTACCAGATGGAAACTAGGATATTTTTGTGCTTCTTGGGTGATGAACTCCAGGAATTTTACCTGGGGAAGCATCGTAATGTAGGGATAATGGGTTTTCAGATGACTAAAATCTGCCAATGTGACAGTATCTTGAGGAGTTTTAAACCTAATTTGGCGCATTTTGGCATGGGGGAGTTCTAGCAAGCGATCGCTAAGTCCTAATTCCTCCATAATTTCCATCACCGACGGATGAATCGTATCGCCGCGAAAGTCGCGATCGAAGTCTTTGTGTGCTTCCAGCAGCATCACAGAAATGCCTTGACGCGCTAACAACAGTGCCAATACTGCTCCTGCCGGGCCCCCACCCACAATGCAACAATCTGTGGTTTGTACGTCTACAATGTCATGGATAGGGTTAATACTTGGGTCTTGGGAAAGATTTTTAGGTATATCGGTAGTCATAACAACACCTCCTGACAGCCCTAAAATTCAGGGTAGTTTGCTTTTGATGCTGCAAGCTGTTTTTTTAACTTTTCGTATTTACATAGAACCTGTACTATGATGGGCGCTAAAGTGTCATTGGTCATTTGTCATTTGTCCAAATCCAATGTCCAATGCCCCATCCCCAATGCTCAATGACAATAACTAATCGTGGCGCAAGTTGTTTTAGAAAACGTTTATAAAAGTTTTTCCCCACGTAAAGGGGAAAGTATGACAGGGCAAACTCAATCCCCACTCAAGTCTGGGGAGAAAACTGATGCAGCGCAAGAACGTGCGGGAAGTGTCAACGTCTTGCGGCGGATTAACCTGACGATCGCAGATGGCGAATTTATGGTGCTGGTGGGGCCTTCCGGTTGTGGTAAAAGCACTCTGCTGCGGTTAATCGCTGGGTTAGAAGTGATGACTGGCGGCAATATCTGGATAGGCGATCGCTTGATCAATGACCTACCACCCAAGGAACGCGACATAGCAATGGTGTTTCAAAATTACGCCCTCTATCCCCACATGACGGTGTATGACAACATCGCCTTTGGATTGCGCCGCCGTTTTACGGGAAGAGGGGAAGCAGGAGGAGAAATTACTTCCTCATCTCCATATCTTCGGACATGGGCAGAAAATCTTTTTGTGGGGACGACAAGAAAGTTACCTAAAGGACTGCGCTACATTTCTGACAAAGAACGGTCAGTGGATCAGCAGGTGCGTAGTGTTGCCCAACTGTTGCAAATCGAAACATTGCTGAATCGCTTACCCAAACAGCTATCTGGGGGACAAAGGCAACGAGTTGCATTGGGACGAGCGATCGCACGTGACCCCCAAGTGTTTTTAATGGATGAACCGCTTTCTAACTTAGATGCCAAACTACGGGCGGAAACCCGCGCTCAAATTGTCAAATTGCAGCGCCAATTGGGGACAACGACAATTTACGTCACCCACGATCAAACAGAAGCGATGACAATGGGCGATCGCATTGCGATTATGTCTGAGGGTAAAATTCAGCAAGTTGCTTCTCCCTTAGAACTTTACAACCGTCCTGCCAATCTTTTCGTAGCAGAGTTCATTGGTTCACCACCGATGAATTTTATTCCTGTGGAATTTCATGCCCCTCTATTGATTACTCATTCCCAGTTGCGTTTCACGCTTCCAGAAGTCTGGGGAAAAGCCCTACAAAAATATGATCGGAAAACTCTAATTTTAGGCATTCGCCCAGAACATTTGAACTTGAGTATGCCTGCGACCAAAAATCTCCCAGTGCAAGTAGATTTGGTAGAAAATCTCGGCAACGATTCCTTTCTCGCTGTTAAGATTGCCGAACCGGGATCTCAACCTACTACTACAGCCAATTCCTTACAAGTGCGAATACCACCAGACCGATTTGTAAAAGCAGGTGAGCAATTATGGTTATCTCTCACTCCAGAGAAAATTCACTTTTTTGACCCGGAAACTGAGTTAGCAATATTTCCCTAAGACTATCCGGGTCTAATTGGTAGAATACGCACTTTGGATTGGTTTTATCAACAGTAACCAATCTCTCAAAGATAATTAGGTAAAGCAATAGGGGAAAAATGTTCCGGAAGCGGCTCGGTTTCTTCTATAAAAACCCATTCGGAAGGCTCAATTGCCTCTCTAAGTATTACCTTTTGAATGAGGTGAGTGGCACCAATATCTCTTAAAAACTCAGGAAAGTTACTAGTTATATAAGTACTTCCTGGATTATTTCGCATTTGATTGTAAGCTTCAAAGAAAGGATCTACAGCTTGGGCTATATAACCACACACATATAGTTCATAAGCGTAGTAATACTTCAAAGTAGATATTTGATTTTGTTGTAATAGTTCTTGTTTGTCTAACAACTGCTTGAAAAGCTCTAAAGCAATCAAGGAAATATTTCTACCGTGATCTCCTTTCATGATTAAATCGCTAGCAAAGTTAAGTTGCATTGATGCCAATGACTTTGTACCAGCAAATTTTGGTGCAGCTTTTTTGAACAATTCAATTGCTTCAGTATCACGTTTAGCGTCAATCATACCTCTTAAATATTCACCTATTTCCTTAGCATCTGTAGAGGCTTCTATTCTTCTGTTGATTTCCTCAATTTCTTGAGTGGTAGTTTGACCTACTCGCTCTTTAAGCACTAGCGATGAAGTCAATATAAGTGGAATAAACTCATCATTATTTCGAGATTTATAAGCTATTTCTAACCATTGTTTAGCTTCATCATATAAATTAAAACGATTTTTGATAATAAATGCAGAAAAATATACCATTGACCTTACATATGTAGGGTCAATTTCAAGTGCTAATCGGTAAAGAGCTTCTGCTAAGGGAATTTTATGGAATTCTTCAGCATTAAGTGCTAAGTTATGAACCCTCCAAGCGACATTACCAAGTGCTTGTCGATTCTTGATGGCAAATCTATAGGCATTAGTAGCTGCAATCACACAGTTTTTAGCATCACTAGCCTTTCTAGCTTCTTCTGATTGATTATATAGTTCGACAAACTTTTGCTCAGCATCAACTACGATAACATTGTCTACATGAGGTTCTCGTTCCTCCAAACAAAAGAACGGATCTTGAGCTAGTAGTTTTGCTAATTCCTCAGGAATAATTAAATGCTCACTTTCCAAAAGATTAGCTCTTTTAAGTCTTTCAAGTCGAAATTTAAGTAATTCGTATGTATCAACAGAAGGCTTACCTTTAGAATAAGAATCACGACAATACCCTTCTGCTTCTAATAAAAATTCAAACTCTTGAGAATCTTTATTTAACTCTGCTTTCTTCAAACAAATTTCACTAAATTCACGAAATAAATATTCTATTAAACGTCTTTTGACAATCCGACGCTTTTCATCACTATCTAGAACAGAATGTTGTCTTTTAGATTTTATAATTTCTCGTGTTAAAACAGGACGGATAAGGTTAATACAAGCTTTAACAGTTCTTGGAAATTTGTGACGAATCGCAGTAGCAAAATAACTTGTTGATTTAGAAATCGTCTCAAGTGCCTCAAGCGCCGAGGGATAGAGTTCTGTATTTTCTACATTAGAATGTTTAAATTGAAGTGATTTATCAATAAAATCCTTGAGGCTGTTTTCATCAAGTGGTGGCAATTCTATTGTATGTTGAATATATTTTTCACCAGTCCATCTAGGACCTCTTTCATCTTTGACATCTTCAAACCGTTTTCCCAAAGCATTAGTAAGTCTGGCTTGGTCAATAGCTAAGAATATAAATAAATTTTTGACCGAACTTAAACGTTGAGTTGCCTCTATTAAATCGCCAATATATTCTAGTGAACAACGGTCAAGATCATCAATCATGAGCACTAGTTTTTTCTTGTCTCCCTCAGCACCACCATTGAGGATGTTTTCAATCAATACTCCTAAATCTGACAAGACGGCCACTTTAGCAGCTAATTCTTCTAAGAAGCCATACATTCCCATAGCTTCATCTCTAACTTTAGGAAAGGTTTGCTGCATGAATTGTGTATACCAATCCTCAGCTGGTGAAGAAGATGAATCTCTTGTCTCTCCACGTAAGGTTCTTAAAATTCGCAAGGTTAATGTGGTAGCTGCATCACCAACTGATTGATAAGTTGAAGCGATATACCAAGAAATATAAATTGTTTGATTCTCTTGCTTTTTAAGTCTACTTTCGACTATCTTCAAGAAGCTTGTTTTACCCGAACCCCAAGGCCCATGAATTGCAAATACCAAGGGATCTTCAGAATTTAAAATCGTGTCAGAAATCATGGCAGCATCTAAGTCGATATCTGTTTCTTGCCAGATTAAATCTCCTTCAGAATCGACTGGTGCATCACTTAGAAGAATGGGACCGATATACATACTTGTTCTGATTCATTCTCTGTAAATTGTGATTAATACTTAACACCTGATTATTTATCTACTATATTCTTGAATAGTGATTATTAAAGATGGTAAAATTTATTTATAAAATCTATACTTTTCAAATATACTTTTAAGATTATTACTTTTTAAGCTAACTAATTTTTATGAGCAACTTGCACTTAAAGGGATAGATAATCTACCTTCCCTTTGAGCTACCTTAATGGCTTGCCAATCAGCAATACACCGAAATCCTACTGTTTTGAAAAGTCCTTTTGCTGCTGGAAGTGCTTGTTTAATAGAAATGCTTTCCAGTTTGGTAATATATGTACCACCACATAATCTAATTTCTCCAGCATTATCTTCAGCAAACTCAGCAACGTTACCAATAATGCCACACATACCGCTTGGATTCGTATTACCCTTATAGCAATCTGCTTCTTCTATAACAGACATCGGGCTTAACGGATTACGTCCACTTTCGAGGGTATTACAAGAATTTTGTCGAACTTGATTGCCCCATGTGTAACGTTGATATTTGTCAGGTATGCCTGAAAGAGCCGCTTGTTGCCATTCTTCAACTAGAGGTAAACGCCTACCCGTCCAATGGGCAAACTCTCTAGCTTGTTCTATCGATACACGAGTTACAGGATAGTTATCAAAGTCTTCTGAAGAGTTTTCTTTGAAATGGGGATTACTTAATTGCACATTAAATTCTTGATAAGCAGCATAAGTGACTGGATATTTGTCAATATAAAAATTACCTTCGGGAATGTATACCATTTCACAGAAAATCTTTTCTAATTTCCAGCAAATTTTTTGAGGGGGAGGTTCCAGCCCTAATCGACTATCACCATTAAGTAAAAGAACTGGAATTGCCCAAGCTGGAAACCTAACAGTTTGATCTTTCAAGGTGTTTCCTAAAGACTCTTGCGCAGTATCAATTTCAAATACCTTCCCTGTGTCACTTAAAGTAGGAGGTTTCAGCAAACGAATTACCTGTTCTTCTACGCCTCTTTGCTTTGATCTAGTTGTCAATGGATCAAGTGCTTTACGTCCCGCTTGAAGGGCATCATCTACTGTGGTGTGATTTGCTATCTGCTTATAAAATGCTTGCGCAAACAAGAGTGCCTCTGGAATACGTAGATTTGCTTGCATCGCTACTACAGCAGGAATGCCGCTATCAAGCAATGCTTGAGCAGTGCCTAAAGCTGAGAAGCAGTTTGTTATACTGCTTTGACAAGCAGTAAGCACAACTAACTGTGGTGAAATTTTTGCCTCTTTAAACCACTCTGCGAAATCAAGTGCAGATACTCTCTCACTTTTATCTTGATAATGGGAACTCTCAAGATGTAAATAGGCATTCAATCCTACTTCTGCTGAGGATTCAGCTTCTCCATGTCCTAAAAAGTGAAAAATATGAAATCCTTCTTTAAGCTTTTCCTTAAGAGTTAAACGATTAGCTTTAGGAAGTAGCACTAAATCTAACCATGTAGATTCTCCTATCGCTTTTGCAATCTTTTTTAAATGTTCTTCGCCATCGAATTGAGTTAAAACTTTGGGTTCAGCATAAGCTAATAACACTCGTAAGGAAGAATCATTTTTCTGGGGAGAATTACTTTTAAAAGTTGTTCGGCGGGCAATAGAAATGCGTGGATCTCTACCTAACCATTTTTGACCGTCGTGTAACAATTCCCAAGGAAGACTTATTGCTGGCTCAGGGCGTTTTTTAGTAGATGAAAATTTCAACAGCAAGCGTATACATACTTGGTTGTCTAGCTGATTAGCACATTTTTCGTTATAATACTTGCTGAGCCTCTGACCGATTTCATTAGGATTCTCTTTAGAGCCAAAAAGACACTCATAAAGTGCTCGTCCTAATTCGATATCGCTTACAAATTGTTTGTGTAATGGATTATCAATCACATGAGTTTCTGATTCTTCATCACTATCTGGTCCACTGATAAGCTTAACTCTCAGAGCTTCTGATGATGAGCCAAGGGTTTCTAACTCTAAGTGAAAGGTAGATATGTCTTCAGCTTGCTTCATATAAATACCTTTAGCTTGACTTCCCTACTCTTTTATATAAATGGATGTATCAAGCTCAGTATAAGTCACATCACTTGCCTGTAAGATTTGCGGTAAATCTTCTTCGATAAAAGCTTGCCTTAGCCTTTCTCTTTCAAAGTTTGAGAGCTTTTCCAATTCAAACTTTGCTCTTTCCAATTCAAGCTTTGCTTTTTCAACATCTAGTTCTTCTAACCTCAGTTCTTTTTCTTTCAAGAACTTATATAAGTCTACAACTGCAACAGCCAAGCCAATGACTGCAATTACTATCTCTCCAACTGCTAAATCTCCTCCCACATTCACCTGAATATCTTTATAACTTTCAACCTCTTGTGTGTCAATTTGCTGAAATTTTACTTTAAAGGTTTCATATAAAATTTTCTCGACATTTTCAACATTTTTTGAATTTTTAACTTCAAATTCAACTTTTAAGTAGGTCTTCATACTGTTTACAAAGTATTTGGTTAAGGAAGAATGACTTATTACTGAAACGGTGTTTATGTATGACAAGCCGAAAGTCCATCTACAAAAAATATGAAACTTTTTCGCTTGCTCGTGAATCCAGTTATGTGTTATGTATGTATAGCAATCGCCAGTACAGTTAGGACGTAGACTAGAAAAAGTGTTGCGTTCTGAAATTAGGACTGATTAACAATGGCAAACCCTTACAGTTACGATTTCCGCCGGAAGGTAATTGAAGCCATTGAATTGAACGGGCTAAAAAAAAGCGAAGCAAGTGAACTGTTCAACATCAGTCGAAACACAATTAATTTGTGGCTGAAACGCTTTGCAGAAACCGGAGATTTCCAGGCCAAGCACAATCAGTCCCCTGGACATAATCAGAAAATCACCAACTGGGAGAAATTTCGAGCTTTTGTGAAAGTACACGGGGATAAGACTCAAGACCAGATGGCACAATTATGGGAAGACGAGATTAGTGCGCGTACTATCTCCCGTGGGTTAGAGAAAATCGGATTCACGCGAAAAAAAAAGACCTATGGTTATCAAGAACGAGACGAGTACAAACGAAGTTCGTTTATTGCTCAGATAGCCAAGCTTGAAAAAATATGGTTGTCTATGTTGATGAGTCTGGCATGGATCGAGACGATTATGGCTATGGCTGGAATCAGAAAGGAGAGCGCTTCTATGCTCTCAAGTCTGGGCGGCGTCAAGGGCGGGTGAATATGATTGCCGCACTGTGTAATCAGAAGTTGATGGCTCCTTTCATTATTGAAGGTTCTTGTAATCGAGATGTGTTTCAAACCTGGCTAAAAACTTGCTTAATCCCTGTACTCAAACTTTTGTCAGGTTGTGACGATGGACAATGCTACCTTTCATAAAGGTGGATGTATTGAACAATTGATTCGAGATGCTGGCTGTGAAGTTTTGTATTTGCCACCTTATTCCGCAGACCTCAGCCGAATTGAGAAATCCTAGTCTTGGCTGAAAAGTCGAATTCGCAAACAAATCCAGCAGTTTAATTCTCTTCGAGAAACGATGGAATCTGTCTTGCGTTTAGCGTCCTAACTCATCTGGCTATTGCTATAAATAATTCTAACTAATTAAATCAGAGAAAACTGGTTAAATTTCAATAATATTTACAATTCATAATTTCTATTAACCTTATCTATTGAACTATCTTTATAATAAAATTATCAAAGTAGTCAATTTTACAACTTCAGATCAATCCGACTACTGTTAGGAGATTTAAGATACATAGTCCTTTTATCAAGAAGAGCAATACTTTATAAGTAGAGCAAGGTAAAAAAAGTTCTTAGAATCTACTTGCCACACGAACCAAACTAGCCCTGGCTGCTATAAGTAAGGGCTGGTCTGATGAGCAGATTGCTTCCCTATTAACCCAAGTTGCGGGTAATAAAATACAAATGAGGATATGGGAAATGTAGGCACAGTAAATAAGCGGTTGTACGAAATACAACTACCACGAAAGTGCAATCATGAATATTCAGTTTAGTTGAAGAGAAAGTGGCATTTGTAACTTAGTCAATAAAAGCTTGTTGCAGAGTGTAGGCAAAAATAAAAGCTTGTAAATTCAGTAAAAACCCTTCATGTGTTACTGCATGAATCGATTTTTGGAAACAACTCGTAACTCCGCTAAATACGGTTTAAATGTAGTGACAAATAGACTATTTAATGTATTGAGTTCATGGTGCATCTTGACGTTTAGAGTTACTTTTTCGCATGACTTACATCGAGATTTGACTAGTTTCAATTAATTCATCTTCCACAGTGTAATCAAGATAGGCATAATCGGCATAAACCTGAGTCCCAGGTGGTAAATTCAAAGGTAAAGCACTCAATCCCCGTATATCTGTCGCACTGGCTAGCATGAACACAAATTCCACTGGAATACCTGTTTTGGTAGTTAATAACTCATTGTCTGTTTGGAGGGATTTTTTTTCTCTACCCCTATGTCATCCCTCTTCCAGAGTAACTAGCAACTTGAGTTATTAAGTAGCGATCGCACTCTTGTATCTCACAGAACGATTATCATTTTACCAACTTGTAGAACTGCTAAAAGATAGCGCAGATGTTTCCACCAAATGCAGATTGTGGCGTTCCCAAAAACTCAAAATTTGTTCGCCAACCTGTTGAGGATAGAAGTAGTGAAAAAAATGATATCCTTGTGAGCATTCCCAGAGCTTATCTTCTGGCTTCAACCAATTCAACCAGTCATGCAATGCAGGTGGATTGACTACCGGATCACTCTTGCTACCACATACCATCATTGGCATAGAAACTCCACCTTTGGGTAAATAAACCAACTTAAATAAAGAGTGGGACGAGGGAGATTGTTCTAAATCTTTATCTAAGGCAGCTACTAACTTCTTAGTAGTATGAACTGGTTGATTTCCAAAAAGACTGCGAACGCTGCTTGCTAAAACTAGCTCACGGCTGATGCTAAAAAGTTGTCGTTGAAAGTAATAGTGAGCCTGCCAATTGTTTGCAGGTTGAGCAGCTACAGCCAGCAGAGTTAGCGATCGCACTTTTTGGGGAAATCGCCGCGCAAAGGTTAAGGCGATCGCACCACCCATCCCATGACCGGCTAAATGTACGGGGCGATCGCACCATTCTAAAAACTCATATAGCAAATCCACAGCTTGATCTATGGAACTGGCTTCATCTTTGGTTTGCTGGTATTCCCACTGGGCGATTTTCATATACCCAGATAAATATTGAAGTAATGGTTTATCAAAACGCTGTAAAGCAGCGCTGGAACTTAACCACAGAACATCAAATGAATCAGACATAAATAACCTATAACTTCTAAATTATCAATTTCAGTAGGAGCGCACAGCTAGCTGTACGCCTTTAATCTCTACAAACCAAACTCTGTCTTCAACTGAGCAACCCAAGTTTTAATTCGCTCATCTGTTAAATCAGATTGACTACCTTCATCAAGTGCCAATCCGACAAACTTGCCATTTTTCAAAGCTCTGGAATTTTCAAAGTCATATCCCTCAGTTGGCCAGTAGCCAACTGTTTTACCGCCTCGCTGAGAAATTTTTTCTTCTAGAATTCCCATTGCATCCTGGAAATTATCGGCATAGCCATATTGATCGCCATCACCAAAATAGGCAACCAGCTTACCATTAAAATCTATTTCATCTAGCTCGGAGAAAAAGCCTTCCCAATCGCTCTGAAGTTGACCAATATCCCAAGTGGGAGAGCCAATAATCAGCAAGTCATACTCATCAAAAGTGGTAGTATCCGCCTCGTAAATGGGATGTAATGTTACAACATCACCACCAAACTCATCCTGAATTTTTTCGGCATCAGATTCAGTGTTGCCAGTTTGAGTACCGTAGAATAGACCGATTTTTTTTGACATATTCTCACCTGATATATAGTTTTGCAATTCTCCTTCCCTGCGTGACGCTGCACGAACGGAGATGCTACGCGAACGCAATAATTTACGCAAGGATACTTATTTACCTTGCTTGTTGAAATTTATCATGAGCTTAATGAATATCTATCTCAATAAGCTTAAAGATATCGTACCAGACTTATTGAAATTTTTTATCATTTAATTTGATTTAAGTTTTGTAAAGTATTTCAGGAAACAAACAAATTGAAGAAAAAGCTATACTTGTACAATAAAAAGTACAAGTTGTGTCCAGATGAAAGTTATCTCTTTTAGCGAGGCGAGAAATAACCTGAAGACGGTTTTAGATCGGGTGGCGGAAGATGCCGACTATACGATCATCACGAGACGGGATGCGGATGATGCGGTGGTGATGTCGCTAGAGTTTTTTAATAGTCTGATGGAGACTGTGCATTTGCTGAAGTCTCCGACAAATGCAGCCCATTTGGAACGTTCTATTGCTCAATTTAAGCAGGGGGAAGTGGTGGAGCGAGATTTGCTCAATGACTAGAATGCTGGCATGGACGGATGAGGCTTGGGCTGATTATCTTTACTGGCAAGGGCAAGACAAGAAGACACTCAAAAGAATCAATAAACTGATTCAGGAGACGATGCGGATGCCTTTTGAGGGTATAGGTAAGCCAGAACCTCTACGGGAAAATTTAGCTGGCTTTTGTTCGCGGCGAATTGATGATGCAAACCGTTTGGTTTATGCGGTGGAGGATGCCTATCTAACAATTATTTCTTGTCTATACCATTATTAAAATAATTCGTAATTGCTAATGACGTTGCGCTAACGTAATTCGTAATTAAAAAATTCAATTACGAATTACGAATTACGAATTACGAATTACGAATTACGCTTCGGCGGGTTGATATTCTTGTTGTCTTTCCACAAAAGTCTGGACGCGGGTGCGGTAGTTTCTCACAGTCTCATCTACCCATTCGCGATCGTTGCTATTTGCATACAAATGCACTAGTGGTTCGCTAGCATCTGGTAAAACTAACAGCCAACTGTCATCGTAGGGTTGACAAATTTTCACTCCATCAATGAGTTCTAGGTTTTGGGCTGGGTGAGTTTCCACCAAATAACGCATCAAAGCACCCTTAGCTGTCCACGGGCAGCGGACTGTATAAGTTTTGTGAATTACACGGGGCAATTCTGACCGAGCAGCAGCAAGCGATCGCTCCTGTATAGTCAACATCTCAATTATCTTGGCAATGCAAAACATGGAATCAAATCCCGGATGCAGTTGCGGGAAAATAAAACCAGTCTCTCCACTACCTCCTAGCACCACATTCGGATTTTTCTGACAAGCCTCCATTAAGGCTGTAGGGTTGGCTTTAGTGCGAATGACTCTACCATCGTGGCGGCGGGCGACTTGTTCAATAGCACTGGAAGCATGAACTGGCACTACTACCGTTCCTCTGGGGTTAGCCGTCAGAATCATGTCTACCATCAGTGCTGTTAAAGTTTCTCCACGAATTGGGTAGCCTGATTCATCAACTAAAATTAACTGTTCTCCATTAGCCGAGACTTGCACGCCAAAGTTAGCTTTCAATGCCTCCACTACATGACCTAACTGAGTCAGCAGTCCTTCGCGGTCAGTGATTGACATTGCCGTTTTATTGACACTGGCATTCAACACCACTGCATCAGCGCCAAATTTATCCAACATTTGAGGTAAAACTGCCCCCGATACCGCATAAACATAGTCAATCACCACTTTTGCGCGGCTGTTGCGGAGTGTATGAACATGCAACAATTTCTCAAAAGCAGTGCAGTAGCGCTCCATGACTTGGCTAGGATAAGATACATCGCCAATTTCATGAATTAGCGCCCGACGCATATCCTCCTTAAAGTAAGCCCCTTCAATTTTCTTTTCCAGGGCTTTGGTGATATTAATGCCCTTAGCATCCATGAATTCAATCAAAATGTAGTCAGGGCGATCGGGGTGTACCCGCACATGGATGCCACCAACTACTGACATTGTAGGTATAACTGTGCGGGCAATGGGGATAGCTGTAGCATCGAGGTTTTGAATATCAATACCTACTGACATCAAACCAGCAATCAGCGATCGCGTCACCATCCGAGAGACATTACGCTGGTCACGGGAAACCGTTACCTTAGAACCAGGTTTCAAAGTAGAACCGTAAGCAGCTCCCAATTTCACCGCGAATTCTGGGGTGATGTCGATATTAGCTAATCCTTGGACACCACGTTGCCCGAATAAATTTCGTTGGGCGGTGTTTCCCCAAATCAAGTTAATGTTTAAAACTGCCCCTGACTCAATCTTTTTACTGGGCCAAACGCGCACGCCAGGGCTAATTTGGGCTTCTTCTCCCACCGTGGAAAGCGAACCCACAACAGCAGCTTCTAATACATGGGCGCGGCGATCTACACGAGCGCCACGGGAAATTACACAGGCAGAAAGATGTGCTTCATCGCCAATGAATGCCCCATTCCACACTATGGGACGTTTGAGATTCGCATCAGCGCCAATGGTGACATTATCGCCAATTACAGTTCCGGCCTCAATTTGTACTCTTGCCCCAATGCGGCAATTGTCACCAATTACTGCTGGCGTTTCAATCACAGCCGTCTGGTCGATGTAAGTATTTTGACCCACCCATAACTCATGAGAAACCTCTTTGTAGGCACAATCGAGATTTACCTTGCGATCTAAGGCATCATACTGAGCTTCCCGGTAGGCATCTAAGTGACCAACATCGCACCAGTAACCTTGAGCAATGTAACCATACATTGGCTCATCTTTTGCTAGTAGTAAAGGAAATAAATCTTTGGAAAAGTCACATTCAATGTTTGCTGGCAGATATTCTAAAACTTCTGGCTCGAGAATGTAAGTGCCAGTGTTGACGGTATCGGAAAAAATTTCACTACTAGAGGGTTTTTCTAAAAATCGCCGAATTCGTCCTTTCTCATCGGTAATCACCACCCCAAATTCAATCGGGTTGGGAACCCTAGTCAAAATCAAAGTAGCTTTTGACTTATTTTGTTTGTGAAATGCGATCGCTGCCGTGAGGTCAAAATCTGTTATGCTATCACCGCTAATGACTAAAAAAGTTTCATCAAGAAGTTCAGCAATGTTTTTCACACAGCCAGCTGTACCTAGAGGCTGATCTTCTTCGACGGCATAGGTCATCTGGACACCAAAATCGCTGCCATCTTGAAAATAGTCTCGCAAGACATCAGGTAAATAATGCAATGTTGCAATAACTTCTGTAATTTGATGTCGTTTGAGGAGATTGATAATATGTTCGGCAATTGGTCGATTTAGGATCGGCACCATCGGTTTGGGCAGATCGCAAGTTAACGGGCGAAGCCGCGTTCCCGAACCCCCTGCCATCAGTACTGCACGCATAAATCCTCCTTAACTAGTTACAGCCTTCGATGCTTGAAAACGTGTCAGATATATTTTTTCTTCTTTCTCTAGTCTCCTATGGATATCGATATTTGAGGAACTTCCACAAGATGCATATAGATTGGGGATTGGGGATTGGGCAAGAGGACTTGGGGACAAGGAGAATTGCGGACAAGGGGAAAGACTTGTTTCAAGTTCCTCTTGTCCCCAATTCTCCCCTGCTTCCCCTGCTCCCTCATGCCCCACTCCCCAGTTCCCATTTCCCAAGTTATTGGCAATGATAAAGTTCATATTCGTAGCCGTCTACGCTTGGCAAAGATTGACTCTCAGACATAAGGCATGTTTTAACGGCTTCTGCTACAGGTGCGTGAAAGTTTACCAGCCACAAGTCAAAAGGTCGTGGTAATTTCTTTAAAGTATTTTCCAGAGTAATGCTGGAAGTATTCGGGTCTTGGTCTTGATGGGCAAGGAGAAACAGAGGTTTTTGGGGTGAATTTGCAAGTTTAAACTCCCTAGCTACTCCGATCATTTCCCCAGTGTGTACATAAGTTTTGTGAGTATTGGCAATCAGTACTGGTATTGGGGATGTTTGTTGAATTAGTTGCACAAACAGGTCAGGACGATAATATTTTTGATAGCCGAGATTGCAGATTACTGTAACTGCACTGACAAATCCCATTAACCAAATTAACATCACGGCTTTTTTACCGTTTATTCCCCATTTACCTATACTTTTTATCCTATTTTTCCCTTGCTGTGTTTCTATCCATTCCTTGGGAGGATGCCAACAAACTGCGAGGCTTGCCCCTAGTAAAACAACGATCGCGGGAAAATAAACAAAGTTATATCTAGCACCTCTTGTCAGATCAATACCGAAAAAGTACGTAAAGATAAAGAATAAAGCGATCGCACTGATCACGACTCCAGCAAACACCTGAATCATCATCCGGCTTTCTGGCTGCTGTAGTTGAATCTTGATCCCACGCAGCAAAATTGGTACTGCCCAAATAAAGAAAATCAGCATTACCACTCCAGAAGGAATCACAACCAATAGTTGCGAAGATTCAACTGGTAACAGGGAAATCATTGCAATCAATGTTCCTAAAGCTTGAAAAATTGGGCTTAACCAATCTAGTCCGACGCGCGAACCTCGAATCCACTCGGTCAAATTACTACGATTTTTATTCTCTAAAAAGATTGGTAGCCAAATTAAACCCGCCACACAAGTACCTACAGCAACGGCATAGATCCGCCGCCAGGGAGGAGAGAAGAGGAGAGAAAATTTGGTGCTAGTCTGCAATTGAAGCCAAGCAAGAAAAATTAAAACTACAGCTTCTGTGCAGAGGGTGAGGCTGAAGAAATAATGAGTAGCCAGGCCTAAAGCATTAATTTCCACCCAGGAAACCGCTATCCAGATGGGTAAAGGTGTGCGGTTTTGAATATGACGTGTGGCAATTACTAAGCAGGTGAGGGAAGCAGTTACCCATAAGGCTGCCAAACTGTAATGGCGTGCTTCTTGTGCTAAAAAGATGCCGTAGGGTGATACTGCCATCATGGCAGCAGCCAAGTGTCCTACTAATGGCGAACGAAATGCTACCCTACCCAATAGGTAAACACATGGTATTGAGGCAGCACCAATTATAGCTGGTAGCGATCGCGCCGCAAATATCGATACTAATCCTCCGTCGCTGGGAAATAATTTCATCCATAGGTAAGCCAGCACAAAATACAGTGGTGGGTGTGTATCTTGTGTAACCAAGTTATGAATGACATCACCAATACTAGCCGCTGGGTTTGGTTGTAGTGGTGATAGGAGAACATCAGGTGCGATCGCTTGATCTAGGGGTACTGATAAAAAAGTATTCCCCAAGCTAAACACTAAGGTGGAAAACTCATCAGTCCAAGGAGGCTTTGCAGTCAAGTTGGCTAGGCGCAAGCTAATGCCGATGAGCAACCACATCAAGTTCAGCAAGGGGTGAACCCAGGAAGGAGGGAGGCGATGCCAACTATGCCAATGCTTGTGTTGTGAGGCAGAGTTTGTATCTGCCAGAGATAGGAAATTGATAGCAGATGCAGGTAGCAACGAGATAATTTTTCTGGAAAAATAAAATGCACCTTGGAAAAAAACTCTCATTGCCGGGCCTCACACAAATGGATTTGTAGATTTGACGTTTTAGATTTCAGTTCGTTCTAAAGTCTAAGAACAAAAATCAAAATCTCAAATCCCTCGTTGTGATTATTTCACATCAGTGACGCGCCAGCTAAGTTTCAAATTAATCCAGAAATTCCAGATGGTAGCAACTGCGATCGCAATAAAGTTGGCAATATAGCGGTTAGGAATCAAGAAATTGAATACCAGATTTAATATCAGTACATTCAATACGAGTCCAGCAAGGCAAATGGCGTTGAATTTCACAAACCGCTTCAGGCGTTGATGCCATTCTTGCTGTCTGGCGCTGACATCGGCAAATGTCCAAGCATCATTCCACAAGAAATTATTTAAAATCGCAATTTCACCAGCAATAATTTTGCTGCGCGTCAGTGGCAAAGCCAAGGTAGTCGGATCACTGAGCAAGTAAAGTACTGCCATATCCACAAATACCCCACTAAAGCCAACCGCCCCAAAGCGAAGAAATCGGCCAACGGGGAAATTGACTTTTCTACTCAATCGTCCTACTCGTCCTGTGGAAAGCCGCAACCGTACTAAGTGGTGGATGTAATCTATATATTGCTTCCATGTGACCTTACTCTCACCCTCTTTGCGTTCACAGAACACATACCCAACTTCGGCAACTTGGTCTACTTTCCCGCGCCCGATTACTTCTAGGAGAATTTTGTATCCAACTGGATTGAGTGTTGCATTTGCGATCGCACTCCGGCGCACCATAAAATAACCACTCATTGGGTCAGAAACTCTCCCCAGTACCCCCGGCAAAATCACCAAGCCTAACAACTGAGCACCACGAGACAAGAAACGCCTGACAACACTCCAGCTACTGACACCACCTCCTTCAACATGACGGCTGGCTACTGCCAAATCTGCTCCCTCCTCAACGCTACGCAACAGTTGCATCAGCACTTCTGGTGGATGCTGCAAATCTCCATCAATCACCCCCAACACATTCCCCGTAGCTGCTTGCCACCCACGAATCACCGCTGAGGATAACCCCCGTTCTTGTTGGCGTCGCATCACCCGTAACTGCGGGTATTCTGTCGTCAAGGATTGTGCTATTTCCCAAGTTCGGTCTGGGCTATCATCGTCTACCACAATCAATTCATAGTTTCCTGGAATAGATTCATCCAGTAACCGACTCAATATGCTGACCACATTTTTGATGTTGTCACGCTCTTTATAAGTAGGAATTACTAGGGAAAGATGGATAGATTCACCACTTGTAGCCACACGGTTAGGTGGCAACTCGGAAATCTTTAGTGGGCCAGTTGGTGCTGTTAACAGTGAGTTGGATGAGTTTGTCTTCATAATTTCACATTACAGAACGAGGATATGTAAAGACCGAGGGAAATAAAGCCGAACATCTGCTACCTTTATTGACTAACTAGGTTAAGTCAAAATTTGATGACTACTTTTGTTACAGTTAACTGTTTTGAAAAGTTTAGTAATTGCCGCACCTCAATTCAAAATATTTTCCTAAACTTCATCTAAATTTTAAATTTGACCAATTGTTTTTATGGTATGTATCAACGCTTACTCAATTTTTTATACAAATAATTAATTTATACTGTATCATTAAGTTAGAAAATATACAGTATTGTCAAGACTATGTGAAGACCTTTTAGTATTAGTTAGGGTTAATGTACCAATCCGAAATCATTCGTAAGAAAATAGTATTTCTAGGGGTTTTACGGCTTTTGTCAGGCACCATCTGGGGTTTTAGGTGCATTTATTTTAATTATTTGCACCTACTTACTAATTACTGGTTCACTAAATCTTCAAATTGGTGGTCAACAAGAAAGTGGTGAGTACGGATCAAGAGCTAATTATATTCTGAATCTTGAACTCTGACTTTATAATTCTTTTTGAATCTAGATAAATATCAAAACAATTTAGTTATACAGCTATTCTCAGGTAAATAGACTCGATCTTTTGGGGGCACAGCAATACTGTTTCCATACGACATATGTGGATAAAATAAATGAAAACTTCTGTAAATCGTGATAGCTATCTCTCAACCTCAGAGCAGCAAAGCAATTCAAAATTCAAAATGTTCGCGTAGCGTTTCGTAGAAAAGAAACGCAATTCTAGCCAGCCTTTTGGTGATTGATAATATGTGACTCGGAAGCATGTTAACTTACTAAAGTCAAGTTTTTCCACTTTTCCAAGAGTTTATCAAAATTTAGCGACATACTATAAAAATAAAATTAACAAAATTTAATAATTTAATAAAATAAGTATACTATTTATCAGTCATTGGATTGGAAATCTCTCAAAAGTAACAGGATAAAATCCCCCAAGAGGGCATTGCAAAAAAGGTGAAAATTCTGTTTGTTATTAATTTAATGCCTTTGTTTTATTGCTTGTAGTGAGTAAATAAACATCTAAAATACAGGGTAGAACATGCATATTCCTGATGGATTTGTTTCTGTACCGGTGGCAGGGGCTACTGGTTTAGCCAGCGTGGCAGCACTCTTTATTGCCTTTGAGCGATCGCAACAGGCTTTTGGTATCCGCCGTGCGCCCATACTGGGACTAACCACGGCTTTCATTTTTGCCGCCCAGATGATCAACTTCCCGGTAGCAGGGGGTACTAGTGGTCACTTGTTGGGGGGAACCTTAGCTGCGATCGTTTTGGGTAGTCCTTGGGCAGGAACGTTGTGTATCGCCACAGTTTTAATTATTCAAGCTGTGCTGTTTGCTGATGGTGGCATTACAGCCTTGGGAGCGAATATTCTGAATATGGCAGTAGTTGGTGTTTGGGTTGGCTGGGTTTTAACCCAAACCTTGCAGCGGCTGTTTGGGGGGGCTAAAGGGCGCTTACCTTTGGCTGCTGGTATAGCTGCTGGTGTAAGTGTAGTGGTAGCTGCTATTGCTTGTGCCATTGAGTTAGCCCTTTCAGGAACTGCACCCGTAGCTATAGTTTTACCAGCAATGGCTGGTGTCCATATTCTGATTGGCATTGGCGAAGGGATAATTACGGGAGGTGTGCTGACTTATTTAGCCACAGCCCGACCAGATTTATTACCAGGGGAACAGCAGGAGTTTCGCGGTTGGTCTGTACCCATTGTCACCATTTTCTTAATTGCGGGAGTGCTATCACTCTTTGCTTCAGCTTGGCCTGATGGTTTGGAGAAAGTCGCCGAAAATACGGGCTTCATCGACTTAGCCGATAAAGTGCGGGTAATTGTGCCGACTCCCTTAGCTGACTATGGGATTGAGGGTTTGGGGCCAATTGGCACAAGTATCGCTGGACTTGTGGGAGCTACCGTTTGTTTTGCTGTTGCCTTTGGGATTGCCAAGGTGGTGAAACCTAAGAATGCTTAAACTTCCCTTGCCATTACGTTTGCAACTGTCTCTAGTGGTTGTGGTGGGAGCAGCTTTATTAAAGCATCATGCTTGGTATTGCTTAGGTGTATATGGCGCGATCGCACTTTTGTGGGCTTGCTTCTTGCGTGTACCAATTCGCAGCTTGGGAGGATTACTCGGTACAGAATTGATTTTTTTGTCATTGCTGGCATTGCCCTTGGGATGGGAACGAGCCAGTTTTTTGCTAGTTCGTTCTCTGGTTTGTCTGGTTACCATGAATAGTTTTTTGTTAACCTTACCGCCCCACAGTTTTGGCATAGCCCTTAAAGGCTTACCTGTACCTGCACCTTTAAAGGAAAACTTGTTGTTAGCTGGGCAATATATGGAAATTTTGCTCTCAGAAGTGACGCGGATGCAACGTAGCGCTCAGTTACGCGGTCTGACAGGAACTGCGGGATGGCTGCGCTACGCCAGTGTTGCCATGATTGGAGCCTTGTATCTCCGTAGTTTGGATAGGGCAGAGCGAGTCTATGCAGCAATGATCGCTCGCGGATACAACGGGCAATTGCCCATAGATTCTACCCTCAGACCAAAAGAGCGTTTTGCCCTGTTAGCAGCTTGGGCGATCGCTGCTTGTGTAACTGTAACTTCTTACAGAATTTAGCGCAGTTGTGAATATTGAGTTTGTGAATCTTGAAATCTTTAAGTTCTAATCCCCAACCATCAACCCATAACCCCCACGCAGCCGTGGTCGAGGTTGAGAACCTAGTGTATGCCTATTCTCGCCAGGAGCCAGTATTACAAGAAATTTCTTTTACCTTAAATCCAGGCGATCGCGTGGCGTTGATGGGAGCAACTGGTTCTGGAAAAAGCACCTTGCTGGAGAACCTGATCGGCTTAAAACAACCGCAAACTGGCAAAATTACGATTAATGGCATCCCAGTAGAACCTAAAACTCTACCCCAAGTACGTCGCAAAATCGGCTTTAGCTTCCAAGATGCCAACGACCAACTATTTATGCCGACCATCTTGGAAGATATTACCTTTGGGCCACGCAACTATGGAATGTCACCAGCCCAGGCAAGCGATCGCGCCCGGCAATTATTAGCTGATTTCGGTCTTGAAGCTTACGCCAATCGTTCCGCCCACGAACTTTCTGGTGGACAAAGACGGTTGGCCGCCCTAGCCTCAATTTTAGCCCTAGACCCGACAATTCTAATTTTGGATGAGCCGACTAACGGTCTTGATCCAGCATGGCGGCGACATTTAGCGCAAGTGTTGTTAAAGTTACCCGTGCAGGTGATATTAATTGCTTCCCATGACTTGCATTGGCTAGGCAGAGTTACGCAACGTGCCTTGGTACTGTCTGGTGGTCGCATTCAAATAGACAGCGATATTCAGCCACTTTTACAAGATGGTGCTACTTTAGACCAGTTGGGTTTGCCGATAGATTGGTGATATGAGAGAGAGAAGAGAAGCAGGAAGCAGGGGGAAATTCCTCTCCTCTGTACTTTTTTCCCTGCCCCTCTGCCTCTTCTCCATGCCCCATGCCCCCTACCTGATTTATCTTTTTTACTCGTAATATTGGGTACTATATTCTGGGTTTTATTGCTGGTGGGGTGTTAATGTCTGTTTTACCTAAATATACCGTTATGGCTCCTGTTAGCCTGAGCATTGCCTTATTCATTACTAGTTGTAGCGAAAATAAAGTCTCCCAGTGCCAGCGACTGATTCGAGTTGTGAATGCCGGAACTTCTCTGATTGATAAAAATAAAGGAACGCAAGTGATTACCAGCATACAGCTATCCAAAGATTTAGAATTTGTGACTAAATCGATTAGGGAACTGAATTTAACAGATCCTAAGCTGAAAGAATTTCAAAGCGGTTTTGTCAAAATTTTTCAGAATCTCAGTCAAGCGGTAGCCATTGCCGGTAGAGCACTAGGCGCAACCAAGACAGCAGAAGCCTCGGCACCTGGTAGGGAAAAAATCCAAAAGGCGAGAACCGAAATTGACTCGGCACTGACAACAGCTACAACAGTTGGCAAGCAGTCGGATACGTTAGTCAATCAGATGAATAAGTATTGTAGTCAGCCAGAATAACTATCTGGGGCATTGGGCACAAGAGGCAGAGGGGCAGGGAAAAAAGTTCAGAGGAGAGGAATTTTCCCCATGCTCCCTGCTCCAAATGGCACTAAGAAAAGCAATATAACGTTAAGTCAAGCTAAGTTTTGCGGACAATAGCCCAATCCCCGGATATAATTTTGTCGGAATACTTCAATCTCATCAGGCTGCGGTCTACCGTGAGAAACTACCGCTACCTTATAGCGTTTCATAACATTAATTGTTGATTGTCCAGCTTCCAAACTGCTCAGAACCTTACTAATCAACTCGGATGGTGAGTAAATAATTCCCAATTCACTTAAGAAAGCTCTAATATCTTTATCCTTTTGTGCAGAAATAAAAGATTTAATTTTGAGGTTGATTATCCAACCATCAAATTGATTAATTACAGTCACAAATTCAACAGAAAAATCATTTTTACTACAATATTCAACAACCCGCAGTGTCAGACTAGCATTGGACAAATAGTATAGGTATTGCATAATTTATAGAGCATAATTGAGACTTTCAAAAAATAATCTCTAAATCTAAAGATTTAATGAGGATTCTAGGTTTTACAGAAAAAATTATTAAATAAATTTCTCACAATCAAAGTAAAGGAATATTTTCCTTTATTTATGAAGATTTGTAAAAAAGCATATCAGAGTGCAAAATTTGAATTAAGTTGTTGTAAAGTTTGTAACAATATATTAAAATTATGCAGGAGTTTGACCACGCAGATAGTGTGCGCTGCGATCGCAAAGATGTCATAAGCATCTTTTTTAGATTCAACTTATGAAAATTTTGTTGGTAGAGGATGACGTATTACTGAGTACAGCACTCTTCGAGTTGTTGAGTGCAAATCGTTATACTATCGACATAGCAAGCAATGGACAGGCTGGATTAGAACTAGCAATATCGGTTGAATATGAGTTGATTTTGCTGGACTGGCTAATTCCGAAACTGGATGGTATTAGCTTGTGTCGGCAACTGCGATCGCAAGGCTACCGTAAATCTATTCTGTTGCTAACCGGGAAAAATTCTAATGCAGACATTGTTGCTGGGTTAGATGCCGGAGCAGATGATTACGTCATTAAGCCATTCAACCCAGAAGCATTACTAGCCAGAATTCGCTCTTTATTACGACGCAATGAGGCAATCTCATCATCCACGTTAACCTGGGGAAATCTCTGTTTAGATCCAAGTGCCGGCAGAGTCACTTGTAATGAGCAAGAAATTCCCCTCACTGCAACAGAATACAAACTGCTGGAGTTGTTTTTGCAAAACCCAGAACGGATCTTTAGTCGTGCAGTAATTCTAGATCGGCTTTGGGGATTTGATGATGCACCGACTGAAAGTGCAGTTACGACTCATATTAAAGACTTGCGAAAGAAACTGAAAACAGCAGGGCTAGCAGAAGAATTTCTAGAAACGGTATATGGCATGGGCTATCGCCTCAAGCCTGCGCCTAATCGCTCCATCTCTGTTATCGAAAAGAATCAAGATGGAAAGAAAAAACCTGCTCCCAAAGATATGACTTCTGTAAATCGGGTGCTGGAGCGATTTCGTAATTCCTTTGCCGGACAGGTTGGTGTGTTGGAGCAGGCAAAAACTGCACTCTTAGCAGGGAATTTAAATCAAGAGTTACAACAGCAGGCATTGCATGAAGCCCATAAGCTCGCAGGCTCAATGGGGTCGTTCGGTTATCCAGAGGGTTCCCGGCTAGCACGGAAAATAGAGCATTTACTACTTGAACAAGAAGCAGGGGTCAGGGGAAATGCTCCTCCACAAGAACTGCGAAACGAAGTGGAGCAAGGGTCTCAATCTCCTGCTACCCTGCCTCTTTTTGAAAATTCCTCGCTATCTCCCGATCAAATCTCTAATTTCTCACAATTGGTAACAGCATTACAGCAAGAGTTAACCAAGCCTGCTGTCACTTCTACCGCTCCAAACTTGCCGATAAATCAAACTTATCGTCTATTAGTCATCGATGATGATGCGATGCTGACGGAGCAGTTGCAGGCAGAAGCCGACTTATGGGGAATCAGGATGAAGATTGCACCAAACTTAACAATGGCCCGATCGCTTTTTTCCTTAAAAACTCCTGACGCAGTTTTACTGGATTTGAGTTTTCCTGGAACAGAGGAAGATGGATTAGTATTGTTGAGCGAGATAGTACAGCGATCGCCAAATATCCCAGTGATTGTTTTTACAGGAAGAGATACCCTGGTAGATCGACTGAAAGTATCCCGTTTAGGAGCTAGACAATTTTTGCATAAACCGGCGACAACCGAGCAGATTTTTCAGGCGATCGCTCGTGTCTTACCTCAACCGAAAACTTCCGAAGCCAAAGTTTTAATCGTAGATGATGACCCTGTAATACTGGCTGGATTATCGGCGTTACTAACTCCTTGGGGGCTGGAAGTAACAACTCTCTCTCAATCACAACAATTTTGGAAGGTGCTGATTGCAACATCTCCAGATTTGGTAGTACTAGATTTAGAAATGCCAATAGTTAATGGCTTAGAGTTGTGCCAGGTCGTGCGCCAGGATGCCCAGTGGGGAGATTTACCTGTTTTAGTAGTTACAGCCCATACTGAAGCAGAATTTCTTCAGCAAGCTTTTGCTGCCGGAGCCGATGATTTTATCAGCAAGCCAGTGCTAGGGCCAGAACTTGTGACACGGGTACTGAGCCGCATTCAAAGAACGCGTTGGCGCTCTCAGGCAGGAAGAAGTAAAGCATGATGAGAAATTATCCGCAATTATTGAACTACGGTGTTGCTATTGGCTCAACTGCGATCGCACTGCTTTTGTCACTCTGGCTAGAACCGCTGATTTCTCGAACCATTGGTGCTTTTTTCTATATAGCTATTATCGTCAGTACTTGGTATGGTGGCTTTCGACCAGGGATAGTTACAGTTGTCCTTTCCACACTGGCAATTGATTATTTCTTGATTCCCCCTCGATATCAACCAGGGATTAATCAACCAGAAGATGTATTGCGGCTAGGACTTTTCCTACTGGTTGCCTTGATAATTAACCTGGTCACTGGCAATCTTCAGTACAGCAGACAGAAAATTCAACAACTCAACCAACAATTGTCTCAGGAAAATGCCGAGCAATTGCGGATGACTCTTGACGATCGCAAACAAGCACAAGAAACGCTGCAACAGCAATTTGAGCAACAGCGTTTAGTGATGGAAATGACTCAGCGTATCCGGCGATCGCTGAATTTACAAGATATCTTGCAAACTACTGTTGATGAAGTGCGGCAATTTCTGGAGTGCGATCGCGTCACTATCTTCCAATTTTATCCAGGTTGGGGTGGAACGATTGTTATTGAGTCTGTTGCACCGGAATGGATGGCTCTTTTACCACTCCAGATTCATGATCCTTGCATTGGTGAAGAGAACGTCGAACCCTTCAAACAAGGCTTAGTCACTGCGAAAACTGATATTTATACTGCTGGAATTAGTCCCTGTCACGTTCAATTTTTGGAAAGTCTTCAGGTGAGGGCAAATCTCGTCGTTCCCATTTCTTTGGGAGATGAATTGTGGGGATTAATGGCAGCTCATCAATGTGCGGCTCCTCGTGAGTGGCAATCTTCAGAAATTGCTCTGTTGCGGCAGTTAGGAGCGCAAGTAAGCATTGCTATCCAGCAAGCAGATTTGTTTAAACAGTTACAGATAGAACTAACGGAGCGCAAACAAGCAGAAATTGACCTACAACAACTAAATGCCGAACTTGAACAACGGGTACAAGAACGCACTGCACAACTGACAGAGACGAACGATCGCCTGCGAAAAACAGTGATAGAGCAGCAACAAACCCAACTCACACTTTTAGAACAGGCGCAAATGCTAGAGCTTCAGGCTGTAATCACCCGAAATATGGGGGAAGGCATTTGCTTAGTGAGAATTGATAATGCAGTCATTATCTATGCCAATCCGAAATTTGAGCAGATGTTTGGCTATGACTCTAATGAACTCAACGGTCAGCACGTTTCGATTGTGAGCGGTGTCACCAAATCGGTAACTACCGAAGATGTAAATCAAGCCACTTTGTCAGCCGTCTTACAAAATACTGAAGCCAACTACGAAGTCCAGAATTTTAAAAAAGATGGTACACCATTTTGGTGTAGTGTGACGACTTCTGTATTCAGGCATCCCGACTACGGCGACGTTCTGGTTGCGGTTCACCAAGATATCACTGAGCGCAAAGGCATTCAAGAAGCTTTACGCGAGAGCGAAGAAAAGTTTCGTCAGCTGGCAGAAAACATCCAAGCAGTATTTTGGATGACCGATAATCAAAGTCAGCAAGTTTTATATGTGAGCAACGCATACCAAACCATCTGGCAAAGAAATTGTGAGGACTTGTATCACAACTATTCAAATTGGTTAGATGCAATTCACCCAGAAGATCGCCAGCGCGTCGAAACTGAAGTCATTGAACAGCTTAAACCAGGGCAATACGATAAAAAATATCGGATTATCCGCCCTGATGGTTCAATCCGTTGGATTCGCGATCGCGCATTTGCGATCAAAAATGAATTAGGCGAGGTAGTTCGGATTGCTGGTATTGCCGAAGATATTACTGAACTAGAGCAGGTTAATCTAATGAAGAGTGAGTTTATTGGCATCGTTAGTCACGAACTCCGCACTCCCTTAACTGCAATTCGCGCTGCACTGGGCTTACTCCAAACTGGTATCTACGACAAAAAACCAGACAAATTCAAGCGGATGATTGAGATTGCAGCCATCGACAGCGATCGCTTAGTGCGTCTAGTTAACGATATTCTCGATTTGGAACGCTTAGAATCGGATCGAGCTGTCCTAGAAAAAGCCACCTGCAATGCAGCTGATTTAATTCAACAAGCAGTAGCAGGAGTGCAGGCGATCGCTAATCAGCAAAATATTACCTTTAAGATCCACCCTAGCAATGCTCAAGTTTGGGCTGCTGCTGATGCCATTGTGCAAACACTCACCAATTTGTTAGGTAATGCGATTAAATTCTCCCCTGCCGATTCTACTATTACCCTGAGTGTCCAACAGCAAACAGACCGCGTACTCTTCCAGATCGCGGATCAAGGACGAGGTATCCCCGCAGACAAATTAGAAGCAATCTTTGGAAGATTTCAGCAAGTAGATGCCTCTGATTCTCGCACCAAAGGCGGCACAGGTTTGGGATTGGCAATCTGTCGTAGTATTATTGATCGGCACGGTGGGCAAATCTGGGCTGAGAGTACTCTTAGTGTTGGCAGCACGTTTTTCTTCACTCTGCCATTGCCACCAGAGGAGATCACATGACTAACAGACAAGTATTAATTGTGGATGATGAAGAACGAATCCGCGAATTAGTACAAGCTTGTTTAGAAGACTTGGGAGGATGGAACACTCTGACAGCTGCATCAGGGGCAGAAGGACTAAAAATCGCTCAAACAGAACCCATTGATGCCATTCTCCTTGATGTGTCTATGCCTGACATTGACGGCTTTGCAGTATACGAAAAACTTCAGGCAAATTCTGCAACCCAAGGGATTCCAGTGATTCTGTTAACAGCGAAAGTCCAAGGGAGCGATCGCGCTCGTTTTGCTCAGATGGGAATTGCTGGGATTATTACCAAACCTTTTGAACCCACCTCTATTTGCAACGAAGTTACTGAGATTCTGGGGTGGGACGATTAATTTTTAAGATTTGTAACATAATCTATATCTTTATTAGTTTTTTATTTTTGTAATTTATCTTTCTTGGTTATAGATAAAAATCTTTTATATAACCGGAAAGGTATATGAAATGAAATGAACATGCTACAGGAGGTAAATATAAGCGGCAAAATGATATTGCTCATTGATGATGAACTGAATGTACGTGAGATAGTAAAATTTTGCCTCCAAGATTTAGCTGGTTGGGATGTGGTGACAGCAGATTCTCCATTAGAAGGATTGCAGAATGCAGTACGCCACAGTCCTGATGCGATTGTATTAGATATCTCAATCCGTGACATCGCGAGTTTTGAGTTTATGAATAAACTAAGAAATAATCCAGAAACTCAAGCTATTCCTGTAGTGCTGCTCAGTGCTAAAGCGCGATGGCTGGATTCGCAAATTTTGCGACAGTATCAAGTCGCAGGTGTAATCCCCAAACCCTTTAATCCAGTTACCCTCCCTGCTCAAGTTGCTCAACTGCTGGGTTGGGACTTTACCTCATTAATGGATTAAACAATAAGTTTACCAAGATATCCGAGCCGAGACAGCCCCTGCTTTTAAACATAGAGGTAAGGGAACTCCAAAAAATAAATTATCCTAATTTCTGGACTCAACACGACTGTTGCTCCCCCCTGCTCCCTGCTCCCTACTCCCCTGCCAAGAAAGCGATGGGATATTTTTTTAGTTGGAAGTCCCTAAGGCGCTGACGAATTTATTCGCAGTCCAAATATCTGAAATTATTTAATAAATTCTTAATTTTATAGATTGTTTCAGGAAGATTGTAATCGCTAATCAAGTGCTTGCTGATATTTTTTAAAATTTGTTAACTACTTTCATTTCTTTATTAGTTTTTTATTTTCTGTTTATAAATTCAAGTTGTTGGTAGTGAAGCCAAGAGCCAACTATCTACTTGTGTTTAACTTTTTTAAAAAATATCAATTTTATGACAAATTGTCCCTGCTGTTCCAACCAAATGCTTCGTCACATTCGCTTACAACAAACCTACTGGTTCTGCCGCCACTGCTGGCAAGAGATGCCTAACCTGAATTCAGAAAAAAACAGCAATATTTTAAATTTGACTATAAAAAGCACATCATCAGTTAAAAAGCCAATTTCAGTAAACCACAAACTTTTGCAAACGGACGTAAAAACCGTAAAAACCGGGATTTCAGCCATAGTGAATCAGGAAGCAAACACCATTGCTAATAGAGCGATTGCTTTCAGGTCAGTTAGCTAGGGATATCGCCTGAAATGCTAACTAATAGGTTGAAAAGTGATACCAATTCTATGTGAGGCTGCATAGAATAGTCCCTTTATCTAGCAAGCATTTCAGGCAGAACATTCTCTGCATCTTCATACAAAATTGTTTAGGACTTACGTATTGAAAAGCTGAAACCTCGATCCCCCCTAATTTAAACAAGGAGGGGATCTTTAAGATCCAATTTTTTAAATTAGGGGAGATATCTTCTGTATAAGTCCTGTTGGTATCAGCTTTTTCTACTTACAAAAATTTTTGGACAACCCATACATTCCATTCCAATCTCTCTGCAAGGAACAGCGGAACTTTGCCTAAGCACTGCATGAAGGATAATCGCCCCATCTCTCCACTGTTCAATAGCTTTAAAAGTTGTAGTGCTTATTTTGTATAGCTTGTAGCTTTTTTAGTGCCATTAGGATCATAGCCATAGTAACTTTTATCACTTTTTTTTCAAAAAATTTCCTGATATACACCAACTTTGTCTGTCAAAAGAAATATTGGTGCAAGTCAAATGGAATACCATGAGTGATATTAGTCTACTGATGGCGGGTGTGCTAGCAACAGCGCCAATCTCTGCGCTTAATTTACCAGAACAGCCCGTAATTATGCCAGAGAATCCGGTGCAGGAGTCAACACAGGAAAATTTATCTCAAGTTGTATCAGCTGCTGAAATTACACCGCCTGAATTTGTGCAGCCAGATATAATCACATCATCAGCTATAAACAATAAGTACGAAAATATACTTAAAAAAAGCAGAGAAAAAATTCAATTTATAAATTCTCCTAACTTACCTGAATTAAAAGATACTCAACCTGTAACAGAAGTTGCCCAGAACCAGGAAAATACAGAAGAATTCTCTCTATCTCCTCAGTCTCCAGACTCAGACAACCCAATGTCTCAAGTCACCTCAGTATCGCAACTTAAAGATGTGCAACCCTCCGACTGGGCTTTTGGTGCTTTGCAGTCTTTGATAGAACGCTATGGCTGCATTGCTGGATACCCTGATGGGACTTATCTGGGGAATAGTAGTATCAGCCGTTATGAATTTGCGGCTGGTTTAGACGCTTGTTTAGAGAAGATTAACGAAGCGATGCCTGCGGCGGGCTACGCCTACGCTAATAATAAAATTAATACTGTTAATAATGAAGATTTAATCCTACTGCAAAGGTTGCAGGGTGAATTCAAAGCAGAGTTGCAGCAATTACAGCAGCGTGTCGAGGCTGTAGAAAACCGGACTAGTGAATTACAAGGTAATCGGTTTTCCACAACTACCAGATTATTTGGTCAAGCCATTTTTAGCGTTCAGGGAACCAATAGCCCGGATGTAGATTTGTTTCCTAGAGATGGAGTACCTGAACGCCAGGGAAAAACCAATCTAACTTTCACAAGTAGCGCCCAACTAACCTTAGCAACTTCATTTACAGGGCGAGATTTGCTGTTAACAGGTCTATCTGCGGGTAATTTGGGTTCTACTGCATCGTTGCTATCTACCAATATGGGGCGGTTGGGTTTCGAGTCAAATACAGACAACAATCTAGTTATTAGTGACTTATCTTATCGATTTCTGGCCTCGGATAACTTGGGAATTGTCGTAGGTACGGCGGGAGTTAACCCCATCAACACCTTTCGCGGAATTAGTCCTTTAGAAGGTTCTAGCGACGGCGCGATTTCTCTATTTGGTCAACGTAACCCAATTTTAAGTATTGGCAACGGCACAGGCGGTATAGGCTTTGACTGGCAGATTAGCGATCGCATCAGTTTACAAGGCGTTTATAGTGCAGAAATCCCCAGCTTTCCTGGCAATATCAACCAAGGCGGACTATTTGGCGGTAGATTTACTGCTGGCGCACAGTTAAGTTTAGCACCCACCAATAACATCGATATCGGCGTACATTATCTTTATTCCCACTCCCCAGATGGTTTGCTGGGAAGTGGTGTCGGCGATTCTCAACTGATTTCGCCTTTTGCAGATCCTACAGCTTTCGATACCCAAGCCATTGGCGCTACCGTTGCTTGGCGAATTAACCCTAACTTGCAGTTGGGCGGTTGGGGTGGCTTTACTTCCTCTAAACCATTTAACCTTTCTGGAAGTGTGGAAACCACCAACTGGATGGTGTTCGCGGCTTTTCCCAATTTGCTGCGTCCTGGGAATTTAGGGGGCGTTCTCGTAGGACAACCGCCCAAAATTACTTCTAGCACTTTACCCGAAGGCTTCAACTTTCCCAACTTTTCTGATGGGGGGACAGCAGACGGACGTAGTGACACATCAATTCACGTAGAACTTTTTTACCGCGCCCAGTTGAGCGACAATATTGCCTTGACTCCGGGCTTATTCGTTATTTTCAATCCCGATCACAATGCTGCTAACGATGCATTAATTGTTGGGGCATTAAGAGCTACTTTCCGGTTTTAGTTTTGTACTGATGTAAATGTAATTAAAGACGCTTTTTCCATACTGGGTTATTCAGTATGAAATGCTTGCATTACCCAATGGCAGGAAGGAAAAGCCAAGCGTATTTTTTTTCATAGGTGATTAAAGGAGCAAATTTTTCATGAAATTACATTCATCAACTAAGTTGGGTTGTGCAGTTGTTGGCAGCAGTAGTTTAGCCGCAATCATCATTGCTTTAACTGGAACAAGTGCTTTCGCTCAAATCACAATTCAAAGTACTGGCACATTATCAGGCACTATCCAACTTCCCAGTATTAATCCCAATTTCAATCAAAGTACTACTCGTGTTGATACAGATGACACGGGGACTTACTCCCGGAACTTAGGAACTAAGAACAATCCTAATTACGTTCCTGTATACAAGTCAGACTATGTACAAGTAAGAACACGTAATGATGGAAGCCTACATTACTACGTTGACTTTAAAGGCATTCCGATTGTCTCCTTCAACGGGGTTCTAACTTCGCCGATTCTCTCTGACGGTGAGTTGACACCTTATAAATACCAGGGAAGATTGGCAGGAACTACATTTCAGGGAGTAGTTCAGGATGAATTTAATCTCACAAAAGCCTTATACACTGGTATTGTCACCGATCCAAACACTGGAAACCAGTATCAGGGCACATTTGAAGTAAGTGGATATGGAGTGCGATATAGCGATCGCAATGGTGGTGCAACCCCCACAGTCTTTGATTTCAAATCCGATCTTCCAGGTTCGCCAAAGGTAACATCTTTGGAAATGACTAACTCTCCCTTGGCGAGGATAACAATTAAAGTACCTGCAACTGCAACTCTCATCACTCCCACGCCAGTCGTTGATGGCGGTAGCACACCCACTCCCACACCAATAGTTGATAGCGGTAGCACACCCACTCCTGCACCAATAGTTGGTGGTGGTAGCACACCCACTCTCACAACGATAGTTGATGGCGGTAACACATTGACTGTTACACCAATAGTTGATGGTGGTAACACATTCACTGTTGCGCCAATAGTTGATGGCGGTAACACATTCACTGTTACACCAATAGTTGATGGGGGTAACACATTCACTGTTACACCAATAGTTGATGGTGGTAGTGCGATCGCTTCCTCGACACCTACAACGTACACATCTGGGTCTAATCCATCACTTTCTACTACACCTAATATGGAGTTGAGTAATGGTAATTCCCTGGAGAGCAATCAAGTAGTTGTCAACCCTGCAACCCTTCCTCAGGCTGCTTGTTCACAGGATTCTGCCAATAGCTGCACAATACCTGCTTCACCCAAACAAGCGATCGGCCCCCGTAGTCGAGTGCTAGTGCGTTAGTTATTTAATATCGTTAGTTCTGAAGGGATTGCACGATTATTTTAGGCATCTTGGCAAAAGTTTTAGGGTGCTTCTGGAACTCTAGCAGGGCAGAATTAAATCTATATAATAGCCAGGACAGGGGAAACATTCCAATAAAAAAGTCCACAGGAAGTTATTTAGCGGCATTTTTGCCGCTCAGACTTTCTTTCTATGGTAGATTTTACCCTGATGATTTTCTGGCTATACTAGTGATTTCAGCTGATTGATTGATAAATTTCATCCCCCAGTATGAAAGACATAAAAACTCTAAATATCAGACATATATCAGTGTGCATTTCTTTTGAAGTGACACAAAAGCCTTGTCTAGTCTGGGAGTAAAAAATTTCTTTGGGGGTACAAAAATTTGATCAGTCAATCACTGAGGTTAACACTAACACTACAGAGTGAATCTAGATCAATCAAACGTCTTCTGAGTTAGCACCTATGAAAGAAGAATTGATAGCCAGAGTTGTGCAGGTCTTGCGAATTAATATGAGTTGGATGACTTGGAATTTATTTCTGGCTTTTATACCTTTAGCTTTGAGTGTGTGGCTATTTCGCTTTAGGCGTGGTGGCTCTTGGCTTTGGTGGCTAGGATTCTTAGTTTTCTATGCTTTCTTACCAAATGCACCATATTTGTTGACTGATGTAATTCACCTAATAGATGATATCCGCACGATTCAATCGGTGTGGATGATTACTTTGATACTCATTCCTGTGTATTTGTTAGTAATTCTCGGTGGATTTGAAGCTTATGTAATATCGTTAATTAATTGGGGTTACTACTTACATCGCATAGGCAAGAGCGAATGGATTTGGCGGGTTGAGTTGATTACACATTTTCTTTGCGCTATTGGTATTTATTGGGGACGATTTTTGCGTTTCAACAGTTGGGATTTGATTACTCAACCTGATGCTTTACTTACCAAAGGGGTAGAAGAAATTCTTGGGAAACAGCCCCTGGTGATTATTGCTATCACCTTTGTGGTACTTGCAGGTTTGTACTGGATTATGAAACGAGTAACTTTAGGTCTTAGCCAACCAAATAGTAGAATAGGGATAAATTCAGGACGCGCTAACTCTAACACACCAAACATTTGATGAACGTGACGATTTTGGCTTTTAAATTTGAGGTTTTAATTAGTAATTCCTCTGATTAATATTGCCTGTCAAAAGAAAGATGTAACTAAACCCTCCTTGAGATGAAATAGATTCAGAAGCAAACGGTTGAACTTCAACCGCCACTATCTGAAACTAACGCCCTATCAGATCATTGAATATCGATGGTCTGGTCTAATTTATCTGGTCACGTTGATAGGAGGGATATAAGATGCAATTAATCTCTAGAGAGGAAATAAAGATATTAATAGAACAGCCAAAAGGAAATTGTGTTTCAATTTATATGCCAACGCACCCAGCTGGGCCAGAAGTGCGACAAGACCCGATTCGCTTTAAAAATTTGGTCAAGGAAGCGGAGACTCGTTTAATCGATGCGGGTTTGGAACAGAAAGAAGCGATCGCATTGCTGGAAAAATCCCATGAAATTGATACCCAAGAGTTTTGGGAGCAAATGGGAGACCAAGGGCTGGCGATTTTTATTTCTGAAAATATTTTTCGCTACTATACCCTGCCAATTGATTTTCAAGAGTTGGTCGTGGTTACAGACCGATTTCATATCAAGCCACTGCTGCCAATTTTAAATGGCAATGGTCGTTTCTATATGCTGGCTTTGAGCCAAAAAGATGTCAGGTTTTTTGAAGGAACACGCTACACCGTCAATGAGGTGGAAGTAGAAAATCTTCCTAAAAGTCTAGATGAAGCTTTGCAAAAAGACGAGACTGCTAAAGAAGGTCAGTTCCGGCTTGCAACATCAAGAGGGGGAACCGCCAATTCCTTTTCGCAACCAGGTACGTTTCACGGGCAGGGAAGCCCTGAAAAGGATAAACAACAAGAATACATACTACAATTCTTTCAGATTATTGATGGCGCATTGCACGAAAAACTGCGAGAGCAAAAAGCGCCTTTGGTGCTGGCTGGGGTAGAGTATCTATTGCCTCTGTACAGACAGGCAAATACTTACCAGCATTTGATGGATGAAGCTATCACGGGTAATCCAGAAATTCTCAGCGCCCAAGAGTTACATGACGAAGCTTGGCCGATTGTCGAGGCTGATTTCCAGAAGTCGCAGCAAGAGGTTTTGGAACAATTTCACAAATTGTTTGGTGGTGATACTGGTAAAGCATCTAACAACCTCAAAGAAATTGTCTCAGCTGCTTATTACCAACGAGTGGATTCATTACTAGTTGCAGTTGGTCAGCAACAGTGGGGTTTATTCGATCCAACCTCAGAAACGGTTTATTTGCACCCAGAAAAAGAAGCTGGTGATGAGGATTTGTTGGATTTTGTTGCTGCTCATACTTTATTAAATGGTGGCACGGTTTACGCCGTTCCCTTTGAACAGATTCCATATAGTACAGCCGTTGCGGCGATTTACCGATATTAACAATTTCGGTTTTTCAGGCGATCGCTACCCCACCCTATGAGTATATTGAGGTGGGGTCTTTTGTGATATCTATCGTTAAAAAATCAAAAATTTAATTACTCTTAACTAATGAATTTTTCGTCGTGCAGCTTGTAAAATTAGACGTTTTTCAGCACGAGCGATCGCCTGATATGTTCGCTCCACTGCTTCCGGTTCCACGGAAATAGAATTTATCCCCCATTCCACTAACTTATCTATGATTTCTGGATAGAGGGCTGGTGCTTGACCGCAGATTGAACAAGGTATACCGGCACTTTTAGCCATTTGGATCAGTTGAGCGATCGCACTCATCACTGCCGGATGACGTTCATTAAATACTTTTGCTAGCTGTCCTTGCTCTCGATCTACTCCGAGCAATAATTGGGTCAGGTCATTTGTACCAATAGAAATTCCATCTGCACCTGCTTTGACATATTCTGGCAGTAAAAACAGGACGCTTGGCACTTCTGCCATCATCCACAATTGAAACTGTGATACCTCAGTTAAAAGAGCTTGCTCAACTTTACGACGGCAAAAGACAAATTCTTCCACAGTTCGCACAAAAGGCAACATTAGATTGACATTGCTGTAACCAGCTTGCTGAACACTTGCCAAAGCTTGCAATTCCAACTCAAAGACTGCGGGATTTCGTAAATAGCTGAAGGTGCCACGTTCACCCAACATCGACTGGGTTGAAGATTGTAAATTATCACTCAATGATGGTAAATCCTGCGGCCAATCTAAAGAACGATAAAAAACTGGTCTTGGTGCAAAGGCACGGGCAAACTGCATAATCTGCTCAGACCATCGCTCTAACAATTCTGCTTGCCGCCCACCTAAAATCCAACTATTGGGATGTTGCCCGTCCAATATATTTAGTACCATCAATTCTGAGCGCAACAATCCCACCCCATCCACAGGAAAGCTTTGCACTTGTTCTATTAAACTGGACTGACTCAAGTTAACTAGTAGTTGGGTAGCAATCATAGGTAGATGAGAACTAAGAGGAGGATGGGGCACTTTGAGATTGTGATGATTCGAGGAAAGAAACTTTTCTCCTGCCAGTTTCCCACTTTCCTCCTCTGTAGCTTTTTCCATCTCCTCCTTTGAGTTTCCTTTGATTCGATAAACCTCTCCTCTGTCGCCATCAAGCAGCAGTCGTTCGCCAGTTTGGATTAAGCTTGTAGCAGATGTTGCGTTCACTACTGCTGCAATACCTAATTCTCTGGCAAGAATTGCAGCATGGCTGGTTAATCCACCTTGTTCAGTAATAATCCCAGCAAGTTGTTGCAGTAATGGTAACCAATCAGGTGCGATCGTTGGTATTACTAAAATCACTCCCTTGGGTAATTGTTCGGGTTTATGTTGCGGATTAGTAATTACTAGGGCAGTCGCCACAACACGTCCTCCTGCCGCCCCTAGTCCCCTGATAAAGTGTCCGTGGGGAATAATTACAGATTGGGGAGAACTAACTTGTGTTATGTAGAGCTTGCCAGATGGAGTTTGTCCGGCGATAGTCCATTTAATAGTAAAGGTTTTTCCCAGTTCACTCACCAGTTGAGTTCCCAGAGCAATTATTTGTTGTAAGTATTCTTCTTGTAAAGCGTACTGTTTTTGTTGGGCTTCCTGAAGTAGGTAGGTATTCAGACAAGAGTGATCTGGTGTTAGCGCTGACTTGGGGATGGGTTGCGAAAAATCTTCAGGTGCTGCATCATCCACACCATAAGCAAGCATTTTATTGCCCAACTGTTGCTCAAGTACAATCCCAGTTGCCTGTTGAATGTAGTAAACATCTGGCTGGACTTCGCCAAGAGCGATCGCAATTCCTAATCCCCAAGTAGCTTCAATTTCCCACCCAGAGGAGTTGGCTCTGAGCAAACCACTGGCGATCGCATTATCAACAGGTTGCACCAAAACTGCTAAATTTATTTGTTGCAGATTAATTCCGGCCCGCTGCCAATATAGTAGACTTCTGGCACGAAATATCTGGCTCCAGGTACGCTTTAATGCAAAAGCGATCGCTTCGGGTTCGCACTGGCAAAACACCGACTCCAGCAAACCAGATATATTCTTCATACTTGGGGTAGCAGTCGATACTGCCAAGGTAGGTCGAAGAATTAAACAGCCAGTTTGCAATTCTCTAGCTGCTTGGAAAATTGTCCTCACCCACTCCTCTGGCACAGTCGCAGTCAGAATTTCCTGGCGCAAGCGACCAGCCACCTGCTGAAGTTGCCGCCAATTAGTGACATCCAGGTGTAACGAAGAATGGGGTAAGTCAGCCACTAATGACTCTGAACTATTGAGATTTTCGAGAAATTGCCGTAGAATTTCCGCTGAAACGACAAAACCAGGCACCACCGGATAGCCACGCTGGATAATTTTGCTTAAGAAAAACGCTTTGTCACCTACTTTGGCGCGGTCTTGTAGTTTAATTTGGTCTAGCCAGTAGAGTTTATCCACTCAATTTGTTAGTTTTCAATTGTCTATTTGTCGCCACAGCTATTCCCTCCTGGTACGTTATCAGGCGTTAATCCACTGACTCCTGAATCAGGACTCCTCAATAGGAATAGTTTTCAGCATTTACCTTGAATTTACCGACCTTGTTAGTGGTTAATTGCTAGTTACACGATGTATTCCTGTAATTCGACTTCTTTGGAAATCAAATTTTTGCCTTCATTTCGCCTCCCTTCCCTAAAACCGGGAGTTTAGTTCTTTATCGAGATTGTACATGGCGGTGTCATATTTAATTATTAAGTGTATGGGTTAAATCTAGCAATTTAAGGTAGGCTTTTATAGCATTAGTTATTTTAAATGGCCCAAAAACTATTTAATAAACTTAAAATTCATGTAGTTTGTCCAAATTATGATCGTTTCCATAATTTCATCATGCAAACCTCAATTTATTGACTGAAAGAAGATATTATTGAAAAATAATCCTAACAATGGAAGATATTAATTACTAGCTTAAAAAGCATTCCTGAATCGATAAAATCCAAATATGAGATAGGCTATTGCACTAAACCCATTGGATTAAACTCCATTAATAAAAATATTATCAGTTAGCCTAGTATATAGAATACTCTATACCAAACTAAGCATTGTCAAACACTTACTACCTGGCAACTAATGATTGGCTGAATATGAGCTTCCGGCTAGGCATTGCATTGCTAATTGGAGCGATAATCGGCTTAGACCGCGAAATTAGGCACAAACCAGCCGGTTTAAGAACTCACATGCTGGTGAGTTTCGGTTCAGCCATTTTTATTTTGATAATTATGCAAACAGGAGGACTGCAAGATACTACTGATGCACTTAGCCGTGTAATTCAGGGAATTGCAACTGGTGTAGGATTTCTTGGTGCTGGAGAAATTGTGCGCCAATCTTCCCAAGAATCACAGCGATTTGAAATTCATGGACTCACATCAGCAGCAGCTATTTGGGTTTCGGCTGCATTGGGAATTGCTGCTGGCTGTGGTTTATGGCAGTTAGGATTAATCGGTTCTCTGCTAACTCTTGTAGTTCTCAACATTTTTAAAAGGTTAGAATAAGGTCAAAATTATTCATAGTTGATAATTACTGTTGGATTATTTCTCCTGCTTTTACAAAAAGAATTTGGGAGGACTTCAACCACTGGGAATCAAAAGAACCCAAGTGAGTGGTAGTAATCAGGGTTTGAAAGCGGTCTTGAATAGCATCAAGCAATTGATTTTGACGGGATAAATCGAGTTCGGCAAGAACATCATCAAGTAATAGCAATGGTGGCTCTTTGACGACTTCTTCAATTAATTGTAATTCGGCTAATTTTAAAGCTAGAACCAGCGTTCGTTGTTGACCTTGAGAACCGTATTGACGAGCGGGTGTCTGGTTAATAGTTAATTCTATTTCGTCTCGATGGGGGCCGACAAGAGTAGTGCCTTGGTGCATTTCAGCGATCGCTCGCTGCTGAATTTTTGCTAAAAAAGCTTGCTGCACTTCTTCAGGATGGTTATCCTCTAAAGGAATATTCGGCACGTAATTGATTTGTAGAATTTCTGTACTGCCGCTAATACTGGCGTGCCAAGCACTAGCAATAGGAGCTAATCTTTGGATGGCGCGATCGCGTCGTCTAATTACTCTGGTTCCTGTGGTAGCTAATTGTGCATCCCACACCGCCAGTTCTGAGTGTAGAGACGTTGCATCCAATGTCTCTACATGACGTTTTAAAAAAGCATTGCGCTGGCGTAACACATGGTTATACTGCTGCAAAATGTGAGCATAAACTGGTTCGAGTTGAATTAAGAGTGTATCTAACCAGTTGCGGCGACCTTCCGGGCCACCGCGTACTAGGTCTAAATCTAGGCTGGAAAATTGGACTGCATTGAGAACGCCGAGAAAATCCATTTGACGGCGGATAGATTCACCATTGAGAGCAACGCTACGGCGACCATTGCGGCGCAGGGTTAAGCTAAGGTCACTAACGCCTGTTTGTCGCTCAAGGGTGGCATTAATTTGGGCTACGGCTTCTCCTTCTTGGACTAAATCGCGATCGCGGGCCATTCGGTGCGATCGCAATGTCGCCAGCAACTCTACCGCCTCCAACAAATTCGACTTTCCCTGAGCATTATTACCTACCAAAATTGTTTTGGCAGCAGTAAACTCAACCTTTTGGTCTTGATAATTACGAAATTGTCGGAGGTTTAGAGTTTTGAGGTACATAGAGAAAAGTTAGGGGCAAAGAGTAGTTAGGAGTCAGGAGTTAGGAGTTAGGAGTTAGGAGTTAGGAATTGAAAACTCATACCTTATAACTCATTACAGACGCGATTAATCGCGTCTCTACTCATAGCTACGCACTTTTTCAGACAGCCTTCTTGCCCATAATCCGCAAAAATATCTTCTCCGATTCAATCCACACAAACATTAAGGCACTGAAGCCAATACAAACTCCCAATTCCTCTAGAGTCAGGTAGTGAGTACCAAAGAAATCTCGCAGGGGTGGGACGTAAACTAGCATCAACTGCAAAATCGTGGTGACGACAACAGCCGCTAGTACAAAAATATTGGAGAAGGGATTCATCTCGATGGTCAGTCGGTTGTTAGAGCGAATGGCGATCGCATGGCCCATTTGAGCAATACACAAGGTAGTAAATACCATTGTTTTCCAAGTATCGGGATTTCCCTGATACTCAGGGGCATGGGTATGTTGATAAGCCCACCACATCAAGGCAATGGTGATAATGGCAAAAATGATCCCAATGCGAATCATGTAAGAACCTAATCCCCTGGCGAAAATACTTTCGCGGGGACTAAAAGGCGGACGTTGCATCACATCCGGTTCTGGAGGTTCCACAGCTAATGCCAAGGCTGGTAAACCATCTGTCACCAAGTTCATCCAGAGAATTTGTAAGGGAGTAAGGGGAACGCCTCCCAAACCAATTAGGGGTGCAGCCGCAATTGTCAGAACTTCGCCAATGTTACTGCCCAAGATGTATTTAATAAAGCGGCGGATATTGGTGTAAACAACTCTACCTTCCTTAGTGGCGCTGACAATGGTGGCGAAGTTGTCATCAAGTAACACCATGTCACTTGCTTCTTTACTGACATCGGTACCAGTAATGCCCATTGCAATACCGATATCAGCTTGTTTGAGGGCTGGGGCATCGTTGACACCATCACCCGTCATGGCCACAAATCTGCCCCGGCGTTGCAGTGCTTGAACAATTCGCAGTTTGTGTTCTGGGGAAACCCTAGCATAAATGCTCACCAAGTCAACATTTTGCTCTAATTCCTCGTCGCTCATCCGCTGCAACTCTTGACCTGTGAGCAAGCGATCGCCTTCTTGGGCAATTCCCAAATCAGTAGCGATCGCTCGTGCTGTTAATTGGTGGTCACCAGTAATCATCACTGGGCGAATACCTGCATCCCGACACTCTTGGACTGCTGCTCTCACCTCTGGGCGTGGTGCATCCAGCATTCCCACCAATCCCAGCCATACTAAGTCTTGCTCAGATGCTTCGTCTGAACCTTCTGGTGGGATTTCCGCGAGGGGTTTGTAGGCAAAACCTAGCACCCGTAAACCTTTACTCGCCATTTGGTCATTTTCTGCCAAAATTTTCTGGCGTTGTTCTTCGGTTAAGGGGGCTGAGTGATTGCCCAAATGAATTTGAGCCGAACGTGCCAAGGTTAACTCTGGAGAACCTTTGGTAAACATTAAGTAAGGTTCAGATTGGAGAAAATTAGCGATCGCAGGGTCAACACCTCTTGAAGATGCGTCACCTGTGGCGATTCCCTCAACTTGAGAAATCACGCTCATCCGCTTCCGTTCTGAGGAGAAGGGAAATTCCGCAACGCGAGGTAACTTACTGTTCCACTGGTCTTTTTCGATTCCGGCTTTTCCTGCCAGGGTGACTAACGCCCCTTCTGTAGGATCACCCAAAATTGCCCATTCACCTTGTTCTTTTTGCAACACGGAATCATTACAAACAGCACAGGCGATTGACAACGCTGAGATTTCTGGAGACTCCTCTAGGGAAATTTGTTGACCATCTAACTGAAAGTCCCCTGTGGGAGCATAACCTTCGCCAGTGACGCGAAAAGTTTTGTTATTGGTGGAAACCGATTGCACCACCATTTTATTTTGAGTCAGCGTGCCAGTTTTATCAGAACAGATAGTGGTTACAGAACCCAATGTTTCCACTGCTGGCAATTTGCGAATCAAGGCATTCTGGCGTACCATTCGCTGGGTTCCCAGTGCCAGGGTAACGGTAATTACGGCTGGTAAACCTTCTGGCACCACAGCAACGGCCATACTCAAGGAAACTTCTAAGAGTTCTTGGATGTTGCTAAAACCTCTTGCCTGGATAACACCACCGACGACAACAATTGCCACGAGAATCAAAGAACCCGTAACCAGGACGTTACCCAGTTGAGTCATCCGTTGCTGTAAGGGTGTAGGTTCACTTTCCACCGACTGCAACATAGTGGCAATTTTGCCTAGTTCTGTTGTCATGCCAGTGTTAGTTACCAGAACCTTCGCCCGTCCTTGGATTACTTCGGTTCCTTGAAATACTAAATTGATGCGATCGCCTAAATCTGTTTCTTCGGGCAATTTTAGCGTTGCCTGTTTATTCACAGCTTCGGCTTCACCTGTCAGTGCCGACTCACGCACTTGTAAATTCGACTGTTCGATCAAGCGTCCATCTGCGGCTATCTGCATCCCAGCTTCCAGCAGCATTACATCCCCTGGGACTAGTTCCTTGGCTGCTATCTCCACCAATCTGGTGTTGCGGATGACCCGCACTAAGGGAGAGGTGAGTTTTTTCAAGGCTGCCAAGGCTTTTTCGGCACGGCTTTCTTGGACGTAGCCGAGTATGCCATTGAGGATGACAATTGCTAAAATAGCGATCGTATCTTTAAATGGCACTTCACCAGGCTTCAAATCCCCCGCCCGCAAAGCTATAAGGTCTAAAATCCCAGAAATCAGAGCCACGCCAATCAGCATCAACAACATAATGTTCTTGAACTGATCCAGCAGAATTTCCCAAGTACTACGGCCAGCAGTTTCTTCAAGTTCGTTGGGGCCGTACTTTTGCAACCTCTGTTGAATTTCTTGGGGTGTTAAGCCACTGTCTGCATTACTATCAAGCAGGCCTAGCGCTTTATCAACTTCTAAACTATGCCAAACGGCGGCACCTTCAGGCAGAGAATTAGCAGACATCGTGTACGTCACAGGAAATGGTTACAAAATTCGATCATAATTTAGTGATGGCAGGAAAACCATCTTCTAAAGTTACATTAAGGCGATCGCTAAGTTGTATGAGTGTATATGTAATTCTTAACATTTGTAAATTTATCCTTTTTTGAGATAGTGTTATTTCTCACGAAAGAGTTTTTTGGAACATATTGTACTCGATAATTGTGAGTAATAGAGCTTTGAAGCTTTGTTGCAGAGCGTATGCCACAATTAATTTTAGGCTGCCATTGCTTTCATTTACATCTAGTCAATAGCCAGGATGCATGGCACGATTGCATTTCTTAATTTTGAATTTTGCCCAAAGTTGAGCCAGCCATTTGTGTATTTCGCCTTCAAGCGAACTGGCGTGCCAGGAGGGTTTCCTGATTTAGCAAACTTTTCCAGCAGAGTTTTTAATTTTGAATTGTCCAGGCGTGCTAAACCATTCAAGAAATATGCTTAATATGAGTTTTGCACTCCCCACGACCGCAAGCCAGATGTTTGGGCAAAAAACAATTCGACCGCTGACTGCTGCTACCCTGTGTGGCATTACTTTCATTAAAGATAGACTGATTGCCATTGACAGCATTAAAGGGCATCTACTGGAGATTGATCCCACCTCTGACAACAGCAAAATTCTCAATCCCCATCAAGTTAAAGAATTTACCGATGTCACTGGTATAGCAGTATGGGAAGATACCCTGTGGGTGAGCCGAGAAAATAGTGTTTACTTGTGCAAGCTCAATGCTTTGGGACTGGAACATTTTGTGACATTGCCTTATCCGGCTGACGGCGTTGCTGTTTGGGAAACGACAGTTTATGTCAGTTGTCAAAGGCTGGGCTACATTCTGATTTTTGACCGCGAAACGCGAAAAGAAATTACCAGATTTTATGCCCCTGGAGTTGGGGTAGAAAATTTGGCAGTGACTCAGGAAATGCTGTGGATTTGCGATCGCACCGAACAATCAGTTTACGCGATGGACAGGGCAACAGGAGAACTACAATTTAGTGTCCTGACCCCTTTTGAATGTCCTACAGGCATAGCAATTCATAAAACTGACGAAACAGGTAAAGAAAGTATTTACGTCGCCTACGCCACAGAGGAGCCTTATATTCGGGACAACCCCAATGCTGATCCGAGTCATGAGCTAACGTTCCGCGATCGCACTTTTATTCATCCCCTGTATTATCATTACCAACCAGATAAGCGCTACGCCCTCTCTAACGGTTATCTCATTGAGATGTCCTATGCTGAGGAAATTGCACCCCTAGACGAGGTTTATTTACCTGAGGTAGAATGGCGTATCGCCTTACCATCGGAAACCGAACGTCAAAAGGTAAAACACGTTGAACCCATTGGTATACCTTTTACTGAAGAAGTGATAGAGGGGCAACGTGTAGCAGTATTTAAATTTGATTCTCTTACCCCAGGTGAACGGCATATATTTGGCTGGAAAGCACTTTTGGAAGTTCGAGGCATCAAGTATCGCATCACACCTAGAGATGTAGAAGATATACCTGAACTGTCCCCCGAATTACAAACACGCTACCTAGTGGATGACGATGATTTAGCAATGGACACTCCCATTGTTCGCCGTGCTGCTAGAGAAGCCATTGGTTCTGAAACCAATGTGCTGCGGAAAATGTACAGCATCCGCAACTACGTCTATGATGAGTTATCCTACGGTATTAAACCTTACATTGACACGCCAGATATAGTTTTAGAGCGAGGTGTTGGTTCCTGTGGCGAATATGTCGGTGTTTTACTTGCGTTATGCCGTTTAAATGACATCCCTTGTCGGACTGTAGGTAGGTACAAATGTCCTCCCCATAGTGACTTACTAGGAGTACCGCTACAACCGGACTTTAATCATGTTTGGCTGGAGTTTTACGTACCGAATTTTGGCTGGTTGCCAATGGAATCAAATCCTGACGATGTGGGTCAAGGGGGGCCTTATCCGACGCGCTTTTTTATGGGCTTATGCTGGTATCACATTGAAATTGGCAAAGGTATCACTTTTGAAACTGTGACAAGTCAAGGTGCGCGACTAACCAAAGAAGATATCCCCATCGGTGATTTGGCGATTAATCATATTCGCTTCACAATTCTTAAAGAATTACCGGACTTTTGAATTAGGGCATTGAGCATCCTGGAAAGGTGCTGAGAAAGCGAGTAAGGTGTGTTATGCCGTAGGCTAACGCACCTTAATAGTCTCTGCTTAACCACAATTTGTGTCTACTTCTAAACTCTTATTTTTATTCAAGTATTCTTCAAACAATTCAAAAAATTTCTGTAGTGCCTCAGGCTCATCTACAGAATAGAAAATCGGTGTATTTTACATCTAGGTTGTCTGACAAGAGTGAAGAGTTAGGTCAGTAAAAGTACGAGAATTTTGCAGATCTTTTTGAATATTGAACCAAGATAAACAGGTAAACCAATTAGCTATTAACTCTTAAACTGGGCAGTGGATATGATTGATGCTGCTTAAAATCAGCAAAGTCACAAATTGAGTTAAATGGGCAAAATCGGCAGTGAGATCCAGGATTAGGAGGGAAAATTTTACTGAAATTACTACTGTGTTCTTGATATTTTTGCAAGTCGTGTTGGTGCTTGTGAGCAATGTTCGCTAACTCAAATTTTAAGGATTCTAATTCACTACTATTGATGCTAATTAACTCAGACTTTTTACATATTTCTAAATTATAAAATGATGCGACAGCTTCCCGTCCAGGGTAAAGATAACGAGCAGCTACCAAATAAACTAATGCCTGTCGTCGGTCAAAAGCCGACTTACCAGTTTTGAAATCTAAAATATGTAAAGTGCTATCAGATTCGATGAAAACGCAGTCCATAGCCGCATATAAGCGAAAGCAATAATCTTCTTGTTCAACTACTATCGGTTTGGGAAAGCCTTCATCACCCGGAGTTAATTGAATAATATCTTTATCCAAAAGTAACGGTGCATCGTGATATTTTTTTAAAATTTGCAGCACGCGTTGCTGGACTTGATCGCTTGAGTTGGCTAATTTAAGTAGCTGTGCAACTCTTTCTACACCATCTGCTTGCTTCAACAGATGCCTGTGATGATGAAACTCATAAACGCCTTTTTGGGCGAGTATCCCAATCCGCTGGGGTGCGGTGGCTTGCGTTAACAGTGCTTTGACTTGTGGTTCGTGTTGCCGCGCTTTGATAAACCCCCGTCTCATCTGGCAATGCCAGCGTTCTTGCCCGGTCGCTGGGGCAACTAGAGACCAAAGGTGATAACTGGCAAAAGGTCGATCGGGGGTTGACATTGCTCAGAAACAGTGAGAGAAAATACGGTGGGGAGAAGTTTAAGCTAAGGCTTCCTTAGAAAAGAACTTCGGGGGATACTTGCTGCTACACACGCTTTGCGGGAAGCTTGAATAGTACTGATAATGTACGGGAGCAAGTGGCAAAAATGTCCAGCAAGATAAAATTTGGTACCGATGGATGGCGAGGGATTATTGCCGATGACTTTACTTTCCCCAATGTGCGGAAAGTAACAAGAGCAATAGCCACTTACTTAGAAACAGCCTACACAAAAGACAGACCAGTACTTATTGCCTACGATACTCGCTTTTTAGCTGACCAGTTTGCCCAAACAGCGGCCCAAGTACTGGCAGACTTGGGTTGGACTGTGAAAGTTACTGATCGGGATTGCCCTACACCAGTAATTGCCTACAACGCCCGTCACTTAAATTCCGCTGGGGCGTTAATGTTTACTGCTAGTCATAATCCAGCACCCTACTGTGGAATTAAATATATACCCGATTATGCTGGGCCTGCCACTCCAGAGATTACTGATACTATTGTGGCAAATATAGAAAGTGCATCGGATGAGTTGCCTGGAAGCAACCCATCAGGTTCAATTTCAATTTTCGACCCAAAACCTGATTATCTGCAATTTATCTACACCCTACTTGATGTAGAAAAAATCAAAAGCGCTAATTTAAAGGTAAAGTACGATGCTTTGTATTCTACCTCTCGCGGATATTTAGATGAAGTTTTGCAACATAGTGGCGTTCAGTTAGAAAGTTTCCACGATTGGCGGGATGTTTTATTTGGGGGTGGGATGCCAGAACCCAAAGGAGAACAATTAGTTGAGTTAGTGGAAGCAGTAGTTCGCGATCAAGCTGATTTGGGCTTGGCAACGGATGGAGATAGCGATCGCTTTGGCATCGTCGATGAACAAGGAAACGTCCTGACTCCGAATACTGTGCTGTTAGTTCTAGCACGTCATTTAATCAAAAACAAAGGTAAAACAGGCGCTATTGTCCGCACTGTGGCGACAACCCACCTGCTGGATAATTTTGCTGCTAAAAATGGGCTGCAAATTTACGAAACAGCAGTTGGTTTTAAATACATCGGCGAAAAAATGCGCGAAACTGATGTATTAATTGGTGGAGAAGAATCAGGCGGTTTGAGTATTATCGGGCATATTCCCGAAAAAGACGGGGTTTTAGCCGATATGCTGGTGGCAGAAGCGATCGCTTATGAAGGCAAACCGCTAAGTCAACTTGTCAAAGAAGCGATCGCTGAAGCAGATGGCCCACTTTACAACAACCGCCTAGACTTGCACCTCACAGAGGCGCACAAAACCGCCGTCATCGACTCCTTTACTAAAAATCCACCTACAGAGGTAGCTGGAATTAAAGTCAAGGAAGTGGGGCGTAAAGACGGTATTAAGCTGTATTTAGAAGAAGGTAGCTGGGTTTTACTACGTCCTTCTGGTACAGAACCACTGGTACGCGTCTACCTAGAAACCAACACTCCCGAAAAACTCACCCAAATCGCCCAAGAGTTAGAGAGTGCCATTGCTAAACTAGAGGCAGTAGCAGTTTAATTTGTCAGAGTTAGGAATTAAAAGTTAAGAGTTATGAATTAGGAGTTAAGAGTTGTAAAGTAACAATTCTTAACTCCTCATTTTTAATTTCGAGCAAAATATAACTCCTAACTTCTAACTCCTAACTTCTAACTCCTAACTCCTAACTTCGATCAAAGTATGAAAACTCTGGCTCCTTTTTTGACATCTCTAGTTGTAACGGTTTGGGTGATAGCGATCGCAATTATTTCAGTCCAAAATGCCACACCTGTATCGTTAAAATTCTTAACATTCCAATCGATTCAGATACCAATGGGTTTAGTGCTAGCTTTTAGTGCCGGTATAGGTTTAATTGGTATGGCACTGCTGCAACCTCTGTGGGGACTTGCTGGTTTTGGGCAGGGTAATTCTCGATTGGAAGAGGATGCCGAATTTTTTGTCGATGATGAAGACTTTTGAGGGTTGAAAAAAAAACACATAGAATTACACCAGTTAAGTAATCTTCATCTGGTGATATGCACGAATGTGCATACAATAGATTGAGATGGCGTATCAGTGGGATAGGGATAAGGCAGCAGCCAATCTTCGTAAGCATGGCGTTGACTTTGCTGATGCAGTAACGGTATTTTCTGACGATTTAGCAATTACCATCACAGATCAACGTTTTGATGAAGAGAGATTTATCACTATTGGGATAGATGCTTTCAGTCGAGTTTTAGTAGTTGTGTATACATGGCGCAATGATGAGATTCGATTGATTTCTGCCCGCAAAGCTACGCGCTATGAACTAAAGCAGTATGAAGAAGGATAAGTGATGGAAGCTGAGTATGATTTTAGCCAAGGCAAGCGGGGAGCGATTGAATCAACACCAACAGGCAAAACTCGAATTACAATTCGCCTAGATGATGAAGTATTAGCATGGTTTCGTGACCAAGTTCATGCAGCAGGTGGAGGAAATTACCAAACTTTGATTAACGATGCCTTGCGTGAGTACATTCAGCAGCGCCGTGAACCGTTAGAAGATACATTACGGCGAGTATTGCGAGAGGAACTTGAGCGTATTGGAAAATAAGGATATTTTGGCTTGCTTAAGATCAATAACGGCTATGAGCGCAACTTATAAAGCAGATTTTAATTTGTGGATTGAGCAGACAGCCCAACTATTGCGATCGCATCGCTGGCATGAAATTGATGTAGAACATCTGATTGAAGAGGTTGAAGGCTTGGGCAAAAGTGAACGGCGGGCTATTGCCAGTCAACTAACTCGCTTACTGTTGCATCTGCTCAAGTGGCAATATCAACCCCAGCGTCGCTCAGATAGTTGGCTCGATTCGATTACTGATTCTCGCACCCAAATTGAGTTAGCGATAGAAGATAGTCCTAGTCTTAAGAACTATCCTACAGAGCAATTTCAGGAAAGTTATCAAAGGGCGCGTCACCAAGCAGCCAAGCAAACAGGGATACTTTTATCCGTGTTTCCAGAACAGTGCCCATATTCTTTAGAGTTACTGTTGGATGAAGACTGGCTACCGGAAGCAAGCGATATTTGATAACTTTATTTGTGACTGTATGGGTAGTGGCGATCGCTATTAAATAATAACGCCTGTAAGCCTCACACTATATAAAAAAAGCCTGACAACGCAGGCTTTTTAGAAACTTTTGGCAGAGCGATCGCGCCGTTATAAAATCAAAATGTCCATTCGTGGTCTGGATCATCCAGGGCGGCGCGAACAGAAGCTAAGTTAGCAAGGTCTTTGAAAGGGCTTAATTTAGCAATTTCTGTGATTGAATTTAAGGTAAGGGCTAATTGATCATTATTGCCAGATGCGATCGCATTATCAACGACAGCAAATAAAGCGCGAAAGTTTTCTGCACGTTCATCAAAAGAGCGATCTAGATACGCCATCAGCAACTCTCGCTGGGCGTTAATCTTGGTAATTGTTTCATTTTCCCAAGCATCAATCTCTCGTCTCTTTGTCTGTTCCTGTTCGGCAATTATCTTATATTCAATATAAGCTGAAGAAACTATGTCTACACATTGTGTTTTTTGCAAAGCTGCTATCTCACGTCTTTTAGTCCGTTGTTGCTCTCCAATTTGCTTGTAACTGGAAACAATGCTTACTAACGATTTTGTCGCGTTAACCGCAGTACATACTGTACCAATACTTGGTAAAACCATTGCTAATTAACTCCCAGAGTTTTGTATTTAGCTTGGATGGTTAAAGTAGCAGAGTTTAACAGTCCTTCATGATCTAAAATAGGAATTTTCATAATTTCTGCAAGTGCTTTAATTAAAAGTGCTACTTCTTGAAATTTGCTAGCATCGCGATCGCGATTAAAAGGTTGGGCTTCAAGCTCTTGAAGTGCAGATTTAGCACGGTTGTTTAAATTACACACTAAATTAGCTAGTTCCACTGTTCGCCTTTTAACCTGTAAGAGAAAATCTTGAGCTGCTTCAATATTGGCAATCTCTACGTTGACATTGGCTTCATATTCTCGCGCTTTAGTCAAAGCTTCCTCACCCTTACCAGCAAGTTGAAAACCCCCAACCATCAACGCGGGGCCGAGTGTAATACTTCCCAACACAGCACCACCAACCGCCATACTGCTACCACCTAAACAAGCTATGGTCGCATTCCAAGCCGCAGCACCACCAAGTTGTGAGATACCGACTTGAGCAGTCCACAATCCAAAGAACCTGGAAACAGTAGCTGTACCTACAGTCCTTGCTAAGGTAATTGCACCAGAACCTGCTGCTGAGGCTGCAACGGCTGCTGACACACCACCTTTCACCCACTGTTCAGCTTTGATAACTTCTGTTTTGTACTCCTGAATTTGCTGAGTGGAGATGTCTAATCCAGTTAGAATATCCAGATTGTTTTGGGAAGCTCGCTGACCAATTCTCTCGATAAAAGCTATAAAGTTTGAAATTGTACCCTGTTTGATACGAAGCTGCATTTGACCATAAACTTCTGCTGACTGGTTAGTAATTTCCCAGGCTGCTTTTAAGTTTTGCAGGTTACTTTCGTATTTTTGTTGAGCCTGTTCACCAATTTGGCGTCACCGTGCCAAAACGGGAAAATTGTACGCTAAGGCTGAAACCCTTCCCCCATAAGCATTTTAGCCACCAATTTTCAATAATACCCGTAAGTGATATTGAGCCGAGATAGGGTGTAATTTCCGGAAAAATGGTCTAAAAGGGCTTGCTGTATCTAAGTTTTAGCGATTTTGGCTAGCAATTTTATAAAATTTACCGCAGCCTGCGATTATTTTTGGTCAAATTCTAATTTCTTCTTTGGCTTTTTAGGAGCTTCTTTTGGTTAGTTTCGATTGGCAAAGAATTTTGTATAGTAATCGCTTCTCTTCAGGTGTCCGTGTGCGTCAATTACGCCGATTATCTATACTCATAAGTAGAAAGTTCCTATGATTCTAATTCGCAAATAAAACCAATCAAGGCAAATGGACATTTACAATTCAAAGCTTTTTCTAGGAAATTGGCGTGAAAGTGATATTCCTGACAAAGAAGATCAAAAATTTCTTTATAACTCAATTTTAGATTTGTATCTAATTCTCAAAATCGTGTTTCTATTTTGGTCGTATATTTTTTAAAGTTGTTAGTTATTTTAGGGGACTGTATGAATATACTCGATGGTCTTTATATATTAGATCAAAATCACAAACCTATTGCTCCCACAAGTCTTGAGCAATGGTCTAAGTGGCGGAAAGATGATAACAATGTACAAGTAGCTTTAAGTACTTTTTCTTGGGGAAGAGTATCTACAATTTTTTTGGGAAAGGATTATTCTAATTTACTAAATCTTGAACCACAGCTTTTTGAAACTATGGTTTTTGGAGGTGAATACAATGGTAAATTCTGGAGATATTCAAATTGGGAGCAAGCTGTTAACGGACATAAAGAAGTTTGTACATGGATGTTAGACTAAACAGAGAAATAGCACCCTGGAGTGAAGGGGGAGAACAAGCCGTTCAGGAAACAGTCTATTATTCATTTATCTTTGCTTGCTAATTGTTGCTATTTGACATGAAACCAAGCCAGATTCAAGTAATGCCACTATCCAAAAAACTAAATTGGTCAAAATCTCCATTTTGTCTTTTGACGGTTTTTGTCCAGCATCTAGCGCAATCAATAATCAGTATTGCTAGTTTGGCCATTATACTTTTCCACTGTTAATGTCCATTGACGTTCACGCTCTTGATATATCTGCTGTATTTGCTCGCGAGTGGTGACAAAGGTGTTAATAATTGTTAGCTCTGGAGGATGTTCATTTTGCTTCCAATATAAATCCCAATATTCTGCCTGCTTGTCTGCTTCTTGTTTAGTAAATTGTTGAGCATCGTCCAACTCAGGAAGAAATTTATTTTTATTAAGAAAGTAATAACCTTCTTCTTCAGTGCTTTGAACTACTATAAACATATCCGCGTTCATAACCATCTATAATCTCCATTCAATATCAAAGGATCTATCGCAATAAGGTAGTGGCCACGGTTTAACTAATTGAAAGCATTGTTTCTTATCACAATCAAAAAATTCACAAATTAATCCTATTGGGCATTTACTCATGGTTCCTAAAATGTCATTTGCTGTACATTTTTAATGTTGCCAGTGCCATTACACCAATTGCATTTTTGAGGCGACTGATCGCCCAACCAGCGATAGATCTTTCCCTCCCCAGCACAAGCAGAACACTGATCTAAGATTGCATCTAACACGCCACACATATATTTTTGTGCAGCTTCTTGGGTGGGATAATCAGCATGAGATTTTAAGCTTGCACCTTTCTCTTTGGGGTGTTTTGCTGTAGCGTACCAAAATTCTGTAATGTCATCTTGGTAGGTTTGAATACTTATACCACGGTGTTTCATTTTTATCATAAAATTAACTAAAAAGTTGATTTAAGATATTGTTTATTTGCCCGGAAAAGTAATAAGAGCAACTGTGAGTAGCTTCACTATAACTAGCCTCAAGGCAATTTTCCGCATTTTCTAATCTACCAGTTGGGCCTTTGATTTCAATTATTGCTATTTGTTCACCTTCAGCTTCAATAATTGTTTGTACTCTTGATTCTGGTAGGTTTTCGGGAGAGAGCGAATCTATTGATAAGCCTGTATCTACAACAATATTTGATAAATGATAAATTGATTTACATCCATCATCGGTGCAAAATACTAAACAATTATTCCTCACGTAAATTTCAGTAATTCTCATTGTATAAATCCATGCTTTGATGAGATGATTGTACAAAATTTAAAAATATCCATTTCGTCATTTCGCCTTCTGAATCCCTTTGCCTGCTTCGCCGTAAAGAATTGTATCGCCAGCTTCATCCACAATTTCAATATATCCATCTGGGTGAAAGTGTGGATAAATATAGCGTTTTACGATGCCAACTTGCTGAAATGGCAAGCAATGTTCATCGTGCGATTCAAAGATTACGCGATCGCCTGGCTTTAATTTTCTTTTCCCCATATATTTTTAAAAACTATCGTGCGTTTCATTTAACCCGTAATCTACTGTTTGTTGAATCGCTTCTAATTGTTTTGGCAAGCAATCTTGGCAATAGTAGTGTAGGTTATCATCCGACCAGTAAATAATATTTTCTTGACCTTTTGGTATTCTCTTTTGGCATTCGTAGCAATCAAAAGCGGTACATTCAATACATTCACAATACCGTACAATTCCAATACACTTTTCCCTAAAATAGTATTTAGGCATGGTAAAATTAAATCTGGCATCTGCCAATAAACTATCAAAATGATTCGATAGCATTTGGCTTGTATTATATTTTGGCTGTGTGCCTATTGAAACCCTCCAGTTCAGATCCATAGTCTTGGCTAGCATAGCAGGCTATAGTGTTTATCAATCGATTTCAATCATTTGAGATTCGCATAAATACCACTTCACTTCCGGCGTGTCTTTTGATAGTTCTTCTGTATCAATTTCCCAGTCTTCGGGATAATCTAAAATTTTCAAGCATCGAAATAAATCTCCATCAACATACGCAATAAACGACTCGTAAAAAGTTCCATCTTCTTCGGTAACGGTAATTTCAAAAACAGGATGATTGTCAGGGTTGCTCATAATTAATTCCTATTTTGCAACTTCCCTAATTCTCTTCCAATCCGCGAAATGCTCAGTTTTATAATGTTGTCTGAATGCTTTCATGTCCCATGAGCGCCCTGAGTTCTTCAATTCCCATTAATCCAACTCGCTCTGTAGCAAAAGTGTGCCGTAGGTCGTGAATACGAATTTCTTGGAGTTCAGGACTATCTCTAATGAGCTTAATCCAGGATTTATGCGCCATACGATAAGAAAGGCGGGATACTTCTAAAGTTTTTGGCTGTTGAGCAGTAAACAGTGCTGGATGCTTGGGATGTCTATAATATTCAATGTAGTTATTTAGACTCGTGAGTGCTACTTCACTGTAAAAACACCACCGTTGCTTGTTGCCTTTTCCAACAACCTGAAATTTCCGAGCTTCGAGGTCTATGTCATCTAAATTTAGAGCCAGTACCTCAGCAATCCTAGCGCCACTGGTATGCAACAAACGCACCAATGCAGACAAACGAATATCTTTTTTGATGACACCATACAGGATACTTAATTGGTATGGAGTAAGGTAACGCACAACCTCATCAGTCGCGTGTTCTCCTTGTTCTCGACTAGGTTTGCGTCTTGTGAGACCCGCAACCGGATTGGATTTGAGATATCCCATATCAACAGCAAAACTGAACAAAGCCGTGATTAC
>NZ_JBIQNW010000025.1:0-101137 GCF_047228265.1 Nostoc sp. UIC 10607 | reverse complement strand
CAACTAAATACCACTGGTTCTGAACTGTTCCAAGATTCTGAAAGCTTCCTCAACGACCTGAACAATGTAGATTCCATCACTATTTATGGTGGTGGTGGTGGTGGTAGTGAAGTTTCCAATGTTGCTGACGGACTAGAGCCACTATTAGCTTACGGCATTAAGGGACAAGAGTTCGGATTGTTAGCCTTTGGAGCTAGCTTGACTGCACACATCATCAAGTCATATAGCGAATCTGATACTTTCTTGTAATTTACTACTGAGCTACATTGCTCTTTGGGACTTTTTTAATTAGCGATTAAGCTATGTATGTATTGCTTAATCGCTACCAAATCTTCTCAACTGTGACAATTATTTGTAGGACAACATTTCAAGAATCAGCTTTCTTGATTACCAAAAACCAGGATAGCCGATTAGATTAAGCAATTTACAGCTTCATCAAGCTCAATTAGAGCAGTTGATCAATTTTATTAGTTTTTTCCTGACTACCGAGCGAGAGTATTAAGTAATTAATACTTAACTTGGCTCACCTTGACTAATTGATCAATGTCTTCTGGGAATCGAAATCCATGTCAAAAATCACCATTTCTGATCTGCATACATCTAATTCAGAAAATTTTTTCATAGGCGTGAGCAACGTAGATTATATATCTATATATGCTGGTGCAGATGACGCTCTTGCTCAAATTCTTAACTATAGTGTGAAAAATCTTCAGTTTGCGTTGTTGGCATTTAGTATCTATGGAGTTACAGAGTTAGCAAAATCATTCAATAGTCAATAGTACATCCAGTCAAAAGGTTAAACATTTCTAGACTTGTTTTAACATTCTCTTGATTATTTATTCATACAGCCGAAGATAATAGTAGGAATTGTATGATTATTGTAGACATAATTAGGTGGACATAATAGTTTTTCATCTATTACCAATGTCTTCTAAATGTGCAAAAATTTTTAGTTGTTAATCTTGACCCCGACGTGAAGCTATGGCATCATTTCTATTGAGTTCTCAAAATGCTTTTGATTACCTGATTCTTCATGGATTATGTACTCAAGATGAAAAGTCTTTAAGCAAAATCGAGCTAAAACCTGCTAAAAACTTTAACTTATTAATCAGCTTGCCAGATGAGCGGAAACTCCTAATTAAGCAAGAACCTTATAAACGAGAGGGAAATACAGCTGGTGAGTTTTTGAAAGAATGGCGAGTTCACAATTTTTTGCGAACCTTCCCAGAACTAAGCGATATTCGTTCATATTTTTCGGAGGCAGTACATTTTGATGCCAAGAATTCCATCATTGTTTTCAATTATCTAACTAACTATCGGGATTTGATGGATTTTTATATCGAAAAGAAATTGAAATTCTTTCCTATAGAAATTGCCAGGGTAGTTGGAACCACCTTGGCATCAGTCCATCGCCTATCTATTAACCGTCAAGACTATCAGGAGTTTTTTCAAAATAAGAATACATTTAACCAAGGAACTCCTAACCTGAATCTTGGAATGGATAGAGTTACCCCGGCAGTTTTTGGCAAGTTGCCCACTGATGGACTGAAATTTTTGTCTCTTTATCAACGTTATGATAGTTTAGGAGAGGCGATCGCAGAGTTGACTAATACTTTCACGCCGTGTTGTTTAACCCATAATGATCTGAAACTGAACAATATTCTCCTATCTCTGAGTTGGGAAGAAGCTGCTTTTGATCAATCGTCTTCAGATGAGAGTATTATTCGATTGATTGATTGGGAACGCGGCGCTTGGGGAGATCCTGCTAGTGATTTAGGAACACTGATAGCCAGCTACTTACAACTTTGGCTACATAGCATGATGACTAGTAAAACAATGGCGATTCAAGAGTCTTTACGCCTAGCAACAACTCCTCTACATCTGCTCCAACCTTCTATTAGAGAGTTAATAACTGCTTATCTTACTGCTTTCCCTGAAATTTTAGAACATCGTCCTGATTTCTTGCAGAGGGTTATGCAGTTTTGCGGTTTTGCTTTGATTAAAGCTATTCAAGCCAAACTCCAGCACGAAAAAACCTTTGGTAATAAAGGTATTTGCATACTCCAGGTTGCTAAGAGTTTATTATGCCGTCCAGAAGCATCGATATCAACAATTTTTGGTGTAGATGCATCAGCCCTCTCTCCGATTAACTTATCTCCCGCTTCAAAATAAATTCAAAGTCAACAAGGGGACGCAAACATTTTTGTTTGTCTGTCCCTATCTCTCCACATCATTGACAGGCAAGGTTTTATGCAACTATTAGATTCGCTGGCAAATCAACTGTCAGATATTCCAGAGTCATTGCAGATATCACTACAAGATATCGTTCATAAGGTTGAAATCCAGTCCTACCATTGTATTAAACATCCAGACTTTGACCCGGTGGAAGTACCAGAATCAATAGTCCCTCACTTTCAGCAATTATCTTTAGATTTCCAAAATAAGTTTTTGAGTCATCAACTACGTAGTTTTCTTTACGCTCTCTACTACAACGGCTCATCGAAAAGTCTTTTGTCATCCAACGCTGAAGCAACGAATTTGGCTGTGAACCAAAATCTCGAAAACAATACATTATACGGCGTAGATATAGCTTTTTACGATCGCTTACATGAAAATAACAGAGGTGTAGGCTACTGGAATCATGATTGGCTGGTTGTCAAAGAAGACACAGATGGTAGTTTGGTGGTGCATAAGAATGGTTTGAGGCTACACATTGAACCTGATAGCTTACAACAAGCTGCTAATATCGGTGACTCGGTAGCAATCAGAATGCCTAATAATCTGGTACAAAACGGATTTTATATGGCAGTTGCTAATGCAGCTATGGCTCGAAATTATCAAACTTTGGTACGTGTGTACTTCAACTTGACCCCAGAAGGTTCAGTTGCAGTCATGAAGGATTTGACTACCCAACTCAATGCTATATCTATTGCTTTCTCATTTAAAGCATTGTACAACCCTTCCGATTATGGGCGTTACGACTCAGCAGTGCTTTATTTTGACAAAAAAGACTATGAACTTGTTCGTCCAGTCTTAGAGAGAGTATATAGAGAAAATCAATTGCATTTTCAGGAGCAAGTACCTTTATTTACCAAGTTTATAGCACCAGGGTTAGCGATCGCTGAAGAACCAGACCGCAAGTTTGGTGACCAAGAAAGTTTTGGTACACACCGCTGCCAAATTGTCGCTAATGGTTTGGTTGAGGCTTGGCAACTAGGTAATAATACGCCAGCAGATAGGATGTCAGCAATACTGCGACATTTCTCATTATGGGAAATTGAATTGAAACGTCCTTATCTCAATGCCAACTCGGATGATATCTACACCTCCTTGAATCTCTGAACCGCTGGACGTGATACTCCTGATTCCTGATTTAAGATCATATTTTCGCTGACGAGGTAATTATATGACTCAAGAATTTTCCGAGTCTAATGAACAATTAGATCACAATTTTAACTTTACTAATGAAGAATTGGAACAGATAGTCAAAGCTGTTTCTGCTGGAAAGTATTCCTGGGCTTGTGTTTTAATCCTACGTTTTGGTGGCTACAATCCTCTCAAATACATACCCTCGCGTACCTACATTCGATTAATCAAAAATAACTGCCGATTTCGCAAAGCAAACTGTGATCAAACTGATTCTGGGAATTTAGGACTTTTTAAACTAGAGTCAGCCTGGATTCAAGGGCGTAGTGATAAACGTCGTTAAAACTAAATATTAAAAGAATAGCATCAGTCTCATAAAATTCGCACGCCAGTTGCTCATGAGGGTTTCCCCCATGAGCAACTGGCGTTATTATCTCAATTAACAATAGGACTGACGAACAGGTAACGGAAAATCGTAGACGCATTCGCGAAGCCTCTCGTAGAGAAGCGGCTTGCCGCAGGCTACCACAGAGGCACAGAGAACACGGAGGAATAGGAGTTTGAGAAGTATTTTGCGTAAGTCCTGAACAAGACTTGGGGCGTAACAAGGGGCTTAAACCCCTTGTTTATTCAAGATAGGCAAACTTCCGCCACAACTTACTGTTAAGCATTTTTAGAAGCAGAATTAAGCCTGTATTAACACATCTTTGGATACTTGAGGACTGACATCCTTTGTGAATTTTGTCACTATTTCCATAGTGGCAATTTGTGTCTTTAACCAATTAGCAAACAAGTCTTCGATAATTTTCAACTGTCGCTGTTCGTCTAATTGAGGTTTAATGATTTCCTCAACGGCAATTATGTGCACTCCTTTTGGAGTAGTTATTGGCTTGAGAATTTGTGGGGGATTAGCAGCAAAGATGGCTGCTGCGATCTCCGGTCTAAAATCGGTGCGGAGACGTATTCCTTGATATCCTCCAGCCCGGCGTATTTCAGTATTTTGAATGTATTGGCGGGCAATTTCTTGAAAACTAATTTCACCTTCTTGCAGTGCATAAAACAGTTCGAGAGCTAAATCTTCATCATCCAATATAACTTCATAAGTTACTGCTCCAACGTAATCTAGTTGGTGTGCATAAAAAAATGGTTCAACTTTGTCTGCAAATAAATGATTGGCTAATTTGGCAGACAGTAGCTTAGTTTCGGCTATTGCTTCAAAGTCGTCTAAAGAAAGATGATATTTTTCTAACCATTCCCAGGTATCTTCTGCTTTGATAAGTCGGTTGGCTAAACGCAGGCTATCTGCGGCCTGTTGCAGTTCTTCTAAACCAATTTGAATACCTGCCTTTTTCGCTTCATATTCAACAATTTTTCGAGTTGCGATCGCCTCCAATATACTAGGGATTTGGCAAGCAAGCTTTATGTGGTCAAGAATATCCTCAGGAGAAACAGTCAATACATTTGACATAATCTAATTCCTCCAATTGCTAACCTAAATTAATAGGACGTTATTAGTGTTATTCAGACAATATTAATTATATCTATAATGGCTTTTAGATTTAATTATTTATTATTGCCTTTGGTTAATAGTAACCTAAATATTTTATCTTGTGCAACAATAAAAGAATTTTGAAGTGATTAATGATTTTTATTATTTGATAAAAGTAGAGTAATTGAAAAAACTAATATCTAAAAGTAAACAATCAAAATACAATATTGATACTACTGCAAGCTAGTCATGCTTTATACAAATTAAATTGCAAGCCTCAGATCCCCGACTTCTCTAAGAAATCGGGGATCTCGTTATTCACGAATGATTAAGTAGGGCTATAGTTGATTTACTTTAAAGGCAATAATTTGTGCGATCGCATAGACGATCAACGACAGAGGATAACTCTAAAATTTCCTTGCCATATCTGGCTTACAGCTTTTTTCATTTATTTGAACCACAACCCCTTGTAGGGACGCACATCTGTGAACCCCTACAAGGGGTGTAATTACTAAAGCTCCAAACCACCTTCTTGCAACTTCTTAAACGGATCTAGGATAAAGTCAATCACCCGGCGTTGACGGATAACCACCTCTGCGCTTGCTGTTTGACCTGGTGTTAGAGGAATACGTTTGTTGGCAGTTTGAATATAGGGCTGAACTAGGGAGATTTCCAACTCATAGGTTTCGATGCTACCTTGATTAGTCGTTTGAACTTTCGAGTTAGGTGAAATCCAAGTGACGCGCCCTTCTACTACCCCATAATCTTGGAAGGGATAGGCATCAAATTTGATTTTAACTGGCATTCCCACCTTTAAAAAACCACTTTCTTGGTTGGGCATTTGCGCTTTTAGAATCAAGGAAGCATTTTCGGGCGCAATTTGGGCAATCATTTGTCCCGGTTCTACTACTGAGCCTGGTTTTTGGATAGGCAACTCAAAAATTGTGCCATCAATAGGCGATCGCACTACTCGTTGTTGCATCTGTAGCTGTAAGGATGTGATTTGGCTTCCGGTTTGAGCAATTTCGGATTGCAGGCTAGTAATTTGTGTTTGTAAGTCTTTAAGCTGTTCCTGATTTTTTAGCACCGCCAGTCTACCTGCTTGCACCACACTGCGGTAGCTGCTTTGCTGCTCTTGCAGGCGAAGTTTTGCCTGCTGAATATCTGAGGTAGCTTGACTCATTAGCGACTGATAACGATTCAGTTCTTCTTTTAAGCGCAACTGGGCTTGTGTGATATCAGATTTTGCTTGTTCCTGCAAACGTTGGCTTTCTTCTGCGATCTTTTCTAGTTCCACAACTTTGGTTTGGGGAATCGCGCCTTGTCGCAAAAGCTGGCGATAACGTGCAACTTCTGTTAAATCTCGGCTTAAACGACTCTTGGCTAACTTTTGAGCAATCTGGGTAGAACTGATATTTTGGCTAGCCTGTTCCACTAGAGCCAGTTTTTCCAGTCGTTGTAAGTTATAAGTACTCTGTTTTGCATCAAAGTTTTGCTGCGCCTGACTAACTTGGGAAATTTTTTCTAATTCTTGGGATTTATTTTGTTGTTCTTGAATGTTAATCGTCAGCAGAATTTGGTTTTTTAGGAGATCCAGTTGCGATCGCCGATTTAATAAACCTTCTAGTTTTGTCTGCACCTGCTGCAATTCCGTTCGCAGCACATCAGACTCCAATTCAAGCAAAACCTGTCCTGCTTTTACAGTTGTGCCTTCTTTGACGTTGACAGCAGTAACGCTACCAGTAACTGGACTATCCAATTGTTGGGTTGCTCCTTCAGGTTCCATTCGCCCTCTAGCACTTCCTGTTTCATCAACTTTAGAAAGCATTGCCCAAGGTAAAATGATCCCAGCAAAGCCTATCAGTAAATACAACATGGAGCGCGTCCAGATCCTTGGTAAGGCATCTAGCAGTTCCTCGGTGCCATAAAACCAATCGTTTGCTTCAGATGTTTTTTGTGTCTGAGGATGAAGAATGGCGCTTGCGTCTTCAACCAGGTGAAATTCAGCCTGCTTTGGTATAGCAAAGGCGGATGATGAATTATTAGATGGGTTTGGCATAATAATTGGGGATTAGGCATGGGGGATTGATAGATTTGAGTTTCTGAGCTTCATTAATGAGTCTTTGAACTCCATTAATGAGCCTTTGAGGTGGATGAACAAGTATTAAAGGTGGATGAACAAGTATCAAAGGTGGATGAATGAGTATCAAAGGTAGATGAATGAGTATCAAAGGTAGATGAATGAGTATCAAAGGTAGATGAATGAGTCTCTAATTCTCCTTGTCCTCCTTGTCCCTCCATTCCTCATCCCCCAGCCCCTTTCAACCTGTTTGCGCTAGTTGTTGCTGGTTGAGATAGAAATAATGACCTTTCTTGGCGATTAATTGATCGTGAGTACCGCTTTCGACCAAAATGCCCCGATCTAAAACTAAAATCAAGTCAGCATGACGCACGGTGGAGAGACGATGAGCAATGATTAAACTTGTGCGTCCTTGAAGAATCTTTTTGAGGTTGTTCTGAATAATCCGCTCAGATTCAGCATCTAAGTGACTGGTTGCTTCATCGAATACCAAGAAGCAGGGATTTCCTAACAAAGCACGAGCGATCGCTAGGCGTTGGCGTTGTCCACCGGATAACATACCCCCACCTTCACCAATTTGGGTTTCGTAGCCCATTGGCATTTGCTTAATAAACTCATCTGCTCCTGCTAGACGCGCCGCTTCAATAATTTCTTCTGGGGAAACTTCTGGATGAGCAATGCTGATATTTTCTCGAATCGTACCGCCAAACAAAAATGTATCTTGATCTACAACACCAATTTGTGAGCGGAGCGATCGCAGAGAAATATTGGTCATATCTTGACCATCAATCAACACTTTGCCATCCGTCGGCAGATAAAGTCCTAAAATCAATTTGGAGAGAGTAGTTTTCCCAGAACCGCTACGCCCAACAACCGCTATAGTTTGCTCAGGTTTGATTTCAAAACTGAGATTTTCTAAGACGTTAATATCGCTTTCTGGGTGATAACGAAAAGTCACATTCTCAAATATAATATGACCACGTAAATTACCTAAGGACTGGCGGGGTTGATATTGTAAATCTTCTTCTGGTTCAGCTTCTAAGACATCATTAATCCGCTCAGTGGAAATAATCACCTCTTGCAATTGATTCCACAGTACAACGAGTCGTTGGAAAGGTCGGATGACATTTCCTAACAACATATTGAATGCAATTAATTGTCCAATGGTCAGTTGGTTTTGAATTACCTGCCATGCACCAAACCAAAGTAATCCTGTGGTTACCAGTGTTTCGATACTAGAACTGAAAATTTGGAGTTGGTTACTAATTATCTGGCCGCTAAAGGTCTTTTTAATGACATTATTCAACAGTTCTTCCCAATGCCAACGGACTGTTTGCTCAATTGCCATAGAGCGAACTGAGCGAATACCTGTAAGGGATTGGATCAGATAACTATTTTCTGTAGCTGAAGCATTAAAAACTTCGCGGCTAATGCGACGCAAGAACGGTGTAGCTATCAGTGCTAATAGTACAAAAGGCGGCACGATCGCTAAACTAAACAATGCCATTTGCCAGCTATACCAAAACATCAATCCCACATAGACAAACACTGTCATTAAATCCAAACCAATTGATAGTGCTTCTCCAGTTAGAAAGCGCTGAATCTTTTGATTTTCTTGGACGCGAGACACAATATCGCCAACGTAGCGCGACTCAAAAAAGGCTAAAGGCAAGCGAAAGGTATGTTTAATAAAACCGACAAGCAGTGTTACTGCCAGGCGATTCGCCGTGTGATCTAGTAGATATTGCCGCAATCCATTAAGAGCAACGCGGAAAAAGCCAAAAATTAGCAACCCTAAACCAACGGCGTTTAAAGTTAGGGTGCTACCTTGCACAATTACTCGGTCTAACAACAGCTGAGTAAATAAAGGTGTAATTAGTCCAAATAACTGAATCAACACCGAAGCCATAAAGACTTCTAGCAGTACTTGTGAGTGAGGTTTGACTAAATCAAAAAACTGCCAAAATGGTGTAACTGCTTCCTGGGTTGCTTTAAGTACGTCTGTGGGTTGTAGTAACAACGCATAACCAGTCCAACCGGCTTTAAATTCGCTAGGGGTAAGGGTGCGTTGACCGATGGCCGGGTCGCCAATAATCACACGTTTTTTATTGACTTCATAGAGGACAACGTAGTGCTTACCTTCCCAGTGAGCGATCGCAGGTAGAGGTTGTTGTGCTAATTTATCAAAGCTAGCTTTCACCGGACGGGTTGCAAAGCCGATACTTTCTGCGGCGGCTGTTAAACCCCGCATTGATGCCCCGCTACGGCTGATGTTGGTTAAATCCCGTATGCGGTTGACATTAAAGCGCTTACCCCAATAGCGACTAATCATCACTAAACAAGATGCCCCACAGTCAGAGGCGCTTTGTTGTTCAAAGAACGGATACCGTTTAGTTAAGCGTCCCAACCAATGCCCCGCCCTCAGTCTTGGGCTAGGAAAGTACGCCCGTTGTCTTTTTTGCTTTTGTTTTGGCTCGACGCTGGAGATTGGGGATTGGGAATTGGGAATTGGGTTTTGAGAAACACTGTCCCTTATCTCCTGTCCTCTGTCCTCTATACCTAGCCCAGCTTGATGCTCTTGGAAGTCTATTAAATCTGCTAATTGCGGCCAATGTTGTAATGCTGTTTGCCAATCAGCATTGCTCAAACTGTAAGCGATCGCTGGTTGTGCTACCTGCCAACTTCCTTGTTTTGGATTCACGTAGATGTTTCCAGGTGTCAATCTTCGCCCGTTAGAATGTAGCAGTTCTCCCCGATGTAGTAACCAAAGCTTGATATCTTTGGTGACGTTACCACTCAAGGAACCACTCTCCAGATTGTGCCGCTCAAATAGGGATAAGGCTTTGAACATCTCCTCAACAGAGCCATTATGCCCAATTAAGGAGTTGTGGCAGCATAACAGCAGCAAATCCCAAACTTCTGCGCGTCTTAAAAGGCGATCGCGGATGCTAAACGATATGCGAATTAGCTCTTGTAAAGTCTCTCGGTTGATATAGCAAAGCTTTAAGTTTACCGAAGCTCTAGCAACATAAGGACGGAGTTCCTTTTCTGGAAATAGAGTCAGATCGCCAAATGATGCTCCAGACAAGAGGGTGGTGATTAAGTTGTTAGAGCTATCCAGCAGTCTGACTTTACCACTCAGGACAATATAAATTCCTGGTTCGGCTGTAGTTGCTTGCCAAAACTGCTTTGCTACTTGTGGTTCAACAATTTCCAGCCCTCTGAGACATGTGTCAAGTTCTTCCTTTGACAGCGACTTACCCAAGGTTTGGGTGATTTGTTCAGCTAAATATTGCTGGGAAAACGCTGATGGCATTTTCTGACCTCCAAAACAGTATTAGTTATTGGTCTGAATTAGATTAAATGACCAATGCAAACTCGGTTCGGAGTTAGATTGCAAGTCGCAGATTGTAATGCCAGCATCCTTATTCTGGTCAGTTTCTGGTGGGCAAGAGTTTTTGCGCTTAGTAGAAAGTCCCATTTTTTTTAGCAGGCGATTAACATGGCGATCGGTAATTGCAATGCCAAATTCATTTGCTAAATGTTTGCTCAACCATTGGGCCGTCCAGTAGCTAAATGCATAGCCATATTCACGGGGACTATTACTTACCAATTCTTTCAAACGTTGAATATATTGATCGTTAACAGTCTTGGGTCTACCTATTGGTCGCTCATTCCATTTGTGCGCTAGTCCCGCCTCTGCTATGCCAATCCAGTACCGTGCCATTTCCTGCGAACAACCTAATATTTCACAGATTTGACTTTGAGATTTACTCATATCCGCCAGCAACATAATTTCAATCCGCCGACGATATTCTGGCTGTAAATTAGCTTGCAAATTTTTCAACAGTGCCTTCCTCTGAAAAGGCGTTAAAAATTTGCTTTCGTGCATGTCGTAGCATTCAAAAGCTTTCTCTTGACTGAAGTATTCTGACATAATTTTTATCAGTTGCCGCCAACTGTCAAATGTGATCAAATTTGTCTTTTGCAGCTGTTGTTAAAATCCTGATTTATCAGGATACACAAATGCAAAATTAATGAGTTCTAGAACGTTGATTAAAGATTGACGTAGTGTGCAAATAAGGCTAAGAATTTCCCCCTAATATTCTGATAATTTAGGAGGGATATTACTGCGCTGACTCAGATTTTAATAAATCGAAAATCGGCGTTAATGGTTTTCACTTGGAATAAAAATACTTAAAACCAGTAAACTGCTCACTGGCTAGCCGCTAGAATTTGACAGACTTTCCTGAAGCCCGGTGCAATAATGGTATTGGTTAAGACCATTCGCCCCTAGTTGATGGTAATAGGCAAACACTTTCCAGCCTTCGGGTAGCCCTTATATTGATGATTTTACTGAATTCTACAATACGGTTTCAGAGATTAACCTACCTAAACATTAGTAGGTTTAATGTTCATTATCAACAAGAGGTTGAATCTTGTTCCGTTAATTGGAATCTAAAAAGAGTCAAGGTCAGGTATGAGTGCAAATCTACTTCTTAGACTATCCTAAAACTAACTACTTTCTCATCAGCAGATAGTCATAAACTTTAAACTATCTAGAATAAAAATTCAACCCAAAAGTGACAGCTACTCAATCTTTTCCGTAATCCACTATTCTTTATTTAAGAATAATCTTACATCTAGTCAATAGTTTTTAGAAAAAATAATAAATATTTATCAAACCTTGATAAATAGTTTACTAAAATTTTACAAATCATTTGATTTGGAAAAATAATAGGTTACTAATTAAAATTTTTGTTTTAATAATAATTGCTAATTTAAAATTACTTGTTGAGCCAAACCTCAGAATACCTAACTTATTAGTTGCTAACAAACACAGTATTTTCATAAATTCATAGAAAGTCTACATCTGCCCATAGTAGGAAAACTACATACATTACTATCTGCCATATTCGCTATGTGGATATCTATCTATAGTATGAAAATAATCTAGTTTAGCGTAAAACTATTTATAGATGCGTTTGCAACGAATTGATTCTAGCTAAAGATAGGTTTTACTAAAATTAAGCCAATAAAATTAGTTCCTAATTTTGAAAATATCTAAAGACTATGGACACTTGGTATTTTGCGCGAAGACCCTTAGAAGAAGTCAGATAAAATTTACTTGATAGCGAATTCAATATATATATAAATGCTATTTTATTTGTGAGAATTGCAATACTCACGGATGATTCAACGCTTTTGACTTTATTAACGAGTGTTGTTGATGCGATCGCAGATAATGGTTCGGGGATATCTGAATTTGATTATTTTTTACCACCAAGTCCAAAGAACAGGTGGATGGGGAGACAAGGGGAAATTGTCTCCCCATCCCTTCAAGGGGTGGGATGAGTTAAATAATTTCGTTCATTATCGGGAAATGACTCAGGACAAGTTGTAGTAACTAGTAGAAACTAAATCAGGAACCAAAACCTCTGGTGACTCCAGAGGTTTTTTCTTCACTCTACGGTTTTCTATGTAGGAGTTCTGAAACATAAAAGACTGATAAGCATCTGTATTCAAAGACACCCATTTTTAACCGTGGTGTAATCAATACATATTTCTCTCTTGCCACCAACAGTATTCAAAATATACAAAGCCTACTACTCAATATTTAAGCTCATCCCACCCCTAAAAAGGGATGGAATAACACGTGCATACTGATGATTAACCGTCATCAGTCAACAGTCAACAGTTAACGGCGGTGGGGCGGCTATCCCGGACACCTCAAAAAGCAAGTGGGCTTTCCGCCGCCTTGGTGATAAGCGTTAGGGGCGTACAGCTAGCTAGCTGTACGCCCCTACGAATTACCTGTATTCCACCTGACAAAAGTCTCAGATTATAAAATCTACATTACTTAGTAATGATTCAGATTAATGCCAGCTTCTTTTGCCATTGCTTCTAACCCATTAATTTGTAGGGTTTTGATTGCTTTGGTAGATAGCTTTAACTTCACCCAGCGATTTCCGCCTTCCCACCAAACACGCTTGCTTTGCAGATTAGCGTGCTGAAGGCGTTTAGTACGGCGGTGAGAGTGGGAAACAGCAAAGGCATTATTTGCCTTCTTACCAGTTAGTTCACAGCGACGAGACATAGCAACTATCTCCAGATCCTTATTTTAATACAGCCTTTCCATTCTATGTCTTAGGCAACAGAAGTGGAGTAGGGAGTGGCGGCAGAAATAACTCCCAACTCCCAACTCCCAACTCCCAACTCCTAACTCAGCACTATTTACTAGCTTGTTCCGTCAGCTTAGTGAGTACCTCATTCGATCGCTCGACGAAGGATTTCATTCCCTCAGCGTCAAATCCTTTCTGAGACATCAACGCTAAATCATAGACGTGTTGGCAAATCAAGTTAACTAACTGATCGTTAGCCGATTGACCGTCACCTTGAATAATACTACCTTGGTTAAGATTGGCCAGATTTTGAATTAGCGGGTGAGCAGTATTCACCAGCAAAATGTGATCATCGGGAAACTCTGCTGTCCCCTGCTGCATCATGGCATTCATTTCTCGCAGGCGGCGCAGAATCTCTGGTAGAAGAACGATCGCAGGTGGTGTACCTTGAGGATCGTCTGATTTCAACGCTTCGGTACGGATGTTGAGTTTGGGTTTGTTGAGAGATTTCTCAAATAACTCTTTAATAGTCTCACTGCGGGTTTTGTTCGTCTTAGGATCGACAATTTCCTTATCTTTATCTTGTTCCAGCAGAGTATTATCTAAATCTGAGTCTACTCGCGTAAACTTAACATCCTGATATTCTCGCTCTAGGAAGTTGATAAAGTGAGTGTCGATGAAGGAGTCCATAAACAGGACTTCCAAGCCTTGATTTTTGTGTAGTTCTATGTATGTAGCTTGGGTTGTTTCATCAGTGCTGTAGAAAACTCGGTTTTCGTTACGTTCTTTGTTGCGTTCTAGATATTCTTTCAGCGTAGTATAGGGAGCGCTGGGGGTTGAGTTCTCAGCGCTGGGTGAAGGAGTGACATCTTGCCAAGCATCCCCGTCTGAAGACTGGACTTCAACCACTGGAGTTTCAGCAGCAACTTTTTCTGTCAGCTTGGCGGTAGTGCGGAAGACGATGATATCTTCGATTTGTTTTTTGAATTTCTCGTCGTTGAGAACGCCGAATTTAACAAAGGTGCCGAGGTCTTTCCAAGCACTAATGTATTGTTCACGATTATCGCGGAAAAGTTCTTTGAGGCGATCGCCTACTTTTTTGGCAATGTAATCACCAATTCGCTTCACGGTGCGATCGCCTTGCAAGGCACTGCGCGATACGTTTAGGGGAATATCGGTGCTATCAATCACACCCCGCATCGGCATCAGAAATTGCGGGATTATTTCTTCGCAGTTGTCGCTAACAAAAACTTGATTGCAAAATAGCTTGATCTGCCCTTTCGTAACATCTACATCCGGCCGCATTTTGGGGAAATACAGAATCCCGTTGATGATAAAGGGATAGTCTGTATTTAAATGTACCCATAACAGAGGTTCTTCTTGAAAAGGATACAGGTAGCGGTAAAACTCTAAATAATCTTCTTGACTCAGATTACTCGGAGACTCTCGCCACGGTGCTTTTTGCTTATTTAATACTTCACCTTCTAGTTTTATTGGTACTGGCAAGAAGTCGCAGTAAGTCTTGACAAGATTCTTAATCCGTGCTGACTCTAGAAATTCCTCCTCCTCTCCTTGTAGGCTGAGAGTAATAGTAGTACCGCGAGTTGTCTTGGGCGATTCTTCTAGAGTAAAAGCTGGGGAACCATCACAAGTCCAGTGAACCGCCTGCGCTCCTTCTTGATAGGAGAGGGTATCAATTTCTACCTTTTGCGCCACCATGAAGGAAGAGTAGAAACCAAGACCGAAGTGACCAATAATCGGTTGATCTGATTTGCCTTCATATTTATGAATAAATTCTTCAGCACTAGAGAAGGCAACCTGATTGATATATTTCTTAACTTCATCTGCGGTCATCCCGATACCGTTATCGGAGATGGAGAGAGTCTTCTTATCTTTGTCAATGGCAATTTCAATTTCCGGTTCGCCGATGTCTCCAGCATAGTCTCCGGCGCGGGATACCATTTTCAGCTTTTGGATAGCGTCTACAGCATTGGATACCAGTTCCCGCAAGAAGATTTGGTGATCTGAGTAAAGCGACTTCTTGATGATCGGGAAAATATTCTCAGTATGAATACTGATAGTGCCTTGTTCTAGCATAATTGGTAATTTTCGATGTTAGTATCTGAAATGATGATAGTGGCTAATACAGCCTAGCCCTCTGTTTTCAAGGATAAACCCGGAGAACACAGGAGAGCATGATACCAATTAGGATTTTAAAAGCATAGCTTAGGCGATCGCTCCTTTTTTGAGCGTTGTTTGCCCCCATTGTATGATTCGGATTTCCCTACTCCCGATTTTGACCGCAGCTTTATTAGCCTAGTTGAGACACTCGCCTAAGTAATACTACCAGTTTTTTCTAACACTAAAAAGTAGTGGTACGGGTAAGTAGGATCGATAAATTCTTGCTTAACAGTTAACCCAGCGTTGGCAACGGAGTTTAAAATCCGTTTTTTCGGATATCCTTTTAAACCCATTTCCCAGTAGTGTTCGTCACATATTGGCTTTGTATTCCAGAATTTTGGCACATTGAGTAATAAATGCCTTGGTCTGCCTGAAAAAGAGGTTTTGATCTGAAATGACAAGTATTGAGTGCAATAAGGAATCGAAATTACCAAAAATTTCTTGGTTGCTTCGGCAAGTTTTTTCAGTGCTTCTTCTGACTGTTCGTAAGGGAAGTGTTCCAGCACTTGAAACAGGACGATTGCATCAAATTTATCTTTTGGCAATGAAAAATCTGTTGTCAAATCCAAAATCATTTCTGGCTTGAGGTTGGGGTCAACATCAGCGGTGAAGACATTGTATCCATTGTTTTTCAGAAGGTCTGTTAATAGGGAATTAAAAATCCCAATTTCCAGAACGTTTTTTACCTCATGACCCAGCGAAAAAATTAGACGCAACTGGTGGTGATAACTGATGAGCCGATTTTTTGATAAATATTCCGAATTTCTAATATCTAACGAAGTGATGAGTTGCATAAATAATTCCTACCTAACCTGACGGAATGACTAATTTGGTGGGTATACAACTACAGGATTCCCGCAAAACTAGTGAAAATAACAGCACCTTGCCTCGACGGTTGGAAGAATACTGGTGTTGTGTTTTACTTGTTACTGATTTCTTCTTTTGCGAAACACCTCAATTCTCTATAATCTCCATTATTATGAGCATCATTGCAATATTTTTTACCTATGGTTAATAGTTCTGACTTACTCGCAAAGCTCTACAATGCCTTTAACCCCTTTGAACCCTTACCCGCAGGTGATCCAAAATATGTAGATTGTCAGGATGTGCGCGGAGATGCGGATATTGAGCAAGAGTTGGGAAATCGGATGCGATTGGCAGATACAAATACTTGTCAATTGTATTCTGGTCATCGGGGTGCGGGGAAGTCTACAGAATTACTCAGGTTAAAGAAATATTTAGAAAATCGGGAATTTTATGTGGTGTATTTTGCGGCTGATGAAGAAGATATCGATTCAGAAGATGCCCAATATACAGATATTCTCCTCGCCTGTACCCGCCGTTTGCTCAAAGATTTAAAAGAAATTGCTAGTCCTCGTCCTATACTCGACTGGTTAAAAGGTCGTTGGGAAGATTTGAAAGATTTGGCGCAGACTCCCATAGAATTTGAAAGTCTGGGAGTGGAAGCACAGCTAACTCAATTCGCTAAGTTGACTGCAAATTTAAGGGCTGTTCCTGAATTACGCCAGAAGATTCGCCAAAAAATTGATCCTTACACCGTCACTTTAATTCAGGTGTTAAATGAGTTTCTGGTGGATGCAAAACAGCACTTACCTAATGGCTACAAGAAACTGGCGGTAATTGTCGATAACTTAGACCGAATGGTGTTAGTCAAAGACGGAGAACGCACCAACTATGAGGAAGTCTTTTTAGATCGTAGCGAACAACTCCAAGCTTTAGATTGCCATTTGATTTACACTGTCCCCATTTCAATGGTCTATTCTACCAGGGCAACAGACCTCAGAGATATCTACGGCGACCCCCAAATTTTGCCGATGATTATGGTAAACACTCTCAAAGGAGACATTTATCAGCCAGGACTCAAGAAAGTTAAAGAAGTAATTAACAAGCGAGTCCGGCAAATTGCACCCGAACTATCACTAGAAACAGAAATTTTCGACAGTCCCCAAACCTTAGACAGACTTTGTTTAATGAGTGGAGGTCATGTGAGAAATTTGCTATTGTTAACTCAAGATGCCTTTGGACGCACTGAAGAGTTACCTGTTTCAGAAAAGGCGGTGCGACGAGCAATTACTCAAGCCAGAGATACTTATCGCCGCGCTGTGGAAAATCATCAATGGTGTCTGTTAGCAGAAGTATCTTGTTCTAAGCGCATTATTAATGATGACTTGTATCGCAGTTTGATGTACAACCGTTGTCTTTTAGAATACCGCTATTTGGATGATGATGGAGAAATGCAGCGTTGGTATGATATTCATCCATTGATTCAAGGAATCCCAGAATTTAAAGAAGCCGTAGCGAAACTTCCATGAACCCAAATTTAAGCGATTGGGATGATGATTTACCCCCAGAACCAGAAGAAGCTTATCAAGATTTGCTTCGCGCACTGAGGCGGAAATCAGGATTTGGTTTGTTTTTTGTCCAATGTACACCTGTGGAAGCAGACAATTTGATTATCAAACTTCCGCAGGAGATTCCGCAGAAGAAGATTGCAGTTTTGCGGTTGGTTGAGGCGATTGATAATTTATATGAGCGAGTAGTTGAGTTTGTTAAAGACAAGCAAGTTGATATTTTATTGATTAAAGGTCTGGAATATTCTTTATATAAATATGAAAAGAGAAGTTTTGGAGAAATTACTGAAGGTCAATTTAGCAATTTAACCAGTGTTCCGCATATTTTAAATCACTTAAATCAACAGCGAGAACGCTTTAGAGATGATTTTCCAATTAGCTTTGTTTTTCTTTTGCGTTCATTTTCGATCAACTATTTTATTCATCGCGCCCCAGATTTTTTTGATTGGCGTTCTGGCGTGTTTGAATTACCCACAACACCAGATTTAGTAGAACAAGAGTCAACACGTCTGCTATTAGAAGGAGACTATGGAGAATATTTGAAACTCACCCCTGAACAAAAAATTGAGAAAATTATAGAAATTCAAGACTTGCTGACCGAAAAACATCAGTCAGAGAATCAGAAGCCAAGCTTACTAGTCGAACTAGGAAATATACTATATGCTGCTAAGGAACATGAAGCGGCGCTGGTATCCTACGAACAATCACTGAAAATTAAACCTGATTCTCACTATGCTTGGTACAGGAAAGGTAATGCACTAAAGAATTTAGGACGCAATGAAGAAGCGATCACAGCCTATAACCAAGCACTGGAATTTAAATCTGATTCTCACTATGCTTGGGATATGAAAGGTGATGCACTAAAGAATTTAGGACGCAATGAAGAAGCGATCGCAGCCTACGACCAAGCACTGAAAATTAAACCTGATTATCACTATGCTTGGGACAGAAAAGGTGATGTGCTAAAGAATTTAGGACGCGATGAAGAAGCGATCACTGCCTACGACCAAGCACTGAAAATTAAACCTGATTCTCACTATACCTGGGAGGAGCGAGGCTATGCTTTATATCACTTAGGTCGTTACTCCGAAGCTATTTCTAGTTTTGACAATGTGCTGAAAATTGAACCTGATAACTACCAATGCTGGAACAACCGAGGCTATTTATTGCTTAAAAAATACTCTTGTGAAGGAATGAGTCCTGTTTATGAAAAAGCGTTAGAAATTAGTTTTATCTTCCCAGATTTTCTTAACAAAAAAAATCCTCTATTATCTGAAGTAGAATACTGCGAAGAGGCTTTTAACAACTTTGAAAAAGTCCTTGAAATTAAACCCGATTTTGAGCTAACCTGGGCAAATCGAGGTTTTGCGCTTTATTACTTAGGTAGATATGAAGAGGCTATAGAAAGTTGCAACAAAGCCCTTGAATTTAAATATGATGACTACGTTGCATGGTCTAATAAAGGTTTTGCACTAATGAAGTTAGAGCGCTATGAACAAGCTATTGCCAGTTTTGATAAAGTTATAGAGATTAAACTTGATAATCATACCGCTTGGTACAACAAGGCTTGCTGTTATGCTTCACAGAGCAATATCGAATTAGCGATTAAAAATCTACAGCAGGCTATTAACCTAAATCCTGACGAATATCGTGAAATGGCAAAAAATGACTTGAATTTGGATAGTATTAGAGAAGATGAGCGCTTCCAAACTTTAATTCAATAAAAGATATAGAAATAATGTTAAGCCTCTGAAATTAAAAGTAATGCTCATACATTACTAAATTAAACTTAACCCATTTTCAGGAACGTAAATAAAATGTCAGAAAACCTTCATGAGCAAAAACAGCTATCTCTCCAAGAAATTACTAGTCTATCTTTGGCAGAACGTCACAAAATACTAGAACCTTTTATCACCGACACAGCCGCAGATTTTTTGAATGACCCAGAATTAACAGAATTCTCAGTTTTGGATAGTGAAGACTGGGAAAATGAGAATAAAAACATAATTCATCTGGAAGAACTTAAAAACATCCGTAACCATGATGCCTTTTTGAATGGCTATACTTTAGAAGATGAAGGGCTTTATGATGACTATGCAAATCAGAACCAAAGTGCTTAAAAAAAAAGCATGAAATTTGTATGTATACTAATCTTCAATTTTAAGCAGGTTAAATTAAAAGCGATCGCTTTCTCACTTTACCGCTTCTGCGATCGCACAGCATTTCATAGAGAATAAAAAAATAAACCCACATAGGTGGGTTTTATCTGTGTAGCCGCGAATTCTAATCGCCTTCTGCGACTATGTAGCAATCTGTGGTACTGACACCTTCACCAGCACTTTTTTGCTAAAAGACAGACCATTTTCATTTTTGTCAATAATAATCGTGTCTCCAGAGATAAAAGTATTCTCCAATAACTTGGTGGCGAGGGGGTTTTCTACTTCTCGCTGAATTGCGCGTTTGAGTGGACGCGCACCATAAACTGGGTCATAGCCTGATTCGACAAGGTGATCGCAAGCTGCTTGGGATATCTCAAAGAATATTTTTTGCTCGCGCAGGAGATTTTCTACCCGCTTGAGTTGAATACGGATGATATGCCGCATTTCCGTGCGACTGAGGGCATGGAAGAGAATAATATCATCAACGCGGTTGAGAAATTCGGGGCGGAAATGCGATCGCAAGGCTTCCATTACCCTAACCCGCATCGTTTCATACTTGGAATCATCACCAGATACATCCAAAATATGTTCGCTCCCAATGTTACTGGTCATCACAATAACGCTGTTGCGAAAATCTACCGTCCTTCCCTGAGAGTCAGTAATTCTCCCATCATCCAACACCTGCAATAAAATATTGAACACATCGGGGTGCGCCTTTTCCACTTCATCCAACAGCACCACTGAGTAAGGACGGCGGCGAACTGCCTCGGAAAGTTGACCGCCTTCTTCATAGCCTACGTATCCTGGAGGCGCTCCCACTAACCGAGAAACTGAGTGTTTTTCCATATACTCAGACATATCCAAGCGCACCAAAGCATCATCAGAATCAAAGAGAAACTGAGCTAAAGCGCGCGCGAGTTCGGTTTTACCCACACCTGTGGGGCCCATGAACAAAAATGAACCAATGGGACGCGAGGGATCTTTCATCCCCGCACGGGCGCGGCGAATCGCTGCTGCTACCGCTTCGACAGCCTCTTCTTGCCCAATGACTCGTTGATGCAAATGACTTTCTAGTTGCAGCAATTTTTGCCGTTCTGATTCCAATAGGCGATTGACAGGGATTCCTGTCCATTTAGCGACGATTTCGGCAATATCGGCTTCAGTGACTTGCTCTCGCAGCAAGGTAGAACCTTGGTTTTGAATTTCTAAAAGGCTCGCTTCTTTGGCTTCGCGCTCGTGCTGTACTCCCTCCAATTTGCCATACTTCAGTTGAGCAGCTTTATTTAGGTCATAAGCACGTTCTGCCTGTTCAATTTGCACTCGCAAGGCATCTTCTTCTTTCTTTAAGGCGCTTATCGCCTCCAATATCTGCTTTTCACCTTGCCATTGCTCATTAAATATTTGCTGTTTTTCCGTTAAATCGGCAATTTCTTGCTCAATACGTTCCAAACGTTCTTTCGTTTGGGGAGTACCCTTTTCTTCGCCAGCTAATGACAGCTTTTCCATTTCTAACTGCATGAGGCGGCGATCAATGGTTTCCAATTCTGCTGGTTTGGAGGTAATCTCCATCTTTAACTGTGCTGCTGCTTCATCCACCAAATCAATGGCTTTATCTGGTAAGAAGCGATCGCTAATATAACGTGCTGACAGTGTTGCTGCTGCTACTAAAGCCGAGTCAGAAATTTTGACATTGTGATGCACTTCATAGCGTTCTTTCAACCCCCGCAGAATGGAAATAGTATTTTCCACAGTTGGCTGATCGACAAATACTTGTTGAAAGCGGCGTTCTAGGGCAGCATCTTTCTCAATGTGTTTGCGGAACTCGTCGAGAGTAGTAGCGCCAATGCAACGCAGTTCTCCCCGCGCCAGCATTGGTTTAAGTAGATTTCCGGCATCCATTGCCCCTTGTTGATTGGAACCGGTGCCAACTACGGTATGCAGTTCGTCAATAAATAGGACGATTTGACCGTTAGATTCAGTAACTTCCCGGAGTACAGATTTGAGACGGTCTTCAAATTCACCCCGATATTTCGCCCCAGCAATCAAACTCCCCATATCTAAAGAGATGAGTTGACGGTTTTTCAGAGATTCGGGAACGTCACCATTGACCATCCGCTGTGCTAAAGCTTCTGCGATCGCAGTTTTACCTACCCCAGGTTCACCAATCAAGACTGGGTTATTTTTGCTACGACGAGACAATACTTGAATTACCCGCCGAATTTCGTCATCCCGCCCAATCACTGGGTCGAGTTTTCCAGATTTTGCCTGTTCTGTCAAATCTCTGCCAAATTTTTGTAAAGCTTCATAGCGGGATTCTGGGCTTTGATCAGTCACCTTTTGGCTACCGCGAATGGTTTTGATAGTAGCTTCTAATTTAGCTGCATCCACACTAAAGCCTTTGAGTATCTTTCGTCCAACGCGATCGTCTTCAGCAAAGGCCAAAAGTATGTGTTCCACAGAAATGTAGGAGTCTTTCATTCTGACTCTAGCTTCCTCGGCTCGGTCTAGTAAAACATCTAAACTGCGGCTAAGGTAGAGCTGATCACTTTTACCAACTTTGGGCTGACGTTGGGTAAAGGCTTCTAGCTGCTGTTGGAAGCGGATTGGATCGACCTCAGATCGAGCCAGGACACGTATTGCTAGACTAGTGGGTTCTTCTAACAGGGCAATAATTAAATGTTCAACATCTAGTTGCTGTTGTTGATAGGCACGGACTATATCCTGAGATTTAACAATTGCTTCCCAGGCTTTATCAGTAAATTTATTCGGATCTGTAGGTTGCATCTTTATAATTTTGGAATTTTGATTTTTAGTTTAGGGCTTGGGGATTGGGAATTGGGAAGAGAATTAGTCTCTAGTCCATAATCTCCAATTATCCAAACATTCTCAGCGTATATCCGCGTGTATCTCCGGTGGCAATTTTGGATTGGCAATTGGTGATAGTTTAATCAATTACCTATTTCCTAATTTAAAACGAAAATACTGTTCTGAGCGGACTTTGCCCGATACTGCTATTGGAGCGATGTCTACGAAGGGCTACGCCTACGCGATTAGTGTTGCTCATCAACGACAGTATGGACGTAATACTAATAGGATTTACGCAGAGAAGATCCCCTAACCCGCCTAAAAAGGGGAGGTAAAAAGCGAAAAGTCTCGCGTGTTCGATTAACAGGAGCGCGATGCACCTGTCTAGGTAAAAAATCAATTTTCCCGTATCTGGTTCACCTTTTCAAGACATCGGTGCGGATTTTCTTACAGCTTTATTGTCTGCGATAGAGCTATAACGGTTCTCAATTGCATGGAATAATGAGGACTCGTAGAGGCACAGCATTGCTCATTGGTGTGCCTCTACCATGTATTGCATTCAAACGAGAAACTGCTACATACTAATATTCTTGATTATCAGAATTACTGACTCACAAGTTGCTCTTGTGATTTCTGTTTGACTGCTGACCCTTGAGTTCCAAGTTGAATGAGTTCAATTTTATACCCATCTGGATCTTCCACAAAAGCAATTACTGTCGATCCATGTTTCATTGGGCCTGGTTCGCGCACAACTTTACTGCCATGATTGCGGATTTCCTCACACGTAGCGTAAATATCATCAACACCAAGGGCAATGTGACCGTAAGCATTACCTAATTCGTACTTTTCCACCCCCCAGTTGTAGGTTAGTTCTATTACCGTGTTGTCGCTTTCATCACCGTAGCCAACAAAAGCCAACGTAAATTCTCCCCCTGGATAATCTTTTCGGCGCAGTAATTTCATTCCTAGAACTTCACAGTAGAACTTTAAGGATTCTTCAAGGTTGCCTACCCGTAGCATTGTGTGTAGTAATCGCATATTGACCTTTTCTCTGTAATTGATTTAGTGTTATTCTCTGCCAATATTTTACCTAGCTCAAAGTCTGAAGGTAGAAATACCATCAGGGAAAGAATTAAAAGGTAAAGGACAGGATAAACATTCTCTTACCCATTTTTGGCATTGATCCCTATCCATACAATGGAAATCTTCTTTAATCTCAGCCAATAAAGTCTCTTAAACGCCTATGCTAGCGATTGGGTTAGGCAGATGGACTGTATGCGTAACACACTCGAACAAAGGATAAAGTACAGATGAGTAAATTTCTAGATACTGCCATTGAAGCGATCGCAGCCCGTGAAATTCTTGATTCACGCGGTAGACCAACAATTGAAGCCGAAGTGCATTTAGCCAACGGTGTTGTAGGACTGGCACAAGTTCCCAGTGGTGCTTCTACTGGCACTTTTGAGGCTCACGAACTGCGTGATGGCGATAAAAGCCGTTATGGGGGCAAAGGCGTACTCAAAGCAGTACAAAACGTCAAAGAAGCACTTGCACCAAAATTACTAGGCTTGGATGCCCTCAACCAAGAACTCCTAGACCGCACGATGATCGCCATAGATGGTTCTCCTAACAAATCCAATTTGGGAGCTAATGCGATTTTGGGAGTTTCCCTAGCAGCTGCTAAAGCTGGTGCTGAATCTCTGGAAATTCCCCTATATCGCTATTTGGGTGGCCCTTTAGCGAATTTGCTCCCAGTGCCGTTGATGAATGTGATTAACGGTGGCGCACACGCATCAAACAACGTGGATTTTCAAGAGTTTATGATTGTCCCAATTGGCGCAACTTCCTTCCGGGAAGCGTTGCGCTGGGGTGCAGAAGTGTTTGCTACCCTCAGCCAAGTATTAGATGAGAAGGGTTTGCTGACTGGCGTGGGCGATGAAGGCGGTTTTGCCCCTAACCTAGAATCTAATCAGGTGGCTTTAGAATTGCTGGTTGCTGCTATTAAGAAAGCTGGCTACAAACCAGGGGAAGAAGTAGCTTTGGCATTGGATGTGGCGGCTAGCGAATTTTACAAGAATGGCCAGTATGTTTACGATGGTAAACCTCACGCCCCAGCAGAGTTTATTGATTATTTAGGACAACTAGTTGATCAATACCCAATTGTGTCAATTGAAGATGGTTTACACGAAGAAGATTGGCAAAGTTGGCAATTGCTCACCCAGAAATTAGGTTCGCGGGTGCAATTGGTAGGGGATGACTTGTTTGTGACTAACGCCACTCGCTTGCAAAGAGGCATCCAGGAAAAAGCTGCTAATGCCATTTTGATTAAACTCAATCAAATTGGTTCTCTCACCGAAACCTTGGAAACAATTGATTTGGCGACTCGTAACAGTATCCGTTCAGTAATTAGCCATCGTTCTGGTGAAACAGAAGACACAACGATCGCTGATTTAGCCGTAGCAACCCGTGCCGGTCAAATCAAAACAGGCTCCCTTTGTCGCAGCGAACGGGTAGCAAAATACAATCGCTTACTGCGAATTGAAGATGAACTAGGCGATCGCGCCGTTTATGCTGGTGCTGTCGGGTTAGGGCCTAAGTAGGGAATAGGGAATAGGGAATAGGGAATAGTTTTCCTGTCCCCTGTCCCCTGTCCCCTGTCCCCTGTCCCCTGTCCCCTGTCCCCTAATCAAGGATAAAACCCCAGCTTGGGCAACCCCAAGGTTTCATCCCAGCCCATCATCAGGTTCAGACACTGAATCGCTTGACCCGCCTGTCCTTTAATTAAATTGTCAATTGCTGACATGACAATCACGCGACCTGTGCGTGGGTCAACTTCTACACCGATGTAACAAAGATTGCTGCCGTTAGCCCATTTGGTTTGGGGGTAAACGCCGCTACCGCAGACTTTCACCCAAGGAGAGTTGCGGTAGAAGGCTGAGAAAATTGTGATTAAATCATCTCGCACTAGACCAGGATCGCGCATTGTGGCATATACCGTTGCCAAAATACCGCGCACCATTGGGATAAGGTGGGGTGTAAATTGGATCATGAGTTCGTGACCAGCTAAGTCACTGCAAATTTGCTCAATTTCTGGGGTATGACGGTGACGGCCGATATTGAAAGCTGCTATGGAGTTGTCTGCTTCAGCTAGTAATAAGTTTGTTTGAGGTTGTCGTCCACTGCTAGATGTGCCAGACTTGGCATCGATAATAGCTGTTTCTGGGACGATTAAGCCTTGCTTTAAGAGTGGCGAAAGTGCAAGGAGACTAGCAGTGGGATATGAACCAGGACAACCAATGAGTTCAGCTTCGGCAATGCGATCGCGATAAAGTTCTGGTAATCCATAAACTGCTGTAGCTGCAATTGTGCGATCGCTTCTCTCTGTACCATACCAATTTGTATAAGTTGTCAAATCACTGAACCGATAGTCTGCACTCAAATCTAGTACTTTACATCCTTTTTCCAACAGTTTGGGCGCGATTTGGCAAGCCAGACCATTTGGTAAAGACAAGAAAACTACTTCACAGCGATAAGCAATTATTTCTGGTTCTACCGCCTCTATTGGCAGGTTAGTTGCATGAGCCAGATGCGGGTAGAGATCCCCAAAAGATTTGCCGATACTGCTCTCACCGCCTAAATAAACCAGTTCGACTTCTGGATGATCCATCAGTAGTCGTACTAACTGTACTCCGCCATAGCCCGACGCGCCAACAATCCCAACGGGTACGCGTCTAAATTTGCCCATGATCTGAAATCCTTATCCCATGAATGGTGAATTCGTTATCAGCTATCAACAATATCAGCGACTAGACGCACAGCGTACAAAACGCCTGAAACCCCTCTAGTTTTTCGGACAACAGGGAAGAGGATGCGGAAAAATAAATCTCCATGTCCCCGCGTCCTGTTCATCTTTTACTATCACTGCACTTTATCCCCACTTTTAATGGCAGAAATTTTTGCCACGTTATCAAATCATTGCTAGTCTACTTCTCTGCCTTATAAAGGAGCTACAATCTAAAAGAAGAAATTGTTAAAAAAATTTACGTTGGTAGCTGGAAATCTTTCTGTGTCACAGCCTAATACTACCCAAGCTTTTAAATTTGATTCGATTGATGCCGCTTTAGCAGACCTAAAATCTGGTCGCGTCATTGTAGTGGTAGATGATGAAAATAGAGAAAATGAAGGCGATTTAATCTGTGCTGCCCAATTTGCCACACCCGACATGATTAATTTCATGGCGGTGGAAGCTAGAGGGCTGATTTGTTTGGCAATGACAGGCGATCGCTTAGACGAGCTAGACTTACCCTTGATGGTAAGCAACATTACAGATACTAACCAAACTGCCTTCACTGTCAGTATTGATGCCGGGCCAGAATTGGGCGTGACCACTGGCATCTCAGCAGAAGACCGCGCCCGCACTATCCAGGTTACTCTCAATCCAGCCACAAAACCTACCGATTTACGTCGTCCTGGACATATTTTTCCCATTCGGGCTAAGGCTGGAGGCGTACTCAAACGCGCAGGACATACGGAAGCAGCTGTGGACTTAGCTCGACTAGCAGGGCTATACCCAGCAGGGGTAATTTGTGAAATTCAAAACTCCGATGGTTCAATGGCGCGGTTGCAGCAGTTAATTGAATATGCTAAACGTCACAATTTAAAAATTATTAGTATTGCGGATTTAATCAGTTATCGTCTACAGCACGATCGCTTAGTGTACCGTGAGGTGATTACCAAGCTGCCTAGTCAATTTGGCCAGTTTGAAATTTACGCCTACCGCCACACTCTGGATAATACTGAACACGTTGCAATTGTCAAGGGCGATCCAGCTAACTTTAAAGATGAGCCTGTAATGGTGCGGATGCACTCAGAATGCTTAACTGGTGACGCTTTGGGTTCCTTGCGCTGCGACTGTCGAATGCAGTTACAAGCTGCACTAAAAATGATTGAGGCTGCGGGTCAAGGTGTCGTTGTATACCTGCGTCAAGAAGGACGGGGAATCGGCTTGATTAACAAGCTGAAAGCCTACTCATTGCAGGATATGGGACTGGATACAGTAGAGGCAAATGAGCGCTTGGGATTTCCCGCTGACTTGCGAGACTACGGCATGGGGGCACAAATGCTCATGGATTTGGGCATCAAAAAAATACGTCTGATTACCAATAATCCCCGGAAAATTGCTGGAGTCAAGGGCTATGGGTTGGAAGTAGTTGATCGCTTGCCGTTATTGATTGAAGCAACCGACTACAATTCCTATTACCTGGCGACAAAGGCGAAAAAGCTTGGTCACATGCTGTTACAGACTTATCTGGTAACAGTAGCAATTCATTGGCAAGATGACCCGGAAGCTGTGACGGAACGTTATGAACGCTTGGAGAAACTGCGACACTTAGCAAAAAGTAATGATTTATTATTGCAGGAAGAAGCGCGTCCCTTAGCGATCGCTATATTTGACGAGCCATCTTTAACAGTACACTTGGGTTTTGATCAGCCAAAAGTTGCTAGTTCTGATTGGTATCAACAAAGTGGTCATCCTTATATACAGGCTATCTTCCAAATTCTGGACAACCTAGCAACTTTGCCTTACATCCAGAAACTAGAATTTATGATTTCCTCTGGTTGCGATCCTTTGAGTAATTTACAAGTCCAACTGGATCGACAGACATTTTCAGATGGTACACTGCCTTCATCGATTAGCGATCGCCTTGAGACGCAGCAAATTTATAGCTTTAGCAAATAGCTTGGATGATTTTCTTCTAAGATACAAGGGTGTGTTATCGCGTAGCATAACGCACCACTTTTTATTTATTTACTCTATAGATTGGTCTAACCTGACGATAAGTATTAAGTAAGCTCAGAAATTTATTACCATCAAAATTTATCGGGTCAACTTTTTTACCAGAACGGTCTACTAGATGGTGCGTAGTGATGCGATCGTCTGGGACTTGACTTTGAGCAACTAACCAAGCAAGAGAATTATATTGAGCCTCCGTGTAGCCACTATGGGATTGTTTGCTGCTAGCGTCATAACCATCTGGCGGTGTTTCCAAAGAAACATGATAAGCAAAATTATTCACAGACGGGGGCAAATTTGGATTAGTCTTCACAGTTTCCACTCCATCAGGACTATCAAATACTGAGTTAGCTGCACCAAAAGCCCGCTTTTCTGGCGGTACTAGATAAACCACCGTTCCGTCTAACTTAATTAAGGCGTGGTAACTTGCTTGCACACTTTCATCATCATGGGCTACTTGAAAGAAATTAATGGCGCTGGAAGCAGAATAACCAGTTTCATGGAGGACGATAATTGGTTGGTTGTTGAGAGGAACGCCGTTAACATCTTGGGCGTACCGTTCTCCATAGTTCGTTGGGTTAACTAAAACAACTTCATAATTAGGCCTGTACTGTGCAAAAGCTTGAGTGGTTATGTACCTTGCTATAGGCTTTTTAGCCTTGACTGGGGACTTAATAACATCTTGAGATTTCTTCTCTGGCTCTTTCGCTGATTGTAATTGTGCTTGGGGATATTGACTCCAGGCTGTAACCTGTGGATTTGATGTACGGGATGTTGTCGGATTATTTTGTAATTTTGTCGCTCGTCCAATTAGCAACACTACAATTAAAGCGATGAACATCAGCGAGATTAGTAGCACCCTAGTCGCCCAGTCTTTAAACCTCATTTTTCTAATACCCGTAAAACGGTAGATATTAACTTATAGCTAAACTCGCTTGTCCTTGGTAGAGGCGCACTTTTGTACGCCCCTATCGCTTATGGTATCCAAACTAGAATCGCTACAATACCTTAATTCTAGTTAAATATACGTTTTGAATCCCTGAAATAGTTCTATTACAAGCCATTTAATTTCAATGCCGTGGGTATCAAAGTCTTTATCGCCTAGCCCTCTTAATAAGGATGTTTTGCCCACACCCCTGCTGTGCGTAGGTGTAACCCTCCGCAGGCACCGCCCGAATCGACACATACATACGACTTATGCAGACTATACAAAACTTTGGCGTTCTTGGCGGTTCGATAAATTAAGCTTTTTAGCAATTTTTGCGTAAGTCCTGATACAAAAAACCTAAATTTCATAAACTGTAACTTGGGCTAAGTATCTTAACGGAATTTGATCTCAGGGATGAAAATTAAGTGTTGTTACGGCAGATATAGTAATTTTTGATGGCTAGCATAAGAACAAGACACTGATACAGGACAAAGCTGAGTAATCAGTTAACTTCTTTATGCTTTACCGTCTAGCGTTAACCTCTAGCCTGGTGCTGGCAAGTGCATTAAGTGTGCAGGCATTCGCTCTAGATCAAGCTGTGCTAGCTCAAAATGCAGATGTTCCGTTCAGTGGAACAGTACCAATTGAAGCTAGCTTTAGTTCTCCTGCCTCTGGCACTGCTGAACCAACTATTGCTAGCGATTCTGGCGGAATTCCGACAAAGTTTGAATCAGAAAGTCCTGCCACTATCGGTGTACAAAGCAGCACATCTGCCACTATCTCTGTTTCTCCCCCCAGGCTTGCATCTGGCCCTAGTGCCGATCCATCTGGCACAACGCACATTGGGTTTTTAAAATTTGGTTCGACCAATGTTCGCAGTGATGTTGGTAGTGGAAGCGCAACTTTGCCGGCAGGTAACACCAATCTAGAGGTGGGTTTATTGGTAGAGCGACCGGTAGCATTTACGCCGGGAATTTATACCTACGTTGTTACCTTAACGATCGCACCATAACTGTTTTCTCCAACTTTTATCTATTTTAAAAGGATTTAAAAATGATTCGTCGTTCTTTATTAACCGCTGCTTTGATAATTGTTGGTTCTGCTGCTCTTGCACCCAAAACAATGGCACAAACCGCTGATGTTCCGTTTACGGGAAATGTCGCTGGTGTCTGTAACTTCGACCAAATTACCCCTGGTAAATTGGGACTCAACCAGCAGACTAACCCAACTGCACTAGCGGCAATGTTTCCTGGAGGGGTATTTGGTAAGGTTATTGTTAGCTGTAACCAAGGTGCCAGAGTGAGTATATCTCAACCACAGCAGACCGGAGGTCCTGGGTTTACACCTATGTTCTCTGTCGGGGAGATCAATTCACCTTTTGGCAGTACGAGTTCTCAAGGTGGTGGTTCTCTGCCGCTGCCTCCTGGTGGCGGTTTGCCTTTGGATATAAATATGATAGTAGATAAGGGCAGTCCCCTTGTTCCTGGAAACTACAGCTATGTAACAACGTTGACTATCGTGCCATAGTCTAAAATTTTTCCAGTTTCCCTTCAGATTGATTGAGAAAAATAGTTGCTGAATATCTTGTCGCTAGAGACTAAATCTTTAAGTGGCAAGATATTTTTCTCATGATCCATAGATAAAATAAGTCTGCTTTAGGGAACTATAAATCAGGAATTAAATTTACAATTCTGCCATAGTTATAAATATGTTCAATAATAATTGGCGCTCTCTAGCTGCTGTTAGTGCTGGCTTATTCGCCCTAATTTTGTTTCCTGGTGCTGCTAAAGCACAAATGAGCGTTTCTCCTCTCGTGATTGAAACCAAGGCGGAACGCGGACAAGCCCAAGGAATGATCACGATTTCTAATACCAGTAAGACCCCTTCTCGTATTCGGATCTATGCTCAACCTTTCACATATAGCCGCGATGCAGGATTTCAAACCTTATCCTCTAGTCCCAGTGACTTGACAAAATATCTGCAATTTTCACCGCGTGAGTTGACTGTCAAACCAGGAGAAGTCCGGCGGGTGCGCCTCATCAGCCGCTTGGCTCCTAATTTACCTGATGGGGAATATCGAGCGGTAGTGTTTAATGAAACTCTCACTGAAACAAAAGATGCCGCTGGTAATAATGTTACTTTGGTGGCACGAATTGGCGTGACATTATATGTCAGAAAAGGCAACCTTTCTCCCAAACTAGCAATTGATAGTGCCAGCTTTAATCCAGAGCAAAAACAAATTCAACTCTTAGTTCGGAATAGCGGTCAAGCAACTGTTCTCCCTAGTGTAAATTGGACTTTACGTCAAGGGCAAACTGTTGTCAAAACTGGGCGGGTAGATGCTAATGCTGTGGTGGCAAATAGCGATCGCAATTTCTTATTAAGTTACCCCAACAAAGACCAACCAGCCCTGAATCCTGGTCAATATCAGCTAAGTGGTGAGTTGTTCTGGGGTGAAGACAGTAATAAAAGTAAGTTGCCCTTCAATCTAAATATTACTATTCCTACACAAACGGCTGCGTCACGAAAAAAATAGCTTGTGTAACAATTCGTAATTCGTAATTCGTAATTAATAAATTCAAATTAAATCAGGCTACAGATGCCAGATTTGGGAGAATTAGTCTTGCTGTAAAAGACAGCATTAATATCGATAATTTTGCCTGATGCGTGGGAATTATATGTTTGTAGAGACATTACAATGCAATGTCTCTATTTTTATAAATAAATTTCCTGAGAAATGAAAAATTTGTGCAACTTCGGTTAGTAAATAGAGGCAAATGTCTGCTAGCTGCGATCGCTCTGATCTGTCAAATTATTATCACCCCTGCGAAGGCAGATACACCTGCGATTTCAAATTCCCAAACGCCCACAACTATCCAATTAGCGAAGGATTCCGAATTTAAAGTTTTTCCCGTAGGATTGAATGTAGGGAACCGCAATGTCAATCCTAGCATTTTAGTGCGTGGTCAAGAAGATGGTTCTGAAGCAATTGATTTTGCAAATTGGCTGTTACCCTATGATGCTGTAATTCAAGGGTTGAAATTAAATATTACTACTTTACCTGATGGTCAATTAGAAGTGCGATCGCCTAGTGTTGTGACTCGCATCGACCCAAAAAAACTTCGCACCGATTCAGAATTAGGATTAGTCTTTACAATCCAAGATTTACAAACTCTCTTTGGCGTAACCGCGAAATTTGATATCAATGAATACGCCATAGTTTTAGATGTTCCAGTCCTAGATCAATCTACTGGCAAACTAGCAGAAACGGAAACTCCGATTCAACTAGAAGGATTACCACACGTTGCACCTCAAAAGTTTAGTATCGCCGCAATTGAACAGAAGGTAAATGCTAGCGGTAGTGCTACCAGATCGACAAACTATAGAGGTGATTTTCTTGCTGTTGGTAGTGCTTTTGGTGGTTCGTGGTTCATCCGCACCGATCAACCAAATCTAGAAAATCTACAAACTTTGAATATTGCCGAAGCGCAGTTTCTGCGACAAACTAATTCAGCTGATTATTTTGTAGGTTCCCAGCCAACGTTTTGGCAGACTCAAGGAACAGGAGACTATTGGGGTTTTACATCCATTAAACGACAGGGGTTTGTACCACCTCAACCCTTCGGTGGCGGTTCTTCCGATCCTCGCCAACGTTTACAAGCAGATGCTATTGGACGCACAATTTCTGGTAAGACTGAACCAGGTACATTAGCGCGATTAGTACAAGGTTTTGGCGATCGCGTAATTGCCGAAATTTTAGTTGATTCGTCTGGCATTTACCGCTTTGAAAATATTAAAAGCCAAAATCAATTTTTAGGCAACAATTATCGCGTCTTGCTTTATCCCCAAGGACGACTCACCGCCCAACCAGAAATTCAAGAGGCTACTTTTTCGACAGTATTAGGACAATTACCAGCAAGTGCTTCAGCATTTATCGTTTCTGGTGGCTTACGACGGAATTCTTTGGGGAATCAAAGTCTGTTGGGCAACTTTTCTGACTTTCGGGGCGGAATTGCAGGGCGTTGGGGTTTATCGGAAAATCTGACAGTAGGCTTAGGTGGAGTGTACGACGAATCGCCTAGAGCCTTAGCAGAATTATTTTGGCGTCCTGGAAGCTTACCTTTGCAGGTAGCAGTTTCAGCACTGACGGGTAATAAGTGGGATGTGAATACAGATATTCGCTATAATCCATCTTCCAGCTTGAGTGCTGCATTTACAAGCGATCGCTTGTCTAGCCGTTTTAATCTAGATTGGCGAGTTTTGCCTCAATTCACTTTATTCACTAGTACTGACACAGCTGATGCGACATCTGGCGGAATGCAAATTAACTTGAGTGGCAAAGATGCCTTTACCTTTGCCCGTGTCAGCTTAGATACTAAAAACCGCCTGCGCTGGAATTTGTTGCAACGTCTTGGGAGACTAGAATTAACGCAACGCGGTAACGAAATTGGCAGTTTGTCGGAACTGACTTACAAATTTTCTAAAAATAGCTTTTCTAATAGTGGCAGCACACTGCTGTTAAATTATGAAACACAGAATCAAAATCGTAGCGACAGCTTGCTAAGTGTGAGTTGGCGGTATCGTTCACAACAACAGGCGATTGATGGTAGCTATCAGTGGGAAGCACAGTTGGGCTATGGTATTGGTTCTCAGGGTAGCGGACTACTAGCCACATTATCAACAACAGTTTTACCGGGTTTGCTATTACGGGCGCGTTATCAAGGAGTATCGCCGAGTTCCGATGAAGCAACTTTCAGCATAGATTTAGCTTCTAGCCTGAATTTACAAGGGGGTATTAGTCCAGGCGATCGCCGTTCTAATTACTTCCGTACACAAGGCGGACTTTTGATTAAGCCATTTTTTGACGGGAACAATAACGGCAAACTGGATGGAGAGAAAGAATCTTATACAGATAACGCTGATTTATTGTTGACTTTGAACAATAAACCGCTTAAGTCATTTTTACCACAAATCCAGGGCAATCACACTTTGGTAAGGATGTCTCCTGGCGTTTATCGCCTTGACCTCGATCCAGCAGGTTTACCTCCTGATTGGCAGGCTGCGGCTGAATCCTTAGCTGTTGATGTGATTGCTGGGAGTTATACCCCTGTGATGATTCCGCTAATTCGTTCTTACACGCGATCGGGGGTAGTCACGGATGCTCAAGGCCAAGCGATCGCAGGCGCACGGGTAGAAGCCATACAACCAGATCAAGGAACTCGGCGTTTTTCTGTTACCAACGGTGCTGGAGTCTATTATTTAGAAGGCTTACCACAGGGAAAATATACTCTACAAATCAACGGTAAATCTGCTGGTAGCTTGAAATTAGAAGAGTCTTCTGAACCATTTCAAGAGCTTAATTTGCAACAGCCATCAATTCCCTAAGGGGAAACACGGTACAATCCAAAGGCACTTTTATTGTTACCAACGCGGGTTAAGGATGGAAGCAAATTTTCTGACGGCTGTTTTTCTGCCCCTAGCTCTATTTATAATCATGCTAGGCATGGGTTTAACCTTGACCTTAGAAGACTTTAAGCGAGTTGTAATCTATCCCAAAGCAGTGGTGATTGGCTTGGTGGCGCAGTTGATCATGTTGCCGATTGTGGGCTTTGGCATTGCGTCGGTGTTTCCCCTTGACCCACAATTAGCAGTAGGTGTGATGATTTTAGCAGCCTGTCCCGGCGGCGCTACTTCTAATATGATTACGTTTTTGGCCGGGGGTGATGTTGCTCTTTCTGTGACGCTAACAGCTATTAGTAGTTTTATTACGGTTTTTACGATTCCTCTGGTAGTAAATTTGTCAATGCAGAGATTTTTGGGGGAAGGAACAACGCTACAGTTACCTTTCTTAAACACTGTTTTGCAGATTGCGGTGATTACACTTCTACCTATAGCAATTGGGATGATAGCCAAGCGGTATGCACCCGGATTGGCAGACAAGGCAGATAAACCTGTGAAGTGGCTGTCTTTATTTTTCCTGGCGGTGGTAATTACTGGAGTGCTGCTGCGAGAACGGAATAATTTTGTTTCTTACGTAATAGATGTGGGCTTGGCAACTCTGGTTTTGAATGTGGTTGCAATGGCTTTAGGTTTTGCGATCGCTACTTTAACCCGATTAGGAGAAAAACGCGTTACGGCAATTACAGTAGAAGTAGGAATTCAAAATGGGACACTGGCGATCGCGATCGCTTCTACGCCTACACTGCTGAATACTCCCACAATGGCCATTCCTGGGGCAATTTATGGTCTGCTAATGTTTGTGACTGGTGCTGGATTTGCTTGGTGGGCTAGTCGTCGTCAAGGCTTGTTGAAAGCATAAAGATAATTTGCCTCATCGGTTAAAAGTATTTGTACAAATTCAATTATTCAATCTTGTGTTGTTGATGTTTCTCGCCTCTCATGCTAAACCGATTGATGATAATCTTAATAGTTTTGTAGACTAATTGAGGCGATATACTTGGCAAATTAGCGATCACTAAAGCTGACATTTTTCGTTGTAAAATTTCGGTTTTGAGTGACTGTGTAGTATTTATAACACAGACTATATAGCAATTCTATTTGATTTGTGAAAATTGAAAGGCTTAAATTCCCAACTTCTCTAATAAGTCGGGAATTTTATTATTGGTGGCAATACTACCCAAAATCAGCAAAGTAGCAGAATTTAAAAATGTTGTTCCTTGCCAGCATTTGGGAATGCTAGAAAGTCGGTCAAGTAATAATGATTGACAAAAAGGGAATTATATTAAATAAGCTAAAACACCTTTTTTCAGCTAAATTTTTAGGTCTATTTTTTAGCGATGTCTACGACAGACTACGCCTACGCATTAATATTGAGCGCCTAAAAGCAGGGGCTTATACGGTCAAAAATTCGCCATTATACGGCAAAATTGTTGATTTTTTGTTTTTAGTACTTAAAAAAATAGATTAAGAATAGGTTAATATAAATTTAACAAAATAACCTCACATCTTATTAATTACTTCATAATTAATCTACATAAAAACCCGCATACTACTTGAAATTACAAGTATAAGGCAAACTTGCTTTAACAGGCAGATTTACAGTATGCATTAGTCTATTTATGTGTTAATAGGCTGTATTTTTGCTGCTTGTCTAGCCATCTCGCAAATACTTGTATTGATGTATTTACAAAAGTTTCAGCAAGCAGATAACCCAATAATTTCGCACACCAAAGAGGAACCAAATGCAAGTATTTGTTAGACAGTCATTAGCTATTGTCTCGACTGGATTTTTACTGAGTTTACAAAGTTATGAGGCGATCGCGCAAAATCGCTCTTTAACCGTCTCATCTGATAGCGTCAATCAGTCATACAGAACTCAACAGTTCAAGACTCTACCTGAAAAAGACCTTAAATCGCGGATGCCAAGAGATTCGGTTAAGGCTCCAGCTAACGCTGCTTTCAGCACGGGTATTATCAGTGGTACATCGGGTGCAGTAAGACCTTCAGCTTCAGATCCAAGTAACTCCAACACAAATGAGCAACTAGATTTACCAATAGATTCCCCATTATCTTTTGGAACTTCTAAAGTACCTTACTCTACTTCCCGTGTTTTAGGGGGCACTACTAATCCTGCCCAGGCCGATACATACCGTCGAGCCGGAAAGTTATATATGGCTTTTGGGGGAACCACTTACAACAGTGTTTGTTCAGCTTCAATGATTGGGAAAAGTCTTCTGATTACGGCTGCACACTGTGTCCATGATTATGGAAAAGGAAGCAACGGCTGGGCGAAAAAGGTGAAGTTTGTTCCTGCAAAAAACAACTCTTCTGAACCCTATCTATCATTTGAAAGCACACAGTACCTGATTCCTACCGCCTACTTTAATGGAACTGATACCTGTACACAGACTGGCGTTGTTTGCAACAATGACATTGCGCTTGTTGCACTAAACAATAATAGTTCAGGACAACAGGCAGGCAATCTTACCGGTTACTTCGGTTATGCCTGGAATGGCTACAGTTATACTGTGCCAGCCGCAGCCTATCAAGGCGTCTTCGGCAATAAGCTATTTGCGTCTATCACTCAGCTCGGATATCCTGCCTCTTTTGACTCAGGTTTGAGGATGCAAATCAACACTGCCTATGGCGCATACTACGCTACCGGCAATCTAAAGAATACTTGGTTAGGTTCAGCTATGACTGGCGGATCTAGCGGTGGTCCTTGGCTTGTCAACTTTGGTGCCGATGCGGTAGGAGGAAATTATGGCTCTTCAAACGTCCGTAATGCTGTTGTCGGAGTTACAAGCTATGGTAATGACGAGCAGCGAATGGGTTCGTCTTGGTTTGGACAAAACCAACAATTTCCCAACGCTGCTTATGGTACGCGTGGAGCGGGCAACATTGGAAAACTAGTTTATGACGCTTGCGATAACCCTGCATTAAGCGCTTGGAAACTTCAAAGTAAGGGGCGTTGCAGATAAGTAGTTAGGCTACCCTCATTCAGGTAAGTAGAAAGCGAACTAGAATTGTAGCAGATAAAGCTATTGTCCTCTTGGTGTCTAAGTGTTGAAGAAAGAATTTTTTACCCTTAAAGCACAAAGGCACCAAGATAAATCGATTTCTAAAACTGTCAAGTTAACCATAGAATTACCCAAAAGTCCTCCAAAACCTTACCCTATCCTATCTTTAATCCCTCTCCTTACTAAGGATACGGACAGATTTGACGTAGTAAAACCAGGGTGAGGTATATCAGGGGCTATGAGACTTAACCGTAAATGGCCTCACCAAAGACTTGACTTGTGTATACATCGTAACCTCTGTAAGACGAGTGCGGGTTTCTAAGTTTATAAAAGAATGCCTCAGATTGCCCGTGAAAATATTAATTTCACTATAATAATGTTCATAACATTTCCTGATCCATCTAGAGTAAGCGATTACACATTATGCAAACGAAGATGGTTTCGCTCAAAGTTATCTTAATTCAGGTGGGTTTTGTTTTAAGCATTGTGGGGGTTGCCCTGACCTTCAACCTTGCTTTATTGGCCTGTACAAAGTCTTCTTCAACTCAATTACCTACTATGTCCTCCGAACGCCCTCCGCAGTCTCGTGTTGCTTTGAAAAATTCTTCTTGGCGACTTGAGCGTTGGGAGCGTAAAGGCTCTGCTGTTGCACTTGTGCCCCAAACAGAAGTGTCTCTGCATTTTGAGGACAATCAGGTGAATGGGTTTGGGGGATGTAATCGTTTCGGTGGCTCCTTTAAGCTGGTTGATGACCAACTTTCCTTAGGAACATTAGATGCAACTCAAAAGGGTTGTGATCCAGTCGTGATGAATCAAGAAGTCCAATTCTTATCCGCCCTCCAATCGGTACGTCGCATTGACTCAGATGCTTCGGGTCGTCTGGTATTGTTTTATGCACTGAATGCAGATGAGGGAGTGCTGTATTTTGTCCCTATGAAGTAGGCTCACAAACGACAGCTTAACTCGCATTTGTCACAAGTCTTGCGATGTCTGCGGCAGGCTACGCCTACGCATTCATCATAACCTCTACACATTGCTAAGTTTCGGAGATTTTTACGGGTAAGAATGTTGATACACTATGAAACGCCTGCATCTATAGTTCTGATCTGAAAGGCAATACTTCTCGGTTAATAACAAAAGCAGGGTAGCTCTCATTCGCTATTTACTCAGCAGCGTGGACAAATCGGGAGTATGTACTCCAATGTTTCCAACATAGTGCATCTACATGGAGATTTCGTTGATGTTTCTCGCTTCTTCTGCTAAACCAATTGATGACAACCTTAAGAATTTTGTAGACGAAATTGAAGCGCAAAGTCCTAGTTTGTCAGTTTTAGCAGCGCGTCAATTTCGCTATAGCTTACGTCAAACTCCTGTAGAAATAAATATTAAGGAACCACGCCAGTTTAACGTCCTCGAAGAATTTATCATCCGCGCTGCGATTGAATTTCAACCACCACCAACAGAGGATGAATTAGCCTCTGTACTTGGGCTTGATTCTGTATTTATTAAAACTACTACTGCAACTCTTCGTTCATTACAAACTCTATCAGCAACATCGCCAATTACAGTCACTTCTGAAGGCCGCTCATTTTATGAAAAAGGGTCTGTACCACAGCCGCCATATGCTGTACAAATTAATGCTATTACAGACCCCTTAAGCGACAAAATCACATTTCAATCTGAATCCTTAAATGAGACAGTGATAAATTTGCCTGATTTGGCAGACTTTATAACTATTGATAATACAATTGCTGATATTGCTTCCTTACCGCTTGAGGAAATCCAAAAAAGTATTCAAACTTCAGGTTTAGCACTTCATATCCCAGAAGAGGGAAAAATCGTCACTTCCTGTAAGGTACTAGCTTCGACTCAAAAAATTTGGAGAAAAATATCGCTTTTCATTATCTTCGATTCTCTTGAAGATAAATTGAGCATTCAAATAAAAAATGGAAAGCAAATTTTAGAGCCAGCATCAAATTGCTTAGAACTGTTACATGCTGAAGGTAAAATATCCTTGCAAACATTATGCAAATTGTCAATCGAAACCATCAATTTTCAATGTGAAGCCATTCTCAAGCAGAAAAATACTGAAATAGAAGCTAGACTCGAAAAGATTCGCCAAAAGGCGCTAGAATCTGCCACAAAAGCTGGTGAAAAAGTAGATAACTATAAAGCATTAGGTGAAGCTGTACAGTTACGCGATGGACAAATTAGCCTAGTTTTTTCAGAAGTTTTAAATTCAGCTAAAAGTCAGATTCTAATCTATTCTCCTTTGGTTAATCAGGCAGTTGTCAATGAAAAATTTCTAAATTTATTACAGAAATTAGCTAATCGTGGAGTTCGGATTTTAATTGGATATGGAATTGCACGGCTACAAGAAGATGAAGATAAACCAATTCCACCAGAAGTAGGGAAAAAACTTCGAGCGATCAAAACACCTCATGGTTTACCATCTGCACAGGTTTTTTGGTTGGGAGATTCCCATGTCAAAGAAGTAATAGTTGATAAAGAAATCTATCTTTGCGGATCTCATAACTGGCTATCTTATCGCGGCGATTATCTACCACAAGGCGAGTCAGTTTATAAAGTTACAATTCCGCATCAAGTCCAGGAAGCTTATGAATTTCTCGCTAATCGCTTCCAAAATCATGCTCAAAAATTATGGAAAAATGCTCTAGAAAACCGCGACTCTAAACTGGCTATAGAGTCTTTATGTGTGTGGGGTGTGCTAGGTATGGAAGATATTGCACTCAAAGAAATACAGAAAAATAAATGGTTTGAGCTTCTGCCTGTATGGTTAAATGTAGCACTACAGGGATTGAAATCGAAAAACTTATCATGTGATTCAGCAAGTTTTAAAAGTGCACTTTCGTTGCTGAGTCAAGTTTCTACTGAAGAGGAATTTATTGAGTTATTGCAGCAGGGATGGTGTAAAGTTATCGGCGCGATCGCAATTAACAATCCCAAAACTGCTTTACACTTACTTAGTGATGAAGTATGGGCGCAGTTTCTACGCCTCAATATTGCCCAAAAGAGTGATTCACCTGAGAATTTTATTTCGCAATATACCTAAAATAAAACAAACCCAGTACGGAGCTTTTCAGTTTAAATTAGCTCTTTTTGCCGAACTATACAGTGCGTAAATTCAACTAGTGTATTTTTTAGCTTCAGTATTAATAATTATCCGAAAGATAGCCAATAAATTCGTCGTCCTGATTTGGTATGAATTATCAATTAAATGATTCTTAACCTTTGATTGACTTAAAGATAGATCCAGAGATTCGTCTTATTCGATACAATTTATAGGTAGAGAGAGCCGAGGAGAACAAGGTGGTCTTATTAAAAGGCTTTGAGATTGAGATGTACACTGGCACACCTCAAGGTGAAATCGTCGGTCTCTCCGACAAAATCGTTGCGGCTTTGGATGGATTTATGCGAGAGCCAGATAGCCGCAACGTCGAATATATAACCCAACCATCCCATAATTACGAGAATTTATTGTGTGCCTTGCTGCGTCCCCGGCGGGAGTTGCGAAACTACCTCAATCGTTTGGGCGATTATACCTTGATACCGGGGAGTACTTTATCTTTGGGTGGAGGCGATCGCTTTCTGCGTTCCGATCCAGCAAACCCCTATCATGACTACATTGAAAACACCTACGGGACAAAAGTAGTCACCGCCAGCGTACACATCAATGTAGGCATCAGCGACCCAGAAGTATTAATGCGGGCATGTCGGGTGATCCGTATGGAAGCACCTCTATTTCTCGCCCTCAGCGCCTCATCTCCCTTCCTCGATGGCAAAGCTACTGGCTATCACTCCACCCGTTGGGGCGTATTTCCGCAAACGCCTAGCCATGTACCGTTATTTGCCAGCCACGCAGATCATATCCAGTGGGTGGAAGCTCAACTCGTTGCAGGAACCATGCAAAACGTGCGGCATTTATGGGCATCAGTGCGACCAAATGGCGATCGCCGTCCCTATGACTTGAATCGCCTAGAATTGCGAATTTGCGATTTAGTCACAGATCCCATTGCCTTGCTAGCCATTACTGCCTTATTAGAAGCGCGTTTATTGCAAATAATCGAAAATCCAAGCATCGATCCATTAACCCAAAGTACTTTCTCTGCTGAAGAACTCGTTACCCTGACTGCTGACAACGAAGCTGCTGTTGCTGCTGGTAGTCTCGATGCTCATCTGAGGCATTGGCAAGATGGTAGAAGTATCCTAGCCAGAGATTGGATTTCTGAAATGTACCAAGATGTTTGGGCGATCGCTAAACAACGAGGTTTTGGCTGTTTCCTCTCCCCCTTGCACAAAATCCTCCGCGAAGGCAATGAAGCTCAACAGTGGTTGCAATTACACGCAGTCGGTTTTGACAGCCAGCGCGTTATCACTCAAGCTATTGTCGCTACTCAAGAGCGCGAAATCGAACTCGAAGACAAATTGTGTTCGTTCCTACTGGCATAGTCTTAAGGAGCAGAAAGGTAGGGGAGGGTGAAGGAGAAAAATTAATGCCCAGTCTCCCTCCCCTACCCACATCTCCCGTCTTTAGACAATTTTCTTGGAGATGCTACCACCCCTAAAAGACACAAACACTTACTTTTTCTACATAAAACTTAATATTTTCCAATTTTAGCCAAATATCTTCTCAGGCATTGCTCTGGGAGGGTTTACGCTTCGTTTTAAAAATCTAATCGATGGAGGATGCTTGATTATTATTAACAAAACCTATGAATAGCCTCTACCTTTTGGTAGATTTAACATTGACAATAATTTTTTTTATACCATACGTAAATTATACGGACAATGCCTCAGGTAGTTTTAGTTAACCCGCAAATTCCTCCTAATACAGGTAATATTGCCCGTACTTGTGCAGCTACGGGTACAGAGTTGCATTTGGTGGGGCCTTTAGGATTTGAAATTAGCGATCGCTACCTCAAAAGAGCTGGCTTGGATTACTGGCCTTATGTCAAGCTACACTATCACAAATCGCTAGAAGCCTTTAAAAACGTACATCAGGAGCGTGGAGGCAGATGGTTAGGTTTTACTGTTGGTGGAAATTGTAATTATGTAAGCTTTCAGTTTCAATCTGATGATTGGCTGCTGTTTGGTAGTGAAACCACGGGCTTACCACCAGAAATTCTGTCTGATTGCGATGCTACTCTGTATATTCCCATGAGCCAACCGGGGGTTCGCAGCTTGAATCTGTCAGTGAGTGTAGCAATTGGATTATTTGAAACCCGTCGTCAGTTAGGCTATCTACAATAGTTGTTTACCTTCACAGTTATAAGTAAATATACTTATTGTATCTCCAGATATCTATTAGACGAATGATTTATGGCAGCAAAAAATTTCTTGATTACTGCAATAATATGTAAAACAATATACCTAAAATTGTTTTTTTTCCTAAATTGTAGTGGAAGATACTTACAAGGAGAGGAAGGTTATTATAAGAAATTTGTATATAAAACTTGGAATATTGCCAAATTTGAATGATAGATTTTGATGAATTTGAAACATCCTAAATTGGGGGTAAAAACCGCTATAATCCTGTCATGTCATGAATTTGAGCGATTTCAACTCAATGAACTCTAGAAAGCAACCCCAAAGTAGCCAATAGTTCATACGGTTGTTTTTTAGGGAATAATCAACGTAAAGTCTCGTGTTGAGAAGGCTGATTGGGTAGAAATATCTTGAAGATATCTACAGTAGGGGGCATCACTTTTCCAGAAGTCGCAACAATCTAATTCTCGGCAGCGACTATGGACTTGGCAAATAGTTTGTCCAGTCCCCGCGATTGACGCAAGACAAGCGCGGACAATGGTAAAGAGTAAAACGTCCTAAGTGGTGTTAGGAGTGGTTCGGACAAGTAAACACAGCAAAATTTAAGTTTTGCTAACACATGTGAACTTGTCTAAATCAGAGAAGCAGGTTAATCTTGCGTAAGCATCTCTGGTGAATGTGATCTTGATCTATCATTTGTTGTGATCTAAATCATTGACTAGTATCCAACTGAAAAATCGAGGTCAGTTAAGCGCTAGTGATCATAGGAGGTCGTCTTTGAAACGAGCATTAAAAAAGAGAGTAAAAGCTGTGTTGAACAATAACCCCAGCAGCGATGATGCCCCGGTAGAACTGCTAAATGTGATGAATCCAAAAGTTAACCGCCGGGTGCGGACAAAAGCCGCCATGATTGGCTTGGCAATCTCTATGGGAGCAACCAGCCTTTTGGTGACTCGACAAAGCGATCAAGCCCAAGCAGCGGTGCCAGTAGGCAGCCAAAAGGCAAGCTCAACGATTCCTGCTGTTCCTGACACTGAGGTGAAATTCGCCTCCACAAAGCTGGAGTCCCAAGCAGTCTCATCAGCGACCGTGCCGGAAAATCCTGTTATCGTGGAACCAACGGCAGTCTCACAAGTGCCTGGGCTTGAAGCTAAATGGCAAGTCGCGGCAAATGGAATGTCTTTGCAAGTTCCTGCATCAGAAACGTTTTCCCAAGGAACAACAGTTTATAAAAATTCTACCTACCTGAAGCCCCAAGTGGCACAGGGATTGAACAATACCTTAGCTGAGACTAGTTTTCCAACAGTCAATAATCTGTCTGACTCTAGTGCTGATGGTGTTGGTATTACAAATGCATCATTAACTGCCCAGCCACAGACAGTGGCAATATCTGGCGCAGCCAACAGTGAAATAAATGCACAACTGAAGGCGCAACAAGAGTTCGCACTGAATCGCTTACAAGAAAAATCGAATCGGTTAAGAAATAGCCTGGCACAGTTGCGGTCTGGAGAGACAAAGGATTTATCCCAAGCTGATATGGGGTTGGCGCAGTCGACTGTAGTTGAGAAGACTGTATTGGCCCAGTCGGACACTTTTGGCGATACAAGCAAAGCGAACTTGATATCGAAGTTAAAACAGAAGACACAGACGAGTGCACTGACACCAGCTACACCAACAGTTATTGCGTCCTCGACTCGAACAGATTACGAAGTTAAGCCTGGAGATACACTAGCAGCGATCGCCAGCAGATACAATACTTCAGTATCAGAAATAGTTAAGGCAAATAACCTCAATAATCCAAATGAACTGCAAATTAGTCAAAAACTAGTTATTCCTGCTGTTCAAGTTGAGGCAACTGTAGCGACTAAGCCCACTTTCGTAGAGACCAGCAAAACTCCAAAGGTGGCCACCTCCCCGGTGAACATTGGTAGTGCCAACTCATATCTACCTACTTCACAATCACCAACTCTTGCCGATAACAGTAGCAGTATTACCGCCCCTACACCGGTAACTGTTCAGGTTCAGGCAAATAGTGCGACCGACTTAGAAACAGCCCCCTCCACGGCTAGTTCTTATGGCGTCGGTGGTGACATTCCAGTGCCAAAAGCTTTTGCCGAAATGCAACAGCCTAAAACACCAGCAAATAGGGTAGCAAGGGGAAACAATAACAATAATGATCGCTTACGGGGCTTACAAGCGGAAATCCAGAGGTTACAGCAGAAATATCGCGCTCAACAGTCTGGTAACTTAGTTGTGTCGGCAGCAGCTACTGAAACTAATAATGCTGCGATCCTCACTCCTATTTCTACCCCCAATAATTTCACTGTACCCAACTCTGCTGCTCGACCAAATAGTGTAGCTATACCAATTCCAGTTCCTACACCGATTCAGTCTGTTCAGTCTAACTATAGCGCTCAACCAATTAAGACCCAATTCCGTGCGACTGTACGCCCTAACGAAGCAATAAACCCAGAGTTCTTACCTAATCTAGGGTCTGCTAGCCAGTGGACTCCCTCTCGCACTCCATCTGCTACAAAGGTTGCAACCCCTCCTGGAAGAGTAAATGCTTCTGACTCCTTAGGAAAGATGCGGGGAACTACAGTTTCTCCACAGATAGTACCGCCTTTGGCAGCAGTGGATCAGTATCTGCCCAGACCCATTGACGAACTTACACCTCCTCCATCTTCCTCAACCATATCTTACACATGGCCAGCAAAAGGTACACTCACCTCTGGTTATGGCTGGCGCTGGGGTAGAATGCACAAAGGAATTGACGTTGCTAACTCCACTGGCACCCCAGTTGTCGCCTCAGCTGAGGGGACGATAGAAAAAGCTGGTTGGAACAAAGGTGGTTACGGCAACCTTGTCGAAATCCGTCATCCTGATGGCAGCACGACTCGCTATGCTCATAACAGCAAGATTCTGGTGCAACCTGGTCAGCAGGTGAATCAAGGAGAAACAATTGCCTTAATGGGTAGCACTGGTCACAGTACTGGTCCACACACTCACTTTGAAATTCATCGATCAGGCAAGGGTGCTGTTAACCCAATTGCCATGTTACCGGATCGCATATAATTTCTTGGCTTTCTGTAACTAAATCATCGCCTTGTTTTGTTGAGGGAGTTTACCTCCCTCTTTTGCTTTCTATGACCTTAACAGGGATAAAAGCTGTAAGAAAATTGCAAAAATCCTAGTATTGAGCAAATTTGTATGCTATACTAGTTTATGATTTGAAGATATATGGCTCAGTAGCTCAGTTGGTTAGAGCGCGGGACTCATAAGCCTGAGGTCGTTGGTTCAATTCCAACCTGAGCCACTTTAAAAAAATTCGTAGTTAAGAGGTTATTTTAAGACTATCTTTTAATGCCATCCTCAGTGTAGCTTGCTACACAAGGGAGACGCATGGCTCGGCTAAACATGACAAATTATACACTTCTGAACTTTTAAAAAACCCTATAAAATTTAGAATTACGAATTACGAATTACGAATTAGTAATTATTTTTGTATGTGGCGGATTACTTCAGCAACTGACCAAGCTTGAGCGATCGCTCCTCTGGGAGTGTGAGGTGAATCGCCATCAAAAATCTCAGAAATAGAACCAAGACCAGCGTCAAATAGGAAGTGATCTAGCAGAGGTTGCCAATCAAAAGGCAGCGATTGTTGTGGATAAAAACGTTGCCAAGCCCGAATATATGGGCCAATTAGCCAAGCCCAAACAGTGCCTTGGTGATAAGCGCGATCGCGCTGCTCTTGGTTGCCATCGTATTTCCCTTTGTATTCGGGATCTCCTGGATCAAGACTGCGAAGACCATAGGGGGTGAGCAAGCTGGCCGTTGCCAAATCTAATATCTGACACCCTTGCTGTAAAGAAAACCCACAATGGTGCAGCGACAGCGCCAAAACGGCATTGGGACGAATTTGGAAATTCCGGCGATCGTCCGGCTCAATAGTATCGTACAGATAACCTAACTGAGGATTCCAAAACTTTTGTAGCGAGATTTTTACGTGTTGTGCTTGTTGAGCATAACGCTGTGCTTGCTTAGTGAGACGCACTGGCTCACCAAACTTAAGCTGGCTCAATCGTTCTGCCCACTGACTCAGCCAACATAAAGCTGAATACCACAGCGCATTGATTTCCACTGGCTTACCGTAACGGGGAGTGACGGGATGTGCCCCAATTACGACATCCATCCAGGTGAGGGCTACACCACGAGCATCCCAACTAACTAGCCCATCAGTAGCATCGACCTGGATATTGAAATGTGTACCACCGACAAATGCTTTGTAGATTTGCTGTACTACGGGGAATTGCTCTGCCAAAAATTTCCAGTCTTGGGTAGCTTCTAAATAAAGCCCTAAAGTTTCAATCCACCACAACGCCGCATCAATACTGTTATAAATTGGTTCTCGATTGACATCAGGAAATGCATTAGGAATCAAACCGTGGCGACAATAAAGCCCAAAAGTCCGCAATACTCCTTTTGCTAGGTCAAAGCGCTGTGGAACTAGTGCCAACCCCGGTAAAGCGATTAATGTGTTGCGTCCCCAGTCATTAAACCAGTGATAACCAGCAATGACTGTAGAGCCTGCAATTGAGGCTCGATAGACGATAAACTGATCGCTTGCTTTGAGTAGTTGTTGCCAGATTGGGCATTGGTAATTACTCCTCTGCTCCTCTGCCTCTTTACTTCCTTCTCTCCATTCAAAAATCTGTGAGAGCCTTTCTTGCTCTGCCTTTAGGGCTTCTGCAAAGGTTTCGGGGGTGAGAACACCTGGCATCAGGTCGGGTAAACCTACTCGTGCTTCTAGAGTCACTGTATCTCCTGGTTGGAGTGTGACTACCAAGTAACCAGGACTGTAGAGGTCTTCCTTGTCGCCTAACCCCCGTTTCGTCTCCTCAGGTAATCCATAGTGCCAATACCAAACTGCATCTGGTTGATAATTTCCTTGTGTCCAGCGCAAGTGCCAAGGTATGCCGAAATGCCCAGAATTGATTGCTTGGAGACAGACTTGCTGTTGCCCTAGCACTTGTGAGAACTGTAATTCTGGAGCAGTCTGCTGGTGATGAAAGTCACGTTCTGCTATCAACAGTCGCAATCGTAAAATCGCTGTATGACTTCCCTCGTAGCGATATTGGATTAAAATCCGATGGCAAAATTGGGCAGGGGCATTGCTTATTCCTCCTTGTGTCTTTTGTTCCCAGTCCCCAGCCCTCACCAAACCATAAGGCATCACCAGTTGTCTGGTTAACTGCCAGTTATCTTGGCCCCAAATCCATTTTGGAACTGGTTTAATATCAAAACAGCGTAGCAGTTCGCAGCCTGTTGGCTCAATCTGACCGTTACCCCAAAAATTTGTCCCCAGTGCCACAACGCTCCCTAATATTTCCAAGCTAGCTTCTAGGTGCGAAAACAGCAAAGTCCGCTCAGAAGGAGGGTTTGTAGCGGCAAACAGCCAACCGTGATAAGTACGCGTGCGGACATCAGAAATTGTACCGCTGGCAAAACTTCCCAAGCCATTGGTAAGCAACCATTCTCTTGTATCTAAATCAAGCATTTGCTACTCAAAATCGTTATGAGTATGATATAGTCGTAACAGATTGTAATTAAACTGTGAGAGCGTGGATGGGTGAATTTTACTTAACCCAAATTTCAACGCTACTAAACCGATAAAGGAGAATTAGGTTAATGTCCCTTACTTACGGAACCGAAGGAAGCCTCCGCGTTGGTCAACAAGCTCCCGATTTCACAGCAACGGCTGTGGTAGATCAGGAATTTAAGACAATCAAACTTTCCGATTATCGCGGTAAGTATGTCGTCCTGTTTTTCTACCCACTAGACTTTACCTTTGTTTGTCCCACTGAAATTACAGCATTTAGCGATCGCTACGAAGAATTCAAGAAAATCAATACTGAAGTCCTTGGGGCTTCCGTTGACAGTGAATTCTCCCACCTCGCTTGGATTCAAACAGATCGTAAGTCTGGTGGCGTTGGCGACCTGAATTATCCTCTAGTCTCCGATATCAAAAAAGAGATTAGCGCCGCTTACAACGTTCTTGACCCAGCAGCAGGCATTGCCTTGCGTGGTCTATTCCTCATCGATAAAGATGGTATCATACAGCACGCCACTATCAACAATCTAGCTTTTGGTCGCAGCGTTGATGAAACCCTGCGGACATTACAAGCAATTCAGTATGTTCAGTCTCACCCCGACGAAGTTTGCCCAGCTGGTTGGCAACCTGGTGACAAGACAATGAATCCTGACCCAGTGAAGTCTAAAGTTTACTTCTCTGCTGTCTAAATTTCCCTAGCTAGCAAACTCTAATCCATCCTGTTGGAGTTGAGACCAAAATCAATGAAAACCACAGATAAACAGAGATACACATTAAACAGTGTCAACCTCCGTATCTATCTGTGGTTTTTTCATAAAATGGTATTTAAATAATCAGGGATAAAAATATGCTTACTTCAACTGATTTTAGTGGATTATTAAATGAGCGATTCTTCCGCAACTTTTTACCAGTTCCAGCGACAAATAAACTCCGATTGGGAGTAGGAACGCCAGATTTTCAACTGCCAGATATTACTAACGGAACTTTAGTAAAATTGTCTGATTATAAAGGCAAGCAACCTGTCTTACTCGCCTTTACTCGCATCTTTACTGAAAAACAATATTGCCCCTTTTGTTTTCCTCACATCAAAGCCTTAAATGAGAAATATGAGCAATTTAAAAATCGCGGGATAGAAGTTTTAATGATTACTAGTACCGATGAACGGCAGAGTCAAATTGTTGTGAGGGATTTAGGCTTACAAATGCCGTTATTGAGCGATCCTAGTTGTCGCGTGTTTCGTACCTATCAAGTAGGGCAAGCGCTGGGAGCGCCTTTACCAGCCCAGTTCGTATTAGATAAAGAAGGAAAACTCCGCTACTGGCATTTATTTTCTTTTTTGGATCACAATGCTAGCGTTGAGACCTTGTTAGAACAATTCAATTGAGTGGAAGGTGTAAAATTGGCAATGCCCACCCTACTTATAAAAGTGTGAGGTTTTATGGTGCTGACCCTTTATCATTCGCCTATTTCTCCCAACTCCCGCCGCGTCTGGATTACTCTGCTGGAAAAAGGAATTGAGTTTGAATTAGTAGAGATAAAACTAGATGGGGAGCAGTTTAAACCAGAGTTTTTGGCAATTAGCCCCTTCCACCACATTCCGGCTTTGGTGGATGATGGCTTTAATGTAGTTGAATCTTTGGCAATTCTGGACTATTTAGAGGCAAAATATCCCACACCTGCTATGTTGCCTAAAGATGCCAAGGATTTAGCGATCGCACGCATGGTACAACTGGTAACTGTGAATGAGCTTTTGCCAGCAACCACCACATTTTTACCTCAGATATTAGGCTTACCTGGGGAAGATCCAGAAAAAATCAAGCAGGGGAAGCAGAAAATTTCAACAGTGCTGAAGCTTTTTGAGAGTTTACTTGACGATCGCCCTTACTTTGGTAGTCAAAACCTAACTCTCGCGGAGGTTGTAGCTGGAACTGTAGTAATATGGCTGCCGGAAGTAGGGATTTCCTTAAGTGACTATCCAAAACTGAATGCTTGGTACAAGCGGTTAGCTGCACGCACAACATGGCAAGCTACCGAGGCTACACCAGAGGCAATGGAAGCGTTTAAGTCGATCATAGTAGCGAGAAATAGGCAGTAAATTCATACTTAAATGTAAAGACGGTAAATTTACCGTCTCTACAAAGCTAAATTTTCACAGCTTAACTTGCTGCAAATGACTGCGGGGATTATAAGTACGTATAGCCCGGATTTTTTCATAATATTCCCGCTCTTGCTGGCTAAGGTCTTTTGGTGGTGCGATCGCTACCTTCACCAACTGATCGCCACGTCCACCCTTGGCGAGAGGCCAACCTTTGCCACGTAAACGCAGCGATTGACCAGAACGCACTCCTGCTGGTAGCTTGACATTAACTGAACCATCAGGAGTCGGTACATCAATAGACGCTCCCAAGGTAGCTTCATCAGGTGTGATTGGCACTTCGCACACCAAGTTATCGCCTTCCATTTGGAAGAACGAGTGCGGCTGAAGTTCGACTTTTAAGTACAAATCCCCTCGTTGCTGAGTCATCGGGTTGATTTGGCCTTTACCCCGCACGCGCAGGCGAGTACCAGGTTTAGCCCCAGATGGAATACGAACATCGATTGTTTCGTTACCTAAGCTGAAGCGCTTTTGTACACCGTTAAATGCTTCAGCAAAAGTTAGAGTGATTGCTGCTTCTGTGTCCTGGGAAGTACCCGCACCTGCATCACCAAACCCATAATCGTTAAAGCCGCTAAAACCACTCGGCGCACCTGTGGAAGTGCGGTAAGAGTAATTTTGTGAGTAACTTTGTCGACCACCGCGAGGGCTAGCACCGCCAAAGCGTCCTAGTAACTCATTGATGAACTCATCAAAATTTCCGTATTGACTGAAGTCAAAGCCACCCATATCAGCACCAACACCGCCAGATGGGAAACCTTCACCAGCTTGTTTCCAATATTGACCGAATTGGTCGTATTTTTTGCGTTTATCTGGGTCTGACACAACTTCGTAGGCTTCGCTAACTTCTTTGAAGCGTGCTTCTGCCTGTTTGTTATTTGGGTTGACATCAGGGTGATATTTGCGGGCTAGTTTACGAAAGGCTTGTTTAATCTCCTCTGGAGTGGCAGTCTTACTAACTCCCAAAATTGCGTAATAGTCTTTGAAGTCGGTTGCAGCCATCTACCAGCCTCCTATAGAAATTCCCGTTATGTTTTTTTTTAAGATGAGAGATATTTAATTTGCTAGGTATAGTGCCAAGCAAAAGAATATGATTTTAAATTAACAAAGAATATAGAAAATCAAGTGTGGTTCTCGCTCAACAAGCGATCGCAATTTCCGTACTCTAATTTTTCTGATAAGCGGATCAGCTTATCTAGTCCCTCTTCCAGGCTTGGGGGAGCATCCCGGAGTTGACGGTGCATCCGCAAAATAATTTCTTCAGGAACCTGACGCGATCGCTTTTTATTCCGTGCTAAACACAACCAAACTGGCGTATCCACCCAAATCCCCGTAATGTGGGTAAAACCCAAGTCATGGGCTAAAGCAATAACTTCACGGCGATGGCGGCGCTGGGCATTGGTGGCATCGAAAATAGCTGTATTTTCTGTAGAAATAGCTTGCTGAAATTGCCGTCCTACTTCCCGCCAAATTACCAGCCACGGGCCCTGAATGGCTGGGGAACCGAACAGCTGCCCCCGGATGATATCTGTAGAAATCAGCGGCATTTGGGGGCATTCTGTCAGTAATTGTTTTGCCAAAGTTGACTTACCGCTACCTGGAAGACCAATCAGTAAAATGAGTTTAGTCATTAGTCCTTTGTCCTTTGTCACTTGTAACTATTAACCAATGACTAATGACTAATAACTAATGACTAAATGATCGTTCCATCGGGAATTACAGCATTTTTCAGCACTACGACAATACCACTGCGGATATAGAAACCTTGACCTTCCCGTTCAGCTTCTTGCACATTATCTTTGTTGATAATTTTGACATCATGACCGATGCGGGCATTTTTATCGATGATGGCACCGCGAATGTGGGTATCTGTACCGATACCTACGGGAATGTCATTTTCTACTAAGCTACATTGGCGTTCCACAGAAGCTTGGTAAAAATCTGCACCCATGAGCAAAGATTCTTCGATGACGCAGCCAGATTCAATCCGCGATCGCACTCCCAAAACTGAATGTTGAATGCGGCAATTTTTCAAAATGCAACCTTCGCCAATAATGGATTCTGTGATCTGGCAATCTAAAAGTTTAGTCGGAGGTAAGTAACGAGCACGGGTATAAATTGGTGCGTGTTCATCGTAAAAACTAAAGGGTGGCTGGGGCTGCTGAGTCAGTGCTAAGTTTGCATGATAAAATGCCTCGATTGTCCCAATATCTTCCCAGTAGTCATCAAATAAGTAGGCTTGAACGTTGTAATCTTTCGATGCATCAGGAATAATTTCTTTGCCGAAATCAGTCCTTTCTACAGCCTCTCTTAACAATTTGAACAGAACATCTTTTTTAAAGACGTAAATTCCCATCGAGGCGATGTAGGGCTGTTGTAGGGCTTGTTCTTTTGTTAATCCCAATACACTTGTATCAACGCGCATTTGGATTAAAGCTTCACCTTTGGGTTTTTCGCTAAAATCAATGATCCTACCGGAGTCATCGATTTTCATCAAACCAAAATCTGAGGCGCGGCGCTCGTCTATGGGGATAACTGAGAGAGTAATATCAGCCCCCGTTTCTCTATGGCGCTGGATAAACTGGCGATAATCCATGCGGTAGAGGTGATCACCAGAGAGGATGAGATATTCGTCTACATCCCATTCTTCCATTAACCATAGGTACTGACGTACAGCATCCGCAGTTCCTTGGAACCAATTAGGGTTTTCTGGTGTTTGCTGTGCTGCTAACACTTCCACAAACCCCTCATTGAAGCCAGTAAAGTTGTAGGTACGGGCGATGTGACGATTCAGAGAAGCTGAGTTGAATTGTGTCAGAACGTAGATTTTGAATATTTCGGAATTTATGCAGTTACTGACAGGGATATCGATTAAGCGGTACTTTCCCGCCACTGGTACTGCTGGTTTAGCGCGTAGTTTAGTTAACGGGTAAAGCCGAGTACCCGCGCCACCGCCAAGGATGATTGATAATACTTTTTTCACAAAATTTCTCCCAGCTGCCTTTCAACTCTCATCTTCAGTTTAGGACTGTATGTGGCAGCTGGTAAGGGGGGATCAAATATTCTAAAGAGAGAATTTTAGAAAATACTACTAGTGATGGATAATGCTGCTAAAAAACAATTTATTAGAACATTTGTATTATTTAGTGTGAAAGTTGGGGAGCGATCGCTATACCTGTTATCTCAACAGAAATCTCTCAAACTAACTCTACAAGCAGCAACCTTGAGTAAATGACACTAATTATATCAAACACCTAAAATGCCCATACCTATTCTCTTATTAACCAAACGTAATTGCTGCGATCGCTTCAAATACTTCACCCAAGGTTGCTCTGACAACTGGGAAATGGCATTTGGTGAGAGTGTTGCCGTGAAAATATCTTTACCACTGTTTACATCATTGACACCTAAACTTTTTAAAACAGCAGTTGCGGCAGAATCTAGAATTGGTTCAGTATGGATGAAAACTTCCAAACTAGTTTCTTTTGAATCTTGAATATCATTGAGCGCTGTAGCAAGAGCAGCATCTAGCTTCTGATAATTCATAAGTAATTCCTTGATAAAGAGGGTAGACAATTTTTGCCTACCCTAAATTATCAAATTTACAGGTTTTTATTGCCTACCCTTGTACAGAAATAATATTCACCTTTCTCGGTCTAATTACAGATTTAAGGCGTTAATCACTCCATAACCCCATTTGTCATCAAATGTGCCTGCGGGTTTTCCGGGAATAGCACTATTTTTACGTAGCAAGTCTTTCACAGCAACCGGATCAAGTTTCGGTTCTCGCTGCAACAGCAGTGCCACTAACCCACTAACAAAGGGTGTGGCCATACTTGTACCAGCCATTACCACAAACTTAGAATTAATCATCGATGAGCGGTCAAAACTAGCATCGGCCGAAAGCGTGGAAACAATCATTGCTCCTGGTGCTGCTACATCAGGCTTGTGCCCATCAGTGCGTAGAGGCCCTTCACTACTGAATTCTGAAATAGTATGCAATTCTAAGCCCATTTCTCGCACTTGGTTATCAATATCTGTGTACTTGGTTCTAGTAGTATAGGCGGCAACTGTAATTGCACTGCTGGCGGCTCCTGGTGAACCAATTTTTACCGCATCCTTCACACTTTTGCCTGTAAAAAATACTGAGGAACTGTCATCTAGTGTCCACACATCTAAACGTGTGTCAGTTGAAGAAATGTTGCGGACTCGCAGCTGCCAAACACCTCCCATTACTTGTGAGGGACCGAGACCACGGATTTGCACAAAGAAATTATGGTCGCTATTGGCTTGGTCTGGCCCTGGTGTCGCTAATTGCACCCGTGCATCTGGTAACTGATAATCTTGTGCGGGATTGTCGTCAGTAATTATTTTTTGGAAAGGGGTGACAAAACCGTTAGGACTCCGCACAGATACTTCCAATTCGCTGTCTTTGGAATACCAAGCGTTTAACCAAACTATGCCTACTTGATTCAAAGGAACATTAAAGCGCATACCACGAGTGCGTCCGCTGGGTATCGTCGCTTGACCATGAATGTTATCGTTCCCTTCGTTACCCGCAGCACAGCAAACAATTTTTCCAGGGCCAGTTTCGGCGTCGATAACTTTGGATAAAGAATCGCTACCATCATGGGCATCAGCATGTCCACCCAAGCTGAGATTCACCACTGCTGGTCGTCCCAACTCTCTAGCAATTCGGAAAATGTAACGGACACCATCAGCAATGTGGGCATCCTGTAAATCTGATCTGATAACAACTAATTCCGCTTCTGGTGCTACACCGCCATAGCTAGCATCGTCACCGGCCGCAATTCCCGCAACGTGAGTACCATGACCACTAGTATCCTGAGAAACTGTTAGTTGCGCTCCCGTAAATTCAGCCCCATAGCCGCCCTCCGCCACTCCTGGGCCTGGCAGTGTTTGATCCCAAATGCGTAAAATTCGTCCAGCAAAGGCGGGATGTTTTGGATCAATGCCACTGTCTATAATGCCGATAATTACTCCTTTACCAGTCAATCCGGTTTGGTTCTTGAACTCCGGTAGTTTGACTGTTCCCATTGCAGTGTCCATCCTCAAATGAAGCTTGCGTGATGGCTTAATTCGCTGGATCACATCTTCTTCAGATAAGACATCTAAACTATCTAAGGGTAAGAAAGCCGTCCGTACACTCCCAGAGTTTTGATTGACTTCAATATTATATTGTGATAGATAACTCAAGTCTGCATCAGGATCGCAGTAGATAAAAACAACGCTCTTAGTTGGCTTTACTGGGCTTTTGTGGGCAATGATACCAAGCGATCGCTTGTGTGTAACTAAAGCTTTATCTCCTTCATGTTGATAGTCTTGAAATGCCAAAAGTAGTCCGGGAGAAAGTTTCTCGTGTCTCATTTTTACCTCAAATTAAATTTATTGGCTGAAAGCAAAGTAGTGATTATAAGTGGATAAGCCGCTCTGGAATTAACTCAGACTATGTATTTTTTCGCTTTGATTATTTGATGCGACTATAGTTATCTATCTTTTAAATAGATAACATCAAATAAGCTTAGGGGGCGGTAATTTATTCCTAAGACAATTGCTAATTCATAACTCATATTCTTGAATTATGTCTCCCTCATAGTGATTTTCTGTGGCTCATGAGACATCTTTGAGCAGCCGCATCTCAGAATTAACCAAGACTGGTGTCATTGGGTAATTTTATAAAGCTATTAAACTAATCCAGTATCTGCCTAAATCATTACGGAAAAAGATCAGAAAATAAAATTAAGAATAATTAAGTAATAAATAAAAAAGATAAATTTAATCAATATTAAATACTCAAATAATTTGTAGCCAAAATAGTTAAGACCGATAACATTTGCGTATAAAGTAGCAGAAGACAGACTAAATCGCTAATGACTACTGGCAAATGACAGATTCTCTATCATAAGTAAGAGCCATAAAGAAGCTAATATTTGCAACGATCGCTTCTGAAGGCACAAAAAGTTATTCATGCAAATTCAAACACCAGACTGGGTAAAGCACGCTGTTTTCTACCAAATCTTTCCAGACCGCTTTGCCAGAAGCAAAAAGCCACGCAAACGGCTGTTGCACGAAGCTCGTTGGGAAGATTGGGACGCTATGCCAACACTCCAGGGTTATAAAGGCGGCGATTTATGGGGCATCATGGAGGGTTTAGACTACATCCAGGATTTGGGGATTAACGCGATTTATTTCACACCCATCTTTCAATCCGCCAGTAATCACCGCTATCATACCCACGATTATTACCAAGTTGACCCGATGTTAGGGGGCAACGAGGCCTTTAAGGAATTGCTAGATGCAGCCCATCAACGGAATATCAAAGTTGTTCTGGATGGGGTGTTTAACCATTCCAGCCGGGGATTTTTCTTTTTCCACGACGTTTTAGAGAATGGCCCCCATTCGCCTTGGGTAAATTGGTTCAAAATAGAAGGCTGGCCGCTTTCACCATACAATGGGGAATTGCCTGCCAACTATGTGGGTTGGGGGGGAAATCGCGCCTTGCCAGAATTTAACCACGACAATCCAGAAGTACGAGAATACATTATGGAAATTGCCGAATATTGGCTCAAATTCGGCATTGACGGTTGGCGATTAGATGTACCATTTGAAATAAAAACTCCTGGTTTTTGGCAGGAATTCCGCGATCGCACTAAAGCCATCAATCCCGAAGCTTACATTGTGGGCGAAGTGTGGGGAGATTCCCGCGAGTGGCTGGATGGAACGCAATTTGACGGGGTGATGAATTATCTATTTGCTGGGCCAACAATTGCCTTTGCGGCTGGCGATCGCGTAGTCTTAGAACAAGTCCAAAGCCGTGACTATCAACCCTACCCACCCTTATTTGCTGCCGAGTACGCCACCAAAATTCAAGAAGTACTGCAACTTTACCCTTGGGAAATTCAGCTAACTCAACTCAATTTGCTAGCAAGTCACGATACCGCCAGATTGATGACCATTGCAGGCGGCGATATAGCCAGTGTAGAATTGTCAACTCTACTGCTACTCACCTTTCCCGGTGCCCCCAGCATTTACTATGGTGATGAAGTTGGCTTACCTGGTGCTATAGATCCAGACTCACGCCGTGGCTTTCCCTTAGAAGCGAACTGGGATCAAGAAATTTTCAATACTCACCGTCAATTAATTGCCCTGCGCCAAACTTACCCAGCCTTACGCACAGGTGATTACCAAGTCCTCCATGCTCAAGGACAACTTTACATCTTTGCGCGAACCTTGGGGACAGAAGAATTGATAATTGCCGTCAACGCTGGCACAAGTTCGGCAACAGCGAATGCAGATGTCGTCAGTTTGCGTACTCAACCCAACAAGTTGTTATATGGCACTGCTGAAGTTGAGTGGAATGGTGAAGGAGAAACTCACCAGTTGTCATTAACTCTTCCCTCACGCAGTGGCTGCATCCTGGGAATGGGGAGATGAGGGAGATTCGGGGGATGAGGATAATAACCAATGCCCAATGCCCCATCCCCCATGTATTACCTTCCCGCCACCATTGCAGGCATCAACACCGCATCAATAATATGGATCACGCCATTGTCTGTCAAAATATCTGTTTTGATGACATTGGCGTTATTCACCTTAATTTTGCCGTTGACAGACTCAATCGCTACAATTGACCCCTCAAGCGTCTCTGCCTCATTAATCTGTACCAGATCATCAGACCGAACATCCCCACTAGCGACATGATACGCTACAATTTTCTGGAGCTTGGGGATGTCTTGTAGTAGAGAATCTAAAGTCCCCTCTGGCAGATTTGCAAAGGCTTCGTCAGTTGGTGCAAATAGGGTGAAAGAACCAGGATTCTTTAGAGTTTCTATGAGATTTGCAGCTTTAGCAGCCTTCACCAGGGTATTGAAGTTTCCCGCATTAATAGCAGTTTCTACAAGGTCAGCCATAAGGGTGTGTGACTTTAGTCAGGTAATATTGTAAGTAATTTATATTGACTAAAACACTCTCAACCTCTATCAAGAGAGAGGTTGCTAGCGATTAAATACACAGCGGCAGATTTATCAGTACTGCTACACTGGGGAATGACCCCAAGAACCACTGATTATGCTAAAGCGTTCTAAGTTCGAGACAACTCAGTCTCAGATTATGCACCGTGCTGAGGATCTGATTAGTGCAGCCTCAAATCGTTACCGCATTACGGTTCAGGTGGCAAATCGTGCTAAACGTCGGCGTTATGAAGACTTTGAAAGTAACGAAGATGCGATGATGAAGCCAGTCCTAAGGGCAATTATCGAAATGTCCGATGAATTGACTCAGCCAGAAATTATTGGCGAACTATAAGAAAAGGCTTTAGAGAAGGTAGGATGAGCAAAAATTTATCGTTCATTCAACCCCTACTCAAACCCTGGCAGACACTCACTGCCTTAATGGTGGTGGGTGTAATTATTTTGGGTTCAGGGGTGAGCAAATCAATACATACAGGTTTATTTAGCATCCAACCTGCATACGCTCAAAGAATCACTCCTAGCGACGTTTGGCAGCTTGTATATCAGCAGTTGCCAGATTTTCCACGGGAAAATAAGTATATCAGCAAAGAAAATGGGAAAGTTGCCGAAAACAACACCCTAGTAAATCGCCTGATTAGATACCACATTTATACCAAAGGGCGGGCCCCAATTTATCGCTTCGATTGGAAGCTGACTTTAGCTGATTACCTAGGTGCGAATGAAATTATGTATGATACTCCCTATCCAGGGAATGATACACTACGGGAAAATCCAATAGAAGGCGATCGCAAAGCCATCACCCGTCTCACCCGCAGCCAGCGAGATGCCCTAGTGCAAGTCTTAGTCAATATATTTAACCCTACCCAAAATACCCAATCTCCCAGCCCCAACACCACACCCAGTCCTAATACATCAACCACCCCACAACCACCCCAAAGAGGAGGTGCCGAACTACTGAAATGACCAAACCCACAGTCCAAAATCTTCCTCTGCGTTCCTCTGCGTTAAACCTCAGCGTTTAAAAACTAAACTATGGAACGCGTTGTAAAAACCGGCTTTGGCTGGCGTATTGGCTGGAACCCTGATGCACCTGAATTTAAGGGTTTAGTGGGTACAGATGATTGGGCAATTGAGTTAACCGAAGCCGAGTTGAATGATTTTTGCCGTCTACTGGCACAGCTAGCAGACACCATGAAACAACTCGCAACAGAATTAATGGAAGAGGAAAAAATTGCTTGTGAAGCCGAAAGCGATTTATTATGGATGGAGGTAGAAGGCTATCCTAATAATTACAGTCTGCGCTTTATCTTGAATACAGGGCGATGTGTAGAAGGTAAATGGGATGCTTCTGTTGTTGCAGATTTGCTGCAAGCGACTGGGATGCTTAAGGTTTTTTAAATTTACCTCTTGATTATCCTAAAGTTTTGCTATATGATAGTAATTCTGACCGGGGCGTAGCGCAGCTTGGTAGCGCGCCACTTTGGGGTAGTGGAGGTCGTGGGTTCGAATCCCGCCGCTCCGATTGATGATAAGCCATGCCTGCTAGTCTTTTTAAAAGATTGGCAGGTTTTTCAATGATGTATGCAAAACGATACCAAATCCTCAGCACAAAATTATTCCAAAACTTCACTACAAATAATAATTGGAATTGGCACAGATAGTGTAGGTAAACTATTATTATTCAGCCATTTGTGCATATATTGATTAAACAATTCCTGACCGATGAAACCATTACGTCGCAGTATATTTAACTCTTGGTTGATTACTTGAGTCATAGAACTGCGAAATGCTTTTTCTAAAATATTGACTTCACTTTTTAGTTTTTCGTCTGTGATTGATTTACAAAATATTCTCTTATTAGCACCACCAAATGTTAATAACAAAGGATTATCCGTCAGTTCATTAGCAACTGCATCAGTCAATTTTCGGCGAGAAAGTTCTTTATTCACTCGTTCTTAGTTCAATTGACTCCAAAACAATTTTTTAAGAGAGGTCAGAGTGTATTGGATACAAATGAGAGACGCGATAGGTAAGCTTGTAACGGGAAGCGAGTAATAATAAAATTGCGTTCAGTCGGTGAATACCCTAAAAAATTTGGTATGTTACTCATGCTCAGACGCTTACGCAGCCGTAAAATTTCCTCAGTGGCTATGCTTGCGCTTGTTATATGCTTTACTCTGGTAAGTGTGCGTTCATTTGGGCAAACAATTATGACATCAGCACCCCAACTGCTCACCGACCCATTTTTGCAACTGCCAACTGCAACCTCAGTGCGAGTAGTTTGGTTTACTGAGTTTGCTGGTGTTAATCACACAGTAACCTACGGTGAAAATCTTAAACAAACTGCTAAGGCAAATACTACCAAACTCACTCGCACTCGTGAAGATCAGGAGTCAAGAGTTGCAAACCAAACCAAAGATGGACAAGTTTATCAAAAACCAGTTCAGCGTAACATTTGGCGACATGAGGCTGAAGTGACTGGGTTAACTCCTGGCTTGCGGATAAACTATCGTGTCACGAGTATGCGAGAAGACAACGAAACTGTTAGCAGTGATGTTTTTACCCTCGCAGCTACTCCCAAACCAGATACACCACTAAAAATTTTACTTACCTCTGACCATCAATTAAAGCCGATGACGGCGGCAAATCTGCAAAAGGTGGTAGAAACAATTGGACGAGTCGATGGGGTGTGGTTTGCCGGTGATTTGGTAAATGTTAGCGATCGCGCCTCAGAATGGTTTGATGATAATAGTGGTGGTGCATTGTTTCCCGGTTTACAAGGTCGTGCTAAATATGACATGATACACGACGGTGTTAAGACAACCTACACTGGTGGAAAAATAATTCAACACGCACCCATGTTTACTTGCATTGGTAATCATGAGGTGATGGGGCGATTTGCCAGGATGGGAAGTTTAAATGATGAATTTGATGATACTATTCCCCGTGTTGTTGCTCAAAAAATCTACCGGGACAAGTCTTTAATAGATAATTCTTTTAATACTAATACCTACGAAGAGATTTTCTCTTTACCAAAAAGTAAAGAGGGTGGAAAAAGGTATTATGCAGTCAGTTTTGGTGATGTACGTTTGGTAGTACTGTACGCTACGAATATGTGGCGGACTCCTAACTTAAGTGGAAAGGGTAGGGGTAGATATCGAGAAGCCGAAAAGGATTTAAATAATCCTGAAAATTGGGGTTATGGACAGTTAATTTATGAGCCAATTGCTAAAGGCAGCAAGCAGTATAATTGGCTAGAGGCAGAACTCAACAGCCCTGAGTTTAAACAAGCAAAATACAAAGTTGTGATGTTCCATCATCCACCCCACACTCTGGGCGATAATATAGTTCCTGCTTATACAGAACCAGTTCAAGTAATTGAACGGGATGATAATAATATCAAAGCAGTGCGTTATGAGTACCCGAAAGACGCAGATTATATTATCCGCGATGTTGTCCCTTTACTAGAAGCATCTGATGTGCAATTGGTATTCTATGGGCATTCTCATTTGTGGAACCGCTTTGTTAGTTCCAGTGGAATGCACTTTCTGGAAACATCTAATGTGGGCAATACTTACGGTGCTGCTTGGGGTGACAGAAAGCGAGAAGTGCCAATTGGATATCAAGAGAATTATGTTAAGCTTGGTGATCCTAATGGGTTAGAACCGATAGTGCCAACAATTGCCCCTTTGCTGGGCGATGATGGGAAGCCGATGCCTTATATTGCGAGTAATGATATTACGGTTTTTAGTATCTTTGATACAGGGACGGGTACGATAAGTAGTTATCGTTTTGATACCCGCAAGCCTGATTCAGAAGTATTGAAGTTTGATGAATTTAAGTTGAATTCATAACCAAGTCAGATAAGTACCAAAAGGGTCTCAGAGAGCATAGGCTAGGAATAGCCAGGAGACTTTTGGGAAATAAGCAACTTTCCAATTATTTAGTTTGGTTTTTTAGTTTTAATCTGTCTGTAGATAGATGCAATGTTGCGGGCATCATCAATGCCACGATGGTGTGTGCCTTTTAATTCTATCCCCAACTCATCAAGAGCCTGTGCCATGCCAAATTTTTTAGACACGCCAAGATATTCTGAAAATTCTTCTTTGATATTTATGTGTTTTGAAGTAAAAGGATAAGGGAAATTATGAAACGCACAATCTTGAATAAATTGCTTCTTGTCGTAATTGCCCCAAGAACAAAAAATATAATTGGGAAATAAATCAATCCATTCTTTGAAGCGAGAAATTACCTCTAGAAATTTTGGTGCTTTGTCAACATCTTGTTGCCGAATACTAGTTAATTCGGTGCAAAAGCCTGTCAGTTGCGGATGTCTCACAGGTTGAATGAATTGCTGAAATTCTGAATCAATTTCCCACGTTGTTCGATTTAGCATCACCGCACCAATTTCGATGATTTCCATTTCATGACGGGGAATAGTCTTATTGTCACAGCAAGTAGCCTCCAAATCGACTATCAAATAATAATGGGCTATTTTAGTTTCCATATTAAATATTAATGATAAATTATATCTACATTTAGAGAGAGATATATGAATTTAGATTGATGAAAAAGGTTTAACCCAACGGAGTTGAATCGCAATATCAAGAGCGATCGCAGCAAACGCAAACCATAACAAACTTTCTCCCGCCAACACCAAAAAGGGCCAAATTGTGCTATTAGAATTCAACCCAAGTTCTATCTGAGTTAATCCCCGCACCAAGCCAAAGGCCAGCACACCACCAGCTTTGAGTTGGGGATTTTTATCTGAGCGGATGATATAGCGGTAGGTAACACCAAATAGTAAACCAGTAAAAGTTGCAACTGCACCACTCACCCACAAGTGCCAGCCAACCTCACTTTGCAGACATGCGAGTGTCTGAAAATACTTTGTCAGTACGAAAGTATTCAACAGACTAGCGATCGCAAAACTGAAACACACAGACAAACCCCCAATTACTCCAGCTTTCAGGGATTCTATTCGTTCTGCCATTAATTGAGGATCTAAAGTTGGGTTCACTGTATATAGAAATTAGGGATTAGATATTGGGGAAATTTGTCCTTACTCTTAAGTATGATAAATGTTAGAGCAGTTGTATAACTAATTAAATACTACTCTCATGTGGGAATTTTGATAATAAACTCAGTTCCCATACCTGATTGAGAATTGACTTCTAATACACCTTCGTGTTTCTCTACAACTATTTGATATGCAATAGACAAGCCAAGTCCAGTACCTTTTCCAACATTTTTTGTGGTAAATAACGGCTCAAACAAGCGTTTTTTAAGCCGTTCAGGAATACCAATCCCATTGTCAGCAATCCGAATTACAACCAATTGTTCAGAATCTATTTCTGTTGCAATTTGAATCTGAGGAATTATATTACTCATTTTGCCTTGGATTATAGCTTCATCAAGGGCATCAATTGCATTTGCTATAATGTTCATAAATACTTGATTCATCTGTCCTAAATAGCAGTTTACCTCTGGTAATACTCCATAATTTTTAATAACTTCAATGCCGGGACGATCGCCATTAGCCTTGAGGCGGTGTTGCAAAATCATTAGTGTACTATCTAGTCCTTGATGCAAATCAGCAGGTATTTTTGTATCACTATCCGAGCGAGAAAAGTTGCGGAGTGAATTAGAAAGGTCTTGAATTCGTTCACTTCCTAGCTGGAGTGAGTTCAAAATTTTTCCCATATCTTCGAGAACGAAGTTCAAATCCAATTCGTCAATAGCAGCGGTAATTTTGGCTGTTGGGTTTGGATACTCTTGTTTATACAGTAGGAGCAATTTGGATACTCCTGCAATGTATTCTTCCAAGGGTGGAATATTACTGGAAATAAAGTTGATCGGGTTGTTGATTTCATGGCCAATACCAGCGATTAACTCTCCGAGCGTTGATAGTTTCTCTTGCTGCACCAGTTTGACTTGCGCTTGTTGCAAAGCCTTGGTGCGATCGCTAACTTGTTGTTCCAAAGATTCAGTCAATTGTTTGAGTTGTAAATGCACGCGCACTCTAGCAATGACTTCCTCTTGTGCAAACGGTTTAGGGATATAGTCTACTGCACCAAGGGAAAATCCCTTCGTTTTGCTTTCCGTATCCGCTAAAGCAGTGGTGAAAATAATCGGAATGTTTTGGGTAACAGGATTGGCTTTGAGGCGGCGACAAGTTTCAAATCCGTCAATACCGGGCATTTGTACATCCAGCAAAATTAACTCTGGTTGATTGCGTAGGGCTTGAGCGATCGCAGTTTCTCCATCGACTGCAACACGGAAACGAAAACCCTCACTATTAAGTGCTGCACACAGGACAGATAAATTTGTTGGATTATCATCCACAATCAAAATAAATCCGTTATTTTGAGTTTTGCTCATGATGAATTTAAAATTTAAATTTAACTCAAATTAATTGATGTATTGTTGAATAAAATTTTCCAAACGTTTGAGTTGGAAATTACTAGCAAGCTGGACGATTTGCTGGACAAAAACAGTTAACTGTTCATCAGATGTAGAAAGTTCCTCACCCAGTTCCAAAATTTTTTGAATATCGCCGTCTTGTGTCAGATCGAGTAACTGTTGTAAAATCTCTTTGGCAGGATAAATCATCTCATCTGGTTGCTCCAAACCACCTGTATAAGTTTTTTTGATTGCGTCTATCTTACCGTCGAAAATCCATTCCAATTGCAAAAATTGCCGTAGCATTTCCAGCAGCGTTTCAGCTTCTACAGGCTTTGGTAGAAATGCATCTGCACCTACATCAATACTCTTGTGCTGGTCGATTGCAAACACGCTGGCTGACGAAGCGATGACAGCAATCTCTTTAAATGGCCCAGACTGACGCAAACGTTCGATCAACTCAAATCCATTCAATATAGGCATCACTAGGTCAGTGATAATCATGTCTGGTTTGTAGAGTAGAGCCTGTTCCCATGCTTCCTGACCATGACTAGCTTCTACAACAGTAAACCCAACAGGCTCTAGTAAATTTACAATTACTGAGCGGTTTTCCCATTTGTCATCCGCAATCAAAATGGTGCGCCTTTGTCCTTGATAAGCAATAATTGTTCCCTGCTCAACCACTCTGGAAACCTTTGCCCAGTCTTTAGATTCTGGTAGTTTTGCCTCAAACCAGAAAGTGCTACCTTTGCCAAATTCACTTTGCACCTGAATTTGACCACCCATCAACAAAACAATTTTTTGGCTGATTGCTAATCCCAAACCTGTACCTTCAGATTGTCGTTTCTGATTTCCTACTTGCTCAAAGGGCTGGAAGATTTTCTCAGCTTGGTCATGGGTTATACCTGTGCCAGTATCTATTACCTGAAAGCGAATTTTGTAGTTAGTTTTTCCATTGGTATTTGATTCTTGACCAATGACCTGAACTTTAAAGGTAACACTGCCTTGATTAGTAAATTTAATCGCATTACTAAGCAAGTTAATCAGTACTTGCCGCAAGCGTTTTTCATCAGCATGAATTCCCGTTGGTAAATCAGGATCGAGTTCAACGTGAAATGCGATGACCTTTTGTTCTGCCCGGATGCGGCAAATTTCAGTTACGCTATCAATAAAGGCAGGCAAGTAGAAATCAACAGGATACAATACTAGTTTTCGGGCTTCTATCTTGGAGAGATCCAGAACATCATTAATTAGGGTTAAAAGATGAGAACCACATTGATAAATGATGCTGACTCCTTTGCGTCCTTTCTCGCTCAAAGATTCTGTGCGTTGGAGAATTTGTGTATAACCCAAAATACCGTTCAGAGGTGTGCGTAATTCATGACTCATATTGGCGAGAAATTCACTCTTGGCTTGGCTGGAGTTTTGAGTGATTTCCTGTGCTTGGCGTAGTTCTTTTTCAATGCGCTTACGCTCTACAATCTCAGTTGAAAGCGCTTGATTGATAACTTCTAACTGGGCAGGGCTAGGTAGTGTTAGAGCTTGAGGCATGAGATAAAATAACGCAAATGCCGTGTATATCGAAATAATGGCAGTTAAAGCTTTTAAAGCACCTGCAACCCAATAGTCTGGATGCCAAAGCGTCCAAATATCCAGCAAGTGTCCAGTACCACAGGCAATGATAAAAGCACCAAATAACAAAAAGACTCCATTGAAAGGAAGGTCTTTGCGCTTAGAAATAAAGTAAATCAGGAGGAAGGGAATAGAATAATAGGCTAGAGCGATCGTGGCATCAGAAATAATGTGGAGCCAAACTAATCCAGTTTGCCAGAGATAACAATGTCCGTGGGGAATAAAACCATCAGAGTGGAAAGGATAGTTGAAAAATGTCAGCATGATACTAGGGGTTTCTGGATTGGAAAGATATACCCGTAACCCTAGTATTCCCAAACCATCAAGTGGGAAAGCGCGATCGCTAATTTTTTATATTGGTTTTCATAATAGCGTCAAGTACTAGCGTACCAAGAAAATATTGTGTCTTCTTTGCGTAGGCGTAGCTCGTCGTAGACATCGCACGCCAAAGTTACAATGTCATTTATAAAAAAATCTCAGCCTGCCCAATCCCTGTATGATAAATATTAGAAACCTTTTGTAATTATTTGAAAAGCGGGACTATGGAGATTTTGACACTAGGTTGGGTATCACTGTTAGTTGTGTTCACTTGGTCAATTGCAATGGTAGTTTGGGGACGTAACGGACTGTAGAGGCATCGTGGAAAGTCCATTTTTGAGTATTTTAGCTTTAGTTGCCGTAGTGCTGCTCGTAGTAGTCACCGGTGGTATTGGTTATTTAACCCTGGCAGATTGGCGCGATCGCCGTCGCCGAGATGAAGAAAAACGCACCAGCCGCAGCGCCACTCCCAAGCGGCGATAATTTTCTCGTGGTTGAAAAATGTTCTTGTAGGGACGCGATATTATCGTGTCCCTATACTGTTTTTTGGCATTCTAAGGAAATAATTGTTACCTTTGCGATCGCTAGGGGAATCATGAAATAGAAGACTTTCAATATTTAAAGTCCCACTGGGAATGGAAAACTCCTCTACTACTCAACCCATATCACCAAATTCAGAACAGCAAGAATCTCATTCAGATGTGACATCCTCCTTGCGTCAGAATGAGCAACAAAAAGCCTTGTCTGGAGTTATTGCCCGCATTCGCGAGTCTCTAGATATAGATGTGATCTTCAAAATTACAGTCACTGAAGTCCGCCAACTTCTGAAAACTGATCGGGTTGGCGTGTTTCGTTTTTATCCTGATTTGGCATGGGAAGGGGAATTTATCTATGAAGATGTGGCAACAGAGTGGGATTCGGCACTAGCAGCTAAACTGCGCGACCACTGCTTTAGTGAGGAATTTGCAGGACTATATCAGCAAGGTCGAATTAGAGCAATAACTGATATTTATCAAGTTAATACCAGTGATTGCTACGTCCAGATTCTAGAAAGATTTCAGGTACGTGCCAATATAACTGCCCCCTTGATGAAAGGTAAAGATTTATGGGGATTGCTGTGTATTCATCAGTGTAGTAGTCCTCGGCAATGGGAAGCATCAGAAATTGAGTTTGTGCAATTAATAGCCGAACATCTAGGAGTTGCTTTACAGCAAGCAGATTACCTGGAACAAGTAAAACTACAATCAGCAGAACTAGCACAAGCAAAAGCCAGAGAAAAAGCAGCCCAATGGCAAAGAACTATAGCCATAACTATTGAGAAAATTCGCCAATTCCTAGACTTGGAAAGCATTTTCCGCACAAGCACCGCAGAACTTAGACAGTTGCTAAATGCTGACCGCGTGGCTATCTATCGCTTCAATCCAGATTGGAGTGGTGAATTCGTGTTTGAATCAGTGGCAGAGGGTTGGATTTCTCTCATAGATGAACAATTCCAGCGCCCGGAATTGAGTGAAAACGTCAGTGAATGTAGTGCCAAAGATTTAGCTAAACCTCCAGTTGCTGATACCTACTTACAAGATACTGAAGGTAGTAGCTTTAGCAGCTGTGAAGTGTACCGGATTTGTAATGATATTTACAATTCAGGCTTTAGCGACTGCTACATTAAAATCTTAGAAATTTATCAAGCAAGAGCTTATGTGATCATTGCCATTTATCACGGTCAGAAACTCTGGGGATTACTAGCAGTGTACCAAAATGCTGGAACCCGTGATTGGCAAAAAGATGAGGTCTACTTGCTTACCCAAGTAGGTACACAACTAGGCGTGGCTTTGCAGCAAGCAGAATTTATCCAACAAATGCAAATCCAAGCAGCAGAGATCAGTAAGGCTGCTGAAAGGCAAAGAGCGTTGGCGAACACCGTAGAAAAAATTCGTCAGTCTCTGGAAATTGAAGCCATCTTTAAAACCACAACTCAAGAAGTCCGTCGGCTATTAGAAGTGGAACGAGTCGCAATTTACCGCTTCTATCCTGATTGGAGTGGCGAATTTGTCGCCGATTCTATTGTTGATGGTTGGACACCAATGGTTAAGCCGCAGCCTGTGACAGAAGGCGTTCTTGTGCAAGGAAAGCAAGCGGGTAAGTATGCACGCAATGAAGTTTTTGTCCCAATTTCTCAGGGCGAGAAGTTGTGGGGATTGCTAGTAGCTTATCAAAACTCCCAGCCCCGTTATTGGCAAGATGAGGAAATCAACTTGCTAGCACAAGTTGGCGTTCAATTGGGGGTAGCATTACAGCAAGCTGAAACTTTGAAACAGATGCAGGTGCAAGCCCAAAAGCTGGCTAAAGCCGCCGAACGAGAACGGAAGGCGGCCGAAAGAGAGAAGGCTTTAGCTGCAACGGTGGAGAAAATTCGCCAGTCTCTTGATATTGACACCATCTTTGCCACCAGTACAGAAGAAGTGCGGCGGTTATTGGAAGTTGAGAGAGTGACAATCTATCGATTCCGGGCTGATTGGAGTGGCGAATTTGTTGCTGAGTCTTTAGCCCAAGGTTGGACACCTATAAGGGAAATTGTACCTGCGATGTCTACAACGGGCTACGCCTACGCAGATGATTACTTGCAAGAAACCCAAGGCAGAAACTTTGCTAATGGTAAAAGTATTGTCATTAAAGATATTTACAGCGCTAATTATTCTATCTGTCATATTGCCCTGCTGGAGTTAATGAAGGCTAGGGCATATATAATTGTGCCGATTTTTCAGGGTGAGACACTTTGGGGATTACTAGCAGCTTATCAAAATATAAAACCCCGTGATTGGCAAGAAGATGAGGTAGATTTGTTGATGCAGATTGGTACTCAGTTAGGGGTAGGACTTCAGCAAGCGGAATTACTTGAACAAACTCAACGTCAAACAGAAGAAATCACCAAGACTCTTAAAGAATTACAGAACACTCAGAGCCAGTTAATTCAAAGTGAAAAAATGGCAGGCTTAGGGCAGTTGGTTGCTGGTGTAGCACATGAAATTAATAACCCTATTAGTTTCATTTACGGCAATATCACCTATGTTACGGAACATGCCGAAAATTTATTTAAATTACTGCGTCTTTATCAGAAACAGTATCCTAAGGTAACAGGAGAAATTCAAAAACAAGCAGCAGCACTGGATTTAGATTTCATTAGTGATGACTTGCCCAAAATCCTTACTTCAATGAAAATGGGGGCAGATCGGATCTCTCAATTAGTTTTGTCGTTACGAAGTTTTTCTCGACTTGATGAAACAGGAATGAAGCCTGTTGATCTCCATGAAGGCATCGACAGTACTTTGTTGATTTTACAACATCGACTGCAACCACAGACTGATTCTTTTGCGATTGAGGTAGTTAAACAATATGGTGAATTGCCTTCAGTAGTCTGCTATGCAGCCCAGATGAATCAGGTATTTATGAATATTCTCAACAATGCGATCGATGCACTGGAAAACTCAGAGAAAGCTGGAAAAATAATTGACAATCCTAAAATTTTTATTCGTACAGAAGTCATCGAAGGGAATACTATTCTGATTTGCATTGCTGACAATGGTTGTGGGATTCCAGAGATGATGCGATCGCGCATTTTTGAACCTTTCTTTACCACCAAACAACCTGGACAAGGTACTGGACTAGGGTTATCTATTAGCTACCAAATTATTGTGGAAAAACACGGTGGTAATATCAAGTGTGTTTCTGAACCTGGTAATGGCTGTGAGTTCTGGATAGAAATTCCAATGAAACGGACAGTTAGCTAAGAAAAAGCAATGCCTTCTCTACGAGATGCTACGCAAATAGTAAGATTTGCATACGCTCGCATTTGCTGTGAAGGTGCAATTAGACTATGGCTATTTCACTCTAATTCTAAAAATAGTGATTCCAAATCTCTATATCTACTGATGACACGCGCAATATCGATTCCATCTTCTCTGGGATAGTAGAAGACGATATATTCTTCAATATTAAATCCCCGTAGATTCGGAGATAATTGCTCATAACTCTTCCCCATGCTGGGAAATCCAGCAACTAATTTGCATTTTTGGCGAATTGCATCAAAAAGTTTACTAGCAGCACTGGGACTATTCTGGGCAATATACTCACAAATAGTATTTAAATCTTTGACTGCTTCATCAGAAAAGGAGTAGTTACTCATTTTTGAGACTCAGCAATTTGATTGATTTTTTCTTGTAGTTGAGCAAATACTATCTCACCATCTGTAACCTCTCCTCTAGCAATTTGTTCCTTTCCAATCACTATTTTTTGTCGAAGTTCTTCCAAACGTTGTTCTCGTGCTTGTAGCAATTTGAATGCTTCGTTCATAACTTCTTCCGCATTAGCATATCTCCCAGCTTGAATTTGGGATTGAATAAACTGCTCATGCTCAGGTTTGAGGGAAATATTCATTCCAAATAACCCTACTAACTTCACTATGTTCAAATTTTATCGCTAATTGACTTGACGAAGGAATACGCCTCAGTTTTCAACTGAAACATTAATGCGATCGCTCTTTTTAACGAACCACAGAGACGCAGAGGAAGAAGAGAGCAATGCCTTTGGCGGGCTTCTCTACGAGACGCTACGCGAACGCCTACGCCTACGCACTGTGGAGATTTTTCAGGCGATCGCTTATTATAATTTCACTAGCATTAGTATTAATATGGAAACTAAAGAAATTCTCCAAGCACTCCCAAACCTTAGCATAAGCGATCGCCTGAAGATAGCTGAGTCAGCCCTGCAATTAGTTCTTCAAGAAAAACACTCACTTACCAAAGATGAGCAAAAACGCCAATTAACACTAGCGGCAGTGACAGCTATTGCAGATTATCCACCTGGTAGTGAATTAGATATATTCTCTGACTTAGAGGGAGAAGACTTTTACGACTATCCAGATAAAGACTTCTACAACTCAGGGAATTAGAAGACAACAAATGGCCATACAGCTACAATTGAAACCAGAAATAGAGGCTCGTCTCATTGCTGAAGCTGCTGCACAAGGTTTATCGGTAGAAGCTTATCTTGCATCTCTCATTGAAAACAGTTTAACGAGCCATGAAGAAAGTTTTTTTTATCAAGTATCAACTCAGGAAGAATGGAAGCTATATTAACAGATTTAATAAATAGTCCTGCTTTTTCTTTAGCGCCAGCACTTTCAGATGCAGCGATTAGTCGAGAGAGTATTTACACCAGAGAAGATGAAATGTTATGAGCTATTTGGTGGATACTAATATTTTGCTGCGTTTGGTGCAGAAGAATAGCTCAATGCATTTTGATACTCAAAGAGCCATCGTGATGCTCAAGAGACAAGGGGAACTATTATATATAATTCCAGAGAATCTCATTGACTTTTGGGCTGTTACTACAAGACCAATTAATAGTAATGGTTTAGGTTTATCCACGGCTCAAGCAGTAGAAGAAACTGATAAACTTAAGAAGATATTTATACTACACCTTGATATACCTACTATTTTTAGTGAGTGGGAATCTCTAATTGTTAAATACCAAGTGATGGGAAAAAAGGTGCATGATGCACGTTTAGTTGCGGCGATGATAACACACCAGATTACACATCTACTTACATTTAATATTGATGACTTTAAACGTTTTTCTGAAATTGTAGTTGTTGATCCGCGCAGTGTTGCACCGCAGTCTTAATTATATTGCCAGAGCGATCGCACAATGGTGATTTTGCAGGTGATCCGCTCTTTTTAACGAACCACAGAGGCGCAGAGAACACAGAGTAAGAAGAGGGCGATTGCATGGTGAAGTTTTTGCAGGCAATCTCTCTTTTTAACGAACTACAGAGGCGCAGAGAACACAGAGGATGAGGAGAGCGATCGCAGGAGTTTTGGCTGGTGATCGCTAGTTTTAACGAACGACAGAGGCGTAGAGAACACAGAGGATGAAGAGAGCGATCGCAGGAGTTTTGGCGAGCATTTTTTTAAAGAACACAAACTACACAAATAATTATTCCTCCGCTATTTTAGCAGCAATTGATCTACCAATATTATGGAAATATTCATTTGTTAAACCTCTACTTACAGGATGTTTAGCCATAACAAATACAGTTTTAGTACTTCTACAAATTAAGAAACCTTCTGAAATTCGTGAAAACTCAACATCCGTTATTTTTTCAGTTATTTTTCTCCAATAAGGCTCATATCCCACACCGTAGAAAACAACCGCTTTAGGTTGATGTTCTTTTATTCTCTGACTAATATAATTTATTCGTTTCTCAATACAATACTTTTCATAAGTACCTCTATTAGATAAAAAAGAAAGTTTAGTATGTGGAGGATTAAAGATCCAATCATTAAGAGATCGTGACGGGAGAGGGAATAATTCTAATAAGCAAGTCTCTTTATCTTTTCTACCTAATTCGTTTATTTGATATTTACGAATATTTTCTAAATCAATATTCTCTTTTTCTTTAGCACTCAATACAATGCGAATCAATTTATTCCATGTTGGTTGTATTCTTTCGTCCCATGTTCCCATATCTATATGATATTCTGCAACATCATCTATTTCATATTTGCCCCTGTTTGACCATATATTTATTCTTTTATTAATATCTTGAAAGTCTTCTCCTCTTTCTTCCATACCAATAAACCAATAATTTCCTTTATAATTACCATATCCATAAAATACATCGACTCTTTTTTTAAGAAGCTCATCATTAAAAAAATCTTGACCTAACATAACTCTGTAATTTTACTTCTAAAATTAAAATTTGTTAGTCAAAAGTAATTGAGTATACATAGAATGTCAAGTAAAATAACAAAACTGAAAATTTTCCTAAATTATCAAATCTATAATAAATAACCTTTCTATTCTTTGTATGAGGTGATTTCTCAACAAAAAAACTTGCCCTGGGAATATCACACCCCCAAGGCAAGCCAACTCTTTAAATTCTTTACTCTGCGCTCTCTGCGCCTCTGCGGTTCGTTAAAGTTGCTTCACTTCCGAAACCAACTTCGCCACCATATCCTTCGCACTACCAAAAAGCATCGTCGTCTTATCCTTGTAGAACAACTCATTATCTACACCGGCAAAACCCGTACTCATCCCGCGCTTAATTACAATCGTCTGCTTCGCCCGATCTACTTCCAAAATCGGCATACCATAAATCGGGCTATTTGTATCACTCCGCGCCGCCGGATTTACCACATCATTTGCCCCAATTACTAAAGCCACATCCGCTTGATCAAACTGGGGATTAATATCATCCATGTCATACAACTGCGTATAAGGCACATTTGCCTCCGCCAGCAACACATTCATGTGCCCCGGCATTCTCCCAGCAACGGGGTGAATGGCATACTTCACATCAACGCCCATTTTTTCTAACTGATCTGACAATTCCCGGACGCTATGTTGCGCTTGGGCAACTGCCATACCATAACCGGGCACAATTACCACAGAACGGGCATAACCCAACATCATCGCTCCTTCTTCAGGATCGATACTGCGGACGCTTTGATCGGTTGCACCACCACTAGCAGCACCACCACCAGAACTAGAACCTGTACCAAAAGCGCTGAACAGCACACTAAATAAGGAGCGGTTCATTGCCTTACACATAATCTCGGTGAGGATTAAGCCAGATGCTCCCACCAAAGCACCAGCGATGATTAACATGTTGTTCATCACCACGAACCCAGCCGCCGCCGCCGCCACACCTGACAACGAGTTCAACAGCGAGATTACCACTGGCATATCGCCGCCACCAATGGGGATGACGAACATCACGCCCAACACTAAAGAAACACCAACCACTCCCAAGAATATGGGTAAGCTATCTGGTGTGATGATTAAGTAGGCACTACCTACTATATAAGCACCCAGAAGCAAAAGGTTAAATGGTTGCTGGAATGGAAATGTAATCGGGGAACCGCTAATTAAACCTTGCAATTTGGCAAAGGCGAGAAAACTACCTGTGAAGGTAACACCACCGATTAACACGTCCAACAACATGGAAATGTTCACATCTAGGGGTATCGGCTGAGAACTATCTAATAATCGCCAAAATTCGGCAACGGCTACTAGTGCGGAAGCTGCGCCGCCCAAACCGTTGAGTAAACCCACCATTTGGGGCATTTCGGTCATTTGGACTTTGTAGGCAACGATCGCACCAATTCCCGATCCAATCGCCAAGCCCAACAATATCATCTCGTAATTCAACACATGCTGATCCAGCATTGTTGCTGCGATCGCTAGCAGCATCCCCACAGCCGCTACAATATTCCCGTTCCTCGCTGTAGCAGGTGATCCCAGCTTTTTTAAGCCCAGAATGAATAACGATGCAGCGACTAAATACGTCAGCTGAATGCCAGTTGGTAAAAAGTCGCTCACGCCTTAATCTCCTTCTTCTTGAACATTTGCAACATTCTGTCTGTCACTAAAAAACCACCCACAACGTTGATTGTCGCCAGTATTACAGCAATCAAACCGAGAATTACCGAGACACTTGTGTCTTTTGCACCAGCAGCAACTATTGCTCCAAGTACCGCAATCCCAGAAATCGCGTTTGAGCCTGACATTAAGGGCGTGTGTAGAGTCGGTGGTATTTTGTTGATGACTTCAAAGCCGATAAAAGATGCCAAAACAAATACAAACAAAGCAGCAAGTAATGCCTCTGTCATGAAATCAAAACTCCTTATGGTAATTTGGCTACTAACCTGCTCCAACACCGCTCAAAGCTTGTAGCGCATCTCGCACTCGTTGATTGCGAATTTCACCAGCGTGGGTAACGCAAGCTGCATCAACGATGTCGTCGCTAAAGTCCACCTGCAAAGCTTTGTCTTTAATTAGCAATTGCATCAACGATGTTACGTTCTTGGCATACAATTGGCTGGCGTGAATTGGCATCGATGATGGGAGATTGATGGGGCCGATAATTGTTACGCCGTTCCACACAATATCTTTACCGGGTTCGGTACAGGCGCAGTTACCACCCTGTTCAGCAGCTAAATCCACAATCACTGAACCTGGTTTCATCTGTGCCACCATTTCTTCTGTAACTAGTCGTGGTGCTTGTCTCCCAGGAACTTGGGCGGTAGTGATTACGACATCAGAATTTTTGATGTGTTCGGCGACAACTTCTTGGGTACGTTGTTTGCTAGCCTCAGATATTTCCTTGGCGTAACCGCCAGCAGCAACGGTTTCTTCGTCTAATTTGACTTCAACGAATTTTGCCCCTAAGCTTTGCACTTCTTCTTTGACGGCGGGACGGATATCAAAGGCTTCTACCACTGCTCCCAAGCGTCTAGCGGTGGCGATCGCTTGCAATCCGGCTACACCAGCGCCCATAATAAATACTTTTGCTGGAGCGATCGTTCCTGCTGCTGTTGTCAGCATCGGGAAATATTTAGGTAATGCAGCTGCGGCAATCAATACTGCTTTGTAACCTGCTAATGAAGCTTGCGAGGACAAAGCATCCATACTTTGCGCCCTGGTAGTACGGGGAATCATCTCCATACTCAAGGCTGTGACTTTCCGATTTGCTAGTTGCTGTGCTACAACAGGATTTCCCAAAGGATTAAGGAAACTGACTAATACAGCCCCTTCCTTTAAAAAATCAATTTCTGAGCGTCCATCTTCTCGTTCTTGTGGTGGGCTAACTTTCAGTAAAATATCTGTTTCGCCCCATAATTTGGCAGTATCGCTAATTATTGTTGCTCCTGCTGCTTCATAGTCAGGATCGCTGAAAAAAGATCGCTCTCCTGCACCTGCTTCTACCCATACTTCCAAGCCTTGTTTTACCAATCGGGCAACGGTGTCAGGAATTAATGCCACACGACGTTCACAAACTTCAATTTCTTTAGCAACTGCTATTCTCATGAAATCTCCTGAAGATAAATACCTAATCTCTGCCAAGTAAGCGATTGTCTAGATGAGCGATATCCCGCACTCATAATACTTAGGCGGCAAAATCAGCCATGACTTTTACTTGTAGATTGAACCTTGAAACTTTCCTCTCCCACTCTTAGCTATCCAGGCAAAGCCTAACTTTGCCGCTCGCAGATGTCATATTTTCAGATAGTTGCAAACAGGGTTACGTATTGCACATCCTAAATTGATTCCCAAATTTTGCATCTTTATCTTCAGCTTGTTTTCGGGATTGAGAAATTTTGGTATTCCTTTCTTATAGAGTAATATTGACCAAATTTTGAAAGCTTTATAATTTCCCAATCAAATTTTAATGATTACTGACTTTGGATTCCAACTTATTTTAATCAATTTAGCCCAAGTTAACAGGCGATCGCTGATGCCACGCCTCAATTTTTATAACAAAATTCTCAAATTTAGATACACTTATACATATTTAGAAACACAATCCAATCCCAACTGTGTTTCTATTTAGTTCCAAATTTGACCAATCTAGTCATCAAATCAGCACCCTGTAAGGGTCATGAAGTAAATTGATTGCGTATTGAATTTATACTAAGTAATTTTGCTGCCGCCCAAACATCAGGGAGGATGGCACTTTTTGTTGTTACTGGACGTCAATTGTCAGGAAGTGAGTAGTAAACTTTAGTAACGAATACTAACACACGGTTATTTAGATAACAGATTTATATTTTGGTAGAGGAAGCCCAATTATGCGACGTTTACTTTCCGCTTTAGCCGTGACTAGCTGTTTAGTGACTGTATTTCCAGCCCTGACTTGGGCACAAAGTTTACCTGGATTTACGCTATTTAGCGGCATTAAAAGCGAAAATCAACTACCCTTCCGGTTAGATTTTGGTGGACAAGCTAATGGTTGGGATAGATACATATTGAGGATTCCAGCCCAAAGAATGAAATTGGCAGTTGGTCAATTTGCCATTACTTACCCTGATTATTACAAAGGAACTTTTGACCAGAAAAACATTGAAGTCCGAGTCAAAGGCAAAGCTGTTCCGCTTTCTGAGGTGAAGTGGGACAAAGAAGGTAAGCTGATTAATATTTTCCCCCAAGAGCCGGTGCCAGCAGGTAGCGCAGTTGAGGTAGTCTTATCTAACGTGAAAAACCCAGCCTTCGGCGGAATTTACTATTTTAACTGTCAAGTACTCTCCCCTGGTGATGTACCACTATTGCGCTACATGGGAACATGGATCTTGAGCATCAATTAAAAGTGGAGAAATGGGGACAGAGGGTGATGGGGGTGTAACTAATTTCCAGTGCCCAATTACCTATTAAAGTGATACAATTGGAGATTGTGAGTTTTTATAAAAATCACCTAAGAGGAGAAGAGTATGAAAAGAACACTAGGCGGCACTAGCCGTAAGAGAAAAAGAACCTCTGGTTTTCGCGCCAGAATGCGGACACCAGACGGCAGAAACGTGATTAGTGCTAGGAGAAGAAAGGGTCGTCACCGTCTAAGCGTTTAGGGCGTATCTAAGCTAAAAGAGCATCTGTGGCTTTGCCTAAAGCAAATCGGCTAAAATCCCGCAAGGATTTCCAGGCAGTTTTCCGGGAAGGGATTCGGCGTCATGGCTCTTATTTAACATTGAGAGCTTTAAAGCCGTTATGTTCAACAAAACCTTCTTTGGACACTGCCACCCAAACTACACCAGCAAGTGACTCAGCACATTTTGCCAGCACGCGGATTGGTATTTCCATAAGCACAAAAGTCAGCAAAAGGGCAGTGGTTCGCAACCGAATCAAACGGCAAATTACTTCTGCTTTACATAACTTGCTGCCCAAATTATCACCAGGATGGCGGCTAGTGTTCATTGTCAAACCTACAGCAGCAGAATCTAAGTGCGTAAGCCCACAATTTCTGCAAGAATTAGAGCAGTTGTTGGCACAAGCTGAGGTGTTCGATGGGAATTCGTGAAGATGTTTATTATGAAGGTGGCCCCCATATTGGGGATTTAATTGTCAACCTGTTGATTGGGCTAACCATTGTCGGGATACCATTAACAGTTGGGGCAATTGTTAGAGCATTGTGGCTGCGTTTCCGCATCACCGATCGCCGGATTACCGTGACAGGAGGTTGGCAGGGACGCGATCGCACTGACATAATTTACTCAGAAATTGTCAAAGTCGTCACAGTCCCCCGTGGCATTGGCTTATGGGGAGATATGGTACTCACCCTAAGAAACGGCAGTCGTCTTGAATTGCGGGCAATTCCTAAGTTTCGGGAAGTTTATGACTACATCAACGAAAGAATTGCTGCGAAAAATCCTGAATATAGCGCCGCTGCTAACAAGTGATGAGAGTAGGGAGTAGGAAGTAGGGAATGCAAAATTTACTCAGATAAAATCCAAAGTTAAGAACTTCCCACTTACCAAAAACTACATACCACTCCTAATTCCCTACTCCCTATTCCCCACTTCCTTTTTTGGGATGTGCGGCTATCCGTAGCGAAGGGTAGTCGCACATAATTTATGATTTAGATAAATTAGATTCAGTCAGTTTACAGTACCTCAGGTTGAATTCAGAATAATGGATTTTGGTATCGGCTTTCTCTCGAACAACGTGATGCTGCCAATCATAGATTTTTTCTATGGGATTGTGCCTAGCTACGGATTGGCGATCGTTGCTTTGACCCTGATAGTCCGCTTCGCGCTCTATCCCCTGAGTGCTGGCTCAATTCGCAACATGCGGAAGATGCGAATTGTACAACCTCTGATGCAGAAGCGGATGGCAGAAATCAAAGAGCGCTATAAGGATGAACCGCAAAAGCAGCAGGAGGAAATGGTCAATGTTCAAAAAGAATTTGGCAACCCCTTAGCAGGCTGTTTTCCATTACTAGTACAAATGCCGGTCTTATTAGCGCTGTTTGCCACTTTGCGGGGTTCGCCTTTTGCAGGTGCAAACTACAGCGTTAACCTGCAAATCCTTCCCGCAGAACAAATCGAACAAATTCAACCGCAAGCCTTTGCTACTGCTCCTCAAAATATTTACATTGCTGATGGAGAACACGTTAAAGTAGCTGCCATCCTTCCCAGTGGTAACAAACTGGCGGTGGGAGAACAAACTAAGATCCAATATCAGACCGTTGAGGGCAAACCATTTCAGGTACTCTTAGCAGAACACCCAGAAAATAACCTCATTCCTGATTGGAAAGTCACTAAAGGTGAAGATAGGGTAAAAATTGATGCCGAGGGTAATGTAGAAGCCTTGCAGCCTGGAGAAGTCACTATTCAAGGAACAATTCCTGGACTAGCAGCAGAAAAAGGCTTTCTATTTATTGATGCCTTAGGCAGAGTTGGCGCAACTGATCCAGATGGCACAATCCACTGGGATATCGTCGCCATGATCGTCTCCTTTGGAATCAGCCTTTATGTTAGCCAAATGCTTTCTGGACAAAACTCCAGTGGTGGCAATCCGCAACAGGATACAGTTAACAAAATCACTCCAGTTATTTTTTCTGGGATGTTTTTGTTCTTCCCCTTACCAGCTGGGGTGCTTATGTATATGGTGATTGGTAATATTTTCCAAACCGCACAAACTTATCTTCTCTCCCGCGAACCTCTACCAGAAGAACTGCAAAAAATCGTAGAAACTCAAGAGAAAGAAGCAGTAGTTGCAGAACAAAAGGCATTGCCATTTGAACCAAAAAGCGCCAAGAAAAAGGCGACAGGGGGATCATGAGCAACATTTCGATGGAGCGAGGTCAGCAGTGGTTAAAAACCTTGCTAGAACTCACTGGAATACCTGCTGAGATTCAAGGTCATTTAGAAACTGCCCAATCTCAAGATAGCGATTCCCCAGAACCAGATAACTACTGGTTGACAATTGACCAAACTAATTTAACGTCAGAGCAAATCCAGGTCTTAATTGGTGCTGATGGCTCTGTGCTAGATGCGATTCAGTATCTAGCAAATTCGGTTTTAAATTTAAGCCAACCCCCTGAAGAACAAGCTTCTTACACCATTGAGTTGAATGGCTACCGCGTCAAAAGAGAAGCCGAAATTCGCGCATTAGCAGAAGCAGCAGCCGATGAAGTGCGCTTTTCTGGTAGAGAAGTGGAAATCAAATCCCTCAGTTCTGCTGAACGGCGTCAAATCCATACATTCTTGAAGGAATTTGGAGATTTAGAAACCTTCAGTCGCGGTAAAGAACCACATCGTCATTTGGTTGTCCGTCCAGCTTCTTTGGAAGAAGTTAGGAGTTAGGAGTTGTTCAATTTTGGATTTTAGATTTTAGATTCAATCCAAAATCCAAAATCTAAAATTGGCAGAGCTAGGAGTTTATTGAAGTTCATAACTATATAATTTCAAAATTCCTCTTGTTCCTAAAAGCTAAAATAAAGATGTAGCATCAGTATAATTGCTGATAATCAAGATAAATTTTTAGTGAGAATGTCTCACAAATCCTATGGACGCTATTTATATTCCGCAGCTAGCTAAAGCCCCGGAGCGGACAGAGGAAGTTCAGGTTCAGGAATTTCTGCCTGGTCTGGAAACATTGACACCAGTTCGCGGTCATGTACGCGTGCAGCATCATGGCAATTACTTGGAAGTGTCCGGTCAGGCAGAAACAATTATTACTTGTACCTGCAACCGCTGTTTGCAGCAATACAATCGACGCTTAGGGCTTGATACAAAGGAAATCATCTGGTTAGATGAAACTGCAAATCAGGGAAATGACTTGCCCCTAGAGCGGGAAGTGACTATGGAAGAGTTGCTTGAAACCCTACCACCCGATGGTTATTTTTATCCCAACGAATGGCTGTATGAGCAGATGTGCTTGGCAGTACCCCAGCGCCAGCTGTGCGATCGCAATTGTCCAGGTATTCCTGCAATTACTGCTGAGAGTTCTGAGAGTTCTGATAGTCCTGAAACTCCAGTTGATAACCGTTGGGCTTCTCTGGAAGCACTGAAAAAGCAACTTCCGGGGTAGATATAGCAGTTCCCACTCAGATCCGGTACAACATTATATCGCCAAGTGTAGGGGCACGGCACTGCCCATTGGTGTAAACTTAAGCTCAAATGCTTGTCCTACATACGCTTTACCCCTCCCCTTAGTAAGGCTACGGTGTACACACAAGTCCTAAAAACGTAGCTTGATAAGGCTTGACTCGTTCCCAGGCTCCGACTGGGAATGCATTCATTGAGTCTCTGACTCAATGCCTGACTGGATGCAGAGCCTCGTAATCGGGCATTCCCATGCAGAGCATGGGAACGAGATAAACGAAAAAATAATCGGAAATCGAGTTTTTTTCGACTTGTGTGTACACCGTAGCCTTAGTAAGGGGAGGGGCGGTTTTGGCTTTAGACAAAACCGGGGTGGGGTAAGGTGGCTCGTAATGGTAAGTGAATGAACTCAATATCAGGTATTGACAAGCATTTCACGTTAAGTTGACACCTATGGGCACTGCCGTGCCCCTACGGGTGTACCTCACGTAAACGAGAACCGCTGTAGTTAATGCGCCGTAATATAGGAAACGGTGCATTAACTATCTATTTTTGAGTATGAATTGCCTACAGTACCTAACGCACTCTATAAACTCTACTAATTTTATAACCACATTCTCTAGCTAATTCTGATGCCATTTTTTTTAGTAAAAACCGTATCTTGTGGAATATCTTTGAAGTAATTTTCCATAACATCTTCAACTCCCTTGCTTAAGCTCTCATAAATTTGCTTATCATTTATGACTTTAAATAGGCAGCTTAAGGAATTATGAATTTGATGTAAGTTATTCTCTCGAAGTTGTATAACTTTCAAAACTTCATCTCTAGAGAGATTAATATCAACAGATTTTTCTATAATTTTTTGACCTATAACATCAAAAGAATACAATTCTTGATATTCTTTCCCTATGTAACTATATGATATTAATACTATAAATTTAAAGATACTAAAAAACTCGATATAAGCATACAGTATTTTTCACTAGGATTGCCTACAACAAATAAAGTATGTAAAACTTCTATGTTTTCTGAATTGGAATTAGTAATATTTTCTGGCAATAGTTTGTAAAAAAGCGAAAAAATGAAGTAGTTTTAAGCACCTGATTATCCTGACAGGTGATTCAACTTTACTCACCACAAAAGAGCGATCGCCTTTAAAAAATATTTCACATAGAGCGATCGCACTCGCAAACGCGATGAACTGGTAGATGTTGGTTTTTTAGTTGTGAGAGGCGATACAAACCTGAACAATGAGAGAAGAACTAATAATCACAGCCAAATATGAACTTCCGTGAAGAGTTTAAACTGCTGCTACGCGCCCGTTACCCGTTGATTTATATTCCCACCTATGAGGAGGAACGGGTAGAAGCAGCTATTCGGGAAGAAGCAACTAACCAAGGTAATCGCCCTGTTTATACTTGGGATTTTGTCGATGGCTATCAAGGAAACCCCAATGATGTTGGGTTTGGGCGACGTAACCCCCTACAAGCTTTGGAATTCATCGAAAAATTACCAGCTTCCGCACCTGCGGTATTGATTCTCCGAGATTATCATCGCTTTTTAGATGATGTCGCGATCGCCCGCAAACTCCGCAATCTGTCCAGACTTCTCAAATCGCAACCAAAAAATATTGTCTTACTGTCGCCACGCATCGCCATTCCTGACGACTTAACCGAAGTACTGACAGTCGTGGAGTTTCCCTTACCCGCCGCCCCAGAAATTAAAACTGAGGTAGATCGCTTGCTACAAAGTACTGGTAACTCTCTTTCTGGCAAAGTTTTAGATGACTTGGTGCGCTCTTGTCAAGGGCTTTCGATGGAACGGATTCGCCGAGTTTTGGCAAAGGCGATCGCTACCCACGGAGAATTGCAACCAGAAGACGTGGATCTCGTTTTGGAAGAAAAGCGCCAAACTATCCGCCAAACCCAAATCTTGGACTTCTACCCCGCCACTGAGCAAATTTCTGATATTGGCGGACTGGATAACTTGAAAGATTGGCTGATTCGCCGGGGAGGCTCATTCACTGATAAGGCGCGACAGTACGGATTACCGCACCCCCGTGGTTTAATGTTGGTGGGTATTCAGGGAACTGGTAAATCGTTAACAGCAAAAGCGATCGCTCATCACTGGCATTTACCTTTGCTACGTCTGGATGTGGGAAGGTTATTTGGTGGTTTGGTGGGTGAATCAGAATCTCGGACTCGCCAAATGATCCAAGTAGCTGAAGCCCTCGCCCCCTGTATTTTGTGGATTGATGAAATAGATAAAGCCTTTGCCGGACTTGGTAGCAAAGGTGATGCAGGAACAGCCAGCCGTGTGTTTGGCACTTTTATTAACTGGCTAGCCGAAAAAAGCTCACCCGTTTTTGTCGTCGCCACCGCCAACGACATCCAAGCCTTACCACCGGAAATGCTCCGTAAGGGGCGATTTGATGAAATTTTCTTTGTGGGGTTGCCTACCCAAGAAGAGAGAAAAGCAATTTATGATGTTCATTTATCCCGATTGCGCCCCCATAACTTAAAAAGTTATGACATCGAAAGGTTAGCATACGAAACGCCTGATTTTTCTGGGGCAGAGATTGAGCAAACTTTAATTGAAGCGATGCACATTGGATTTAGCCAAAACCGCGACTTTGCTACCGATGACATTTTAGAAGCAGCCAGCCAGATCATCCCCTTGGCACGAACTGCTGTAGAGCAAATTCAGCAACTCCAAGAATGGGCTGCCGCTGGGAGAGCGCGTTTAGCATCTAAACATAGTCCTTTGAGCGAACGCCTCCGGCGCACTACGTGAACCCATTCAACAGTAGCTACAATAATTGATTAGTTAATAATTGCTAGTCAATAGTCAACAGTTAATCATGAATTACTATTGACTATTGACTATTTACCACTGGTGATCAGGTTTTAACTATGTTGTCTGGCTTAACAAAATTTATACTTGGGTTTTTCTTAGCGATCGCTGTCTTAATAGGTGGCGGTGCTGCAATTGCACTCTATTTCATGAATCGCACCGGCATACCCCCTGCCAAACCCGTTTATTCCAACGATAGTCCCTCGGTGAAAGCCCAAGCTCCCAAAGCAACTACACCTGGGACTCAAGCTCAATCGTCTCCAAGCTCAACCTCTACTCCCACAGAATCGCCAAAGGCTACCCCATCAGCAAAACCATTGCCATCGGGAGCTTACCGAGGGCGTGTTAGTTGGGCTGAAGGCTTGAGTTTGCGATCGCAACCAAATCAAGAAGCTGAACGGATTGGTGGGGTTGCTTTTAATCAAAAAATTATTGTCTTGGAAGAAAGCGGGGATAAAGGCTGGCAAAAGATTCGTTTAGAAGGTAGCGAACAAGAAGGTTGGGTGAAAGCAGGTAATACTGAAAAAGTTGATGAATAATATGCATGGGGAATGGGGCATTGGGCAAAACAGTTCCGAGCCAAGAAGCGAGATTTTTCACTCAGCACGGGCTAAATGCCCCACTATCGCTAACAGGACTCAGCACTACTACTCCCCACTCCCCAAGATAATTACTTGTAAAGAATCATACGAAAAGTAATTATTACACAGAGAAAGTAGTATACTTTTTTATAGTCATCAATTTAAAAAAAGCAAGTGAAAACAGGGGTAGATAGCTATTTAATCAAGCTCGCCTCAGTCTACGAGGCATCCGAAAGCATCAAGGTTGTTTCTATCGTAGTTAATTTCAAATTTTTAAATTGGAAAAAGTTATCTACTAGTGCTGCAATAAGTCTTCTATCTGTAGCACTGATTACGGGGCTTCTGAGTATCGCTGGGCAAGCTTTAGCACTTCAGAAAATAGGAAGTAATGGGGCTGAAGTTAGCAGTAGCCAGAGGTGTTTAAAAAAGTTAGGCTACTTTAACGGCCCAGTGACAGGTAAGTTTGCTAGCTTGACTCAAAATGCTGTGATCAAATTCCAGCAAGCCAACAGAATACCTGCTGATGGAGTTGTGGGTATTAATACGCAACGATCCTTACAACGAGCATGTCAGTCTAGAACTTCTAATAGGAATACCAGTGGCGCATTGCCTAGGCGCAGCCTGCCGCAGGCATCGCCAAGTGGTCAATATCCCACTCTGTCTCAAGGCAACACTGGTGCAGCAGTTACAAGATTGCAACAGCGTCTACGACAGTTAGGCTATTTTAATGCTAATCCCACTGGGAATTTTGGACAAATTACTAAAGATGCTGTAATTGCATTCCAGCGAAAGTATCGCATATCTGCTAGCGGAATTGTGAATCGACAAACTTGGAACGCACTACTGGGTTCCTCTCCAACTCCAGCCAGATCAAGTCTCTCTACTCAACAAGTGAGAGAACTACAAGTGCGTTTGCAGCAGCTAGGTTTTTTTAATACTAATCCCACTGGGAATATTGGCCCAATGACTAGAGAAGCTGTCATCCAATTCCAGCGAAGTTATCGCCTACCTGTTGATGGCATCGCCAATGCTCAAGTTTTGCAGGCAGTGCGTAGAGCCTCCACAGGTGGATATGCTACTCAACAACCAAGTAGAAATTATCTGACTGTAGGTGATCGAGGAGAGAATGTCAGATTAGTTCAAGAGCGTTTATCGCAGTTGGGTTTCTCTAATATCAATCCTGATGGCTTTTTCAACGATTACACCAGAGAATCTGTGATTGCATTCCAGCAATATTCTCGGCTTAATTCTACTGGAAATGTAGATTGGCAAACTTGGCAAGCATTAGGGTTGAATAGCTTAACTGAGGGCAATTCTGTTGAGGCTAATGGTTATGTCTTAGCTGAGACTAATGACTATGTAGCACCTCAAACTCGCTATTTACCTCCTACTAATAACGTAGTGCCTGTTACCAATGGCAACACATTAGTTGCTAATAATCCCTACAGAGTAATAGTGCCAATTTCCAATAATGATACTCTGAGTAAAGTGCAACAATATATACCCAGTGCGGTCACAGAGCAATCCAATTTAGGGGATTATGTGAATGCTGGAGCATTTAGCGATCGCGCACAAGCAGAAACGCTAACGAAAATGCTCCGCTCTTATGGGCTTGATGCACGGGTAAAATTTAATTAACTAATTCGTAATTCGTAATTCGTAATTCGTAATTCGTAATTCGTAATTCGTAATTAAATTGACAAACTCAACTGCGAACCTTCTTGAGTTTTATTCACTTCAATGCGGGCTTGGAAAGCTTCTTTGAGATGGGGCATATGGGTGACAGTGAGAATGCAGGCGAAATCGGAAGCGATCGCATTAATCGCTGCAATCAAGCGATCGCATCCTTCGGCATCCTGTGTACCAAAACCTTCATCTACAATCAACAATTGCAACGCCGCCCCCGCCCGTTGTGCTAATAATTTCGCCAAGGCTAAACGGATGGCAAAGTTAATCCTAAAGGCTTCTCCACCAGAGTAAGTTTCATAAGCTCGCGTTCCTCTAGAATCGGCGATTAAAATATCTAGGGTGTCTATCAGCTTGGCATTTTTCTTTGTTGATTTAGCACTACGCCCAGCTTTTTGAGTAATAAATTGTACATGAAACTGATTACCACTCAGTCGCGAAAGTAGTTGGTTTGTCTCAGCTTCCAGTTGCGGTAACACATTCTCAATCATCAGTGCTTGGATGCCATTTTTACCAAAAGCTTGCGCTAATTCCTGATAAACACGATATTCCTGTTTGCAAGATTGTAGTTGCTGCTGCTGTTGTTCATACTGAATTTGCAGCGTTTCCAGTTGATGCGCCAGCTGTTCTAAACGCCCCAACTTTGCTATTTGTTCATCGAGTTGCCTTCTGCGGATTGCTAGCTGCTGCTCTAAAGCTTGAATTTGGGCAGATGGGTTAGCTGTTGCTTGTAATTGCTGGATAATGCTTTCAATTTGTCCGCCGAGTTTTTGCCGTTCCGTTACTCTGGCACTTCTAGAATCCTCTAACTCTTGCAATCTTGTCTGGAGTTGGGGATACTGCTGCTGGGCTGACAGCAGTTGTTGATACCGCAAATGCCAAGATTGAGCTTGGCGAACAGCCATACGCAGATTGTTGTGCTGCTCGGAACTGTAGCCAATTTCAGCAATGTGACGCTCAAGAGCCGCGATTTGTTTAGCACATTCAGAATCAGTCTGATCTTGCTGGATTCTGACTTGTAATTGAGCAATTTGGGATTGTAATTCTGGTTTTCGGGCTAATAGTTGCGCTTGTCGTTTAGTAGCATCTTTAATCTGCCCTTGTTTAATTTCTGCCCATCGCCACCGCTCAACTTCGCTCCGGGCGAGGGCGTGGTCTTGTTCATTATAATTAGCTTGTTGCAGATATTGGTCTAGCTGCCGGAGTTCAGCTTGTTTATCAGGAGCGTAATCACCAGCTTGGAGCGATCGCTCTAAATGTTGTTTTTCAGCAGCAATTTGTTGTAACTGTTGTTGAACATCAGTTGTAGCTTCTAACTGGGCTGCCAACTGTCCCCGTTGTTCACGTAAACCATCGTAGCCCGCCAATTGTTGGGAAATTTCCCGATATTCCTGCCTAAGTACCTGTATTTCTCTGTCTGACACAGCCATTTGTTCTCGCACTACCCAAAACTGCCCTTGGGTATCCTCTAACTCAGCCTGGGTTTTTTCCACCACTCGGCTCCAGTGATGTTCGTCTAAAGGACGTTCGCATAATGGACAAAGTGCTTCAGGATTTTGGAGCATTTGCAATTTCTGCTCTAATTCTCCCAGCAGTTTTTCATAGTCGCGTTGATGAGCTTGCAGACGTTCGATAAAGTGCCGCCTTTCTTGCCCTTTTTCTTGCACTCGTTGTAAATAAACCCGCTTTTTCTCCAGTTCCTCAATCTGGATTGCTACATCCATCACCGCTTGTTGCAGTTGCGGCTGGCGGCGGTGCTGGCGTTGCAATTGGTTTTCAGTACTTTGGAGTTGTTCGAGTCGCGCTACTAAACCAGCATGAGTGCGATCGAGTTGGCTTTGTAAAGTTGCTCGTTGTTGCAACAACGGAGTCACTTGCATTTGCAGTTGATCTAAACGCGCAACATGGTGACGGGCTGCGGTTAATTGTGCCAAAGCAGCTTCTACTTCACCTGATTTAGTCAGAGTTTGCTGAATGTCTCGCTCTTGTTGCTGCAAAGCTTCGATTTGGGCTTGGGCTTGTTGCAGTTGCCGTTCGATTTCGTGAATTTGTTTGGTAAGCTGTTGTTGCTTTTGTTGGCGAGTCTGTTGGGCGCGAGTGTATTCTTCAAATTTGGCAGCAAAGGCTTCTTCTTGAGATTGGAGACTTTGATATTGGGCGTATCCAGCTTTAATCTCAGCTTCTTGGTGTAATATTTTTTCTAAATCTGATAACTGAGAGCCAATAGCTGATTGTTCTTGTTGGAGGCGATCGCAATCTTGGGTAAGATTTTGGTATTGCTGCTTTACAAAGCTGAGTTGTTGTTCCCAATTTTGGCGCTGGTGCTGGACAACTTGCAAACTTTGTAATTGAATATTATCAAAGGCTTGTACCTGTTGCAGTTGGTTGAGTTCGGCTTCTAACTCCACTCTTTGCGCTTGGGTTGTCTCGCGTTGTTGCAGCTGAATTTTTATCGACTCCAAAGAACGCTCTAACTCTACTGCCCTTGCTTTGAACTGACGAGAAGATTCCTTTGCTCGTTCTTCCAAATCATCATACTGATTGAGTTTCAACAACTCCGCTAAAATTTCTTTGCGTTCCGTCGGGCGTTTGAGCATGAATTCATCTGCACGACCTTGACGTAAGTAGGCAGAATTAATAAATGTATCGTAATCGAGCTTGATATGTTCTAAAATCAAATCTTGGGTTGCTCTTACCCCTTTACCAGTGAGTGAGCGAAACCCAGATGGGATTTCTATTTGAAATTCAAGAACGCTAGTACCTCCCCGAATTCGGGTACGAATCACCCGATATTTTTGCTGGTTGCTTTGGAAAGTAAAATCAACCCGAACTTCTTTCGCACCAGAATAGATCACATCATCTTCAGCAGTAGCACGGCTTTCACCCCAAATTGCCCAAGTGATTGCTTCCAAAAGTGAAGATTTACCCGCACCATTGGAACCCGAAATACAAGCCGTATGCAAACCGCGAAAATCTAATGTTGCATCACGGTAACTAAGAAAGTTTTTGAGGATAAGTTGTACTGGGATCATTCAGGCTATAGCGCCACATCTACTTTTAATAATTAACAGTACAGATGCACTGTTTGTTAGTTTAGCTATCTGGATATCAGGTTTCTAGTCTTGAAGACATCAATTTTACAAAATTTAACAATATAATAAGCAAATTTCTCTTGTTGCATGAAGCAGTTTTGCTATCTTCAAAGAAAAATGAAACTTTCTATGGAGGCTTCTGGTTATTTCTTTGTGTTGTTTGAGAGAAAAATATTCTTATTTGATTTGTGAGAATTGAAAGTTACAGATCCCTGACTTTTCAAAGAAGTCGAGGATTTTGTCTCTTAGGAATTATTTAGGATTGCTAGAGTCGCCAAGAGAGAATTTGCCATTGGCTAATTGCGATCGCCATCGCTTGACCTAGACCGAGGTATCAACAATCCAATAGATGTACTGACAGCAAATAGAAAATACTTTGCTATTACCGATCGCAGAGATTAAACAGCGTCAGCAGTACTCTTAAATACCTATGTAACAGATAGCTTATCTTTTAGTCTCACAGGAAAATCATTCCTTAAGAAAACGAAAATATTTCCTCGTTCAAAAAATTGCCTTTGACAAAGAGTTTTAACCTTAACCCAAGCGTATAGATTTATAGAAGAGTGAATTACACCACTTCCCACATCAGGAGTGAGGTTCTCCAAGCAAGACAATTGAGCACTTCAATTCTCGAAGTAACTGCGTTGTCACTTCGCTGACGGCTAATCCGCCGGCTGTGCGATAACGAACGGAACGTAACACGGCTAAATCAAATGCCTGAGATTCCCGAATTATTACTCTAGCAACATCATCACCCTTGATTGTTTGGATATGTGTATTCACCTGTAACTGGCCTTTAGAAGTAATATCAGACAATTGAGATACAAAGTTTTCTACCCGAGTCGGTGGTGTTTTGCGATCGGATACGTGTAACAGGACTACTTCTGCCTGATTAACATCAGCCAAAATCTGGGCAAATCTCAAAGCACCGATAGTTTGGCGCGTTAAGTCTCCAACTGGTACAAGAATTCTTTGAATTGTCTTAGGACTACTTAAAAGGCGTGTTACTGCTACTGGACAGTGAGAAGACCAGAAAACGCTATCAATTACACTACCAAATAAGCGGGCACGCAAACCTGTTGTCTGCGACCAACCCATCACTACTAAACTAGCGTTTTGTTCTCGACTTGTGCGGCTAATCCCCAAAGCTGCATCATCATCAATCCGAATTGCTGGTGATACTTCCACCTCAAATTCTTGACTGATTTCTTTAGCTAAATTCAATCTTTCCCGGCTTTGGTCGAGTGCAGTTACTAATTGCGGATCATCCATCTGAATATGTGCTCTAGTAATAGCTAATGGCACAATTCTTCCAGATTCATGACTAGCCAGTAGTGCTGCCATTTCTATTAAATAGCGCTGGGTTTGAGGGTTGTATATTGGCACTACTACAGTAAATGGATATTGGTTTTTTTCGACTAGCTGATCTTCATTACCTTGCCACCAAGTTGTCAAACTATCTGTTTCAAAATCTGTCTGAGAAAGCTGTAGTGAAGGAGCAAATCGTGCTGTTATTATGGGGCCCAGAATTGCAGTTACCAGCATGAGGACAATCACACTGTTTAAGACAGCTTCACTGATTAAGCGCTCACCAGCAGGATTTACCGTTTGATAAGCAACCAAGGTTGCTGCTAGTGTGGCTGCTACCTGTGGTAGTGACAATGACCACATCGTTAGCAATTCCGCCGTGTTGTAGCGATACAATAATTTAGCTAAGAATGCTGCTATAAATTTACTGCCAATCAAAGCTACTACAATTACCAGAGTCAGCCAAATTGAACTGAGGGTTTTGATAAATGCAGGAATATTAATCAATAATCCCATGTCCACAAAGAAACAAGGGATAAATAAAACACTACCAATAAACTCGATTTTTTCTCTGACTGGGCTACGTCCTAGAACATCGTTGACAGCTAAACCTGCTAAAAAAGCACCAACAATTTTTTCAACTCCAATTACCTGCGCTCCCACAGATGCCAAAAATAATGCTAGTAATATAAACAAAAACTGGTTACTTTGTTCATCCCCAGAGCGGCGAAAAAACTCTTTTCCTGCCCAGTCAAAGCCAAATAGGACAACAGCAGTGTAAATTGCTAATCCACCCAATAAAATCGCTAAACTCATGGCGGAGAATTCTCCTCCATGAATTCCAACACAAATCGCTAATACGAGCAAAGCACCTGTGTCAGTAAAAATTGTCGCACCAATCGTGACGGTTACAGCTTCATTCGTTACCACTCCCAGACGACTCACAATTGGATATGCCAAGAGGGTATGAGAGGCCAGTAAAGAACCAATGAGGACGGAGGCATTCCAATCAAAATTGAATAATCGTCCTGTAGCAATGCCAGCAATCATTGGAACTAAAAATGTTAAAATGCCAAACCCAATTGAGCGATTTCTAGTTTTACGAAACTGCTCTAAGTCAATTTCTAAACCCGCTACAAACATCAAATAAAGTTTGCCGATCTCTGAGAGCAGATTGATAGTTTCAGACTCAGGGTTTAACAATTTTAGTCCATTTTGCCCTAGTAATATACCTGCCACCAACAACCCAACTAATCCAGGTAGCCTTAGTCGCTCAAATATAGGAGGTACAGTAAAGATTACTGTTAAGAGAATTGTAAATGCAACGATCGGACTGTCTGTTAGCGAGTTCAGTGCCATGTTTAATAATTAAACCTAAATAGGAAATTTACAATCAATTAACATAAGAAATTTTACTTAAAATTTCTGCTTACTTCAGTCTTATTGGTTACAAACAATTAAATCTTTAACAGCATAAATGTTGCGATCGCAATCATGATTCTACCTTAAGAAGGGGTTTTCTACATCTACAGGGTGAAATAAGAATATAATTTATACTAACGAAAATAGTCGATATTTAAATAGTAGTAAATACTCTCAAAAAGTTATAAAACGACAATAATTTATTAAAAATAGCGGTTCTAGTTTGAATAATTAGGGGCGCACATCTATGCGCCCCTACTTCTCTGCACGATATCTAGAAAAATCTGGAAGACCGCTCTTATAGGTTCCTATCAATGATAATTTTAAGCATTGGGAACCCCTAAAAATCAAAGTTTATGAACGCAGCCGACGATAAAACAATTGTTCGTGAGTATTTCAATTCCACAGGGTTTGACCGTTGGAAGCGAATCTACGGTGATGGCGAAGTCAACAAAGTCCAACTAGACATCCGCAATGGACACCAGCAAACCGTGGATACAGTTCTCGGCTGGCTGAAGGCTGATAACAATTTACCAGAGCTATCAATCTGCGATGCTGGGTGTGGTGTCGGTAGTCTCAGCATCCCTCTAGCGGTAGATGGTGCCAAAGTCTATGCCACCGATATTTCTGAAAAAATGGTGGAAGAAGGCAAGGACAGAGCCAAGCAAACTTTGGGAAATGCTGAAAATCCCACTTTTGCCGTGCAGGATTTGGAATCGTTGAGTGGTAGTTACCATACCGTTATTTGCTTGGATGTTCTCATCCACTACCCCCAAGAAAAAGCGGATGAGATGATTTCTCATCTCTGTTCTTTGGCACAGTCGCGGATAATTCTCAGTTTTGCGCCGAAAACCTGCGCCCTGAGTATACTCAAGAAAATTGGCAGTTTCTTTCCCGGGCCAAGTAAAGCGACTCGTGCATATTTGCATCGTGAGGCTGATGTGGTGAGAATTTTAGAAAGTAATGGCTTTTCATTACAACGAAAAGCGATGACGAAGACTCGTTTCTATTTTTCCCGCCTACTTGAAGCTACACGTAAGTAAAGTTAAAATCGCAGCAAGATGAATACTATGCCTTTGCTGCGATTTGAAAATCTCAAGCTTAACACTGGTAAGTATTCTAGTTGGCGCTAAGTTCTACTTTTAATCTTGGCGTAGGCGTAGCCCGTCAGAGACATCGCTTTGATTTGGAGCATGAATAATTATCATAGCGATTATTTATATAGCCTTACCTAAGTAATAATTGCAATACTATACGTAAACTTTAACTTACTATGATCGCTTTCCTCTGTGACAGTTGAAGGTGCGGAATGTGGAATAAATACTGGGAGAACCATAAGCGATGCTATCGAGACAGGGCTGAAGAAGATAGAAGCAGCGCTTACAAACCTATCGTCAGGAGTAGATTGATATACTAGAACCTTTGCGAAAGTCAGGTTAAAATCGCTAGCAAAGTTCAAATCTGAAGTGGAACTATGAAAACTGCTGAAAAATTGGCTGCCGGTTGGCTACTGACACTCGGATTCATGTTTGTAACTCTATCAGCAACAGCGGCATTTGAAAAATTTGCTACACGTAAAGCCATCATAATACCCACAGATGAGTATGAGTTTAACGCACCAAATGCTACTTATGAAGATGATAATGCTGCTGTTGGTGGTTTAATTTTTGGTGTTCCTACCTTAACACTGGGTACATGGTTAGCATTGGGATTATACCGTCAAAGCCGACAAGAGAAAAAGGCGCTTAATCAACAAGTTAGCGATCGCCTGCAATCGATTTTTTATGAGATGCTACAAGAAAATCATGGGCGCGTCACTGTTTTAGGCTTTGCAATGCAGTCACAACTACCCGCAGCTAACGCCAGACAATATTTAGATGAAAAAGCTAAAGAATTCAATGCAAACTTTAAGGTGAACGAAGAGGGCGCTGTATCATATCATTTTGATGTCTAATTGATATCTAATGGCCCGTTAAATTCCACACCAACTTACGGCTAGGTCTAATGACGCAGATTTTTTTGAGCGTAGCTGCCATTTTAGGCGGTTTGTCAGTTGCTGCTGGTGCTTTTGCTTCCCATGCCTTGCGGGAAAAAATTAGTGAGCGATCGCTAGAAATTTTTGAAACTGGCGCTCGTTACCAAATGTATCATGCTCTGGCACTTTTTCTAGTAGCAATACTAATTAGTCGCACCGAATTTCCTCAACCCACTCTCGTAGCCAGCGGATGGCTGTTTATCATTGGCATTGCTATTTTCTCAGGTAGCTTGTACGCCCTTAGCTTAACTGGTATTAAATCCTTAGGAGCGATCACACCGCTAGGCGGTGCAGCCTTTCTTGCTGGTTGGGGTACTTTAGCTTTTGCTGCTTGGAATTTGAAGTTGTAAAAAAGTTAGAAATTAAGAGTTAAGGAAATACCAAAAAATCAATTATCCGATATTTGTAGGGTGCATTAATGAAGTGTAACGCGTCATCTATTAGTTCACGTATCGCAGTGTGTTACCTCCTTCTATCAACACCCCTACAAATTGGATAGTTTTTTAATTGGAAGTCTTGCAAGCAAGAATAATATTTTCAAACAGGATTTACAAATAAAGTTTAAATATTTGTTATCAGATAATTGACAAACATAACGGTAAAATAGAAGTAATAACATAATTTGAACAAGGGACAGAGTTTGTCATCTGATTACTAATAAAAACACAACTAAACTAGTGCCGCTACTCTATAAATGATGTATAATAAAAAATTCAAACTATCAGATTTTTGTTTTAATAAGAACTAGCGCGGAAATTTAATAACTCATAATTCATAACTCTTATACCATTTCTGTTTAAATCTGCGCCTATAGGACTGATGCAAAACTACAGACTGTAGCGGCAATTCATGTGGACGCATACTCCTAGGTCGAAGATACAACAAATACGCTGGTAAGGGCATGGCAATGCCATTCCCCTACGAGAAATCTATATGTATCAGGATTTTTGTGAATTGGTATAAGCGTCCCGCAGGGAATGTAGAGAAGCGGTTTACCGTAGGGTATTACCGCTACATGAATAAAGCGCAGCCTCACATAGAATTGGTATTAGCTCTCAGGCGTACCAGCAAATTATGCAAAGCCGCATTCGCTGAAGGTACTTCAGGTAATAGGCTAGATTTGTATGCTTCCTGCAACTGATCACGCAGACGTTCATATTCTATTTGATGAAAATCTATATTAACATTTGACAAAACAGACCTTTCTTCCCCTGCTAGCTTTTGGGCAATTAAATCAGGAATATATGGTAAATTAAAAACCTCATTTAGCTTAATTAAATTAGCTTCAACTCTACCTGTTTGCATCAAATAAATTCCAGTCAACAAAACTCGATAAACATAAAGCAATGGCTTTAATCTATGGGTGTGTTCTTTTTCAAAAAGTTTCCATTGTGTTGCTGCAAAACCAATATAATGGTAATAATGGTGACGGGTAATGCAATCTTTGGCGATATATTTTAATTCCTCATGTTCTGGTGAAGTTGTTATTATTAAAGGTGAATATAGTTGTTCTAACACATAACCATTCTTTTTAAGTAACATTAAAAAGAATTTTTTGACATCATGAGTTACTAAATCAATTTCTAAAGATTCGCGAATTTCTGAAACTTCAATAGTTTCATTCCTAGTCTCTAACCCCACTACTTCTTGAACTAGTAAAATATGCACCCCACGCAAGTCATAATCAGAATCAGGTGACGGAAAACCATATAAGTGGGAACCACTAATAATGGTGAACAAAAGCGGGTAAGGCTGTTGCCCAATAATTGTGTTAATAGAAGGTGGAATATTCATCATGTGCCGTTTACTTGCTTACCTCGGTTCGCCTGTTTCTTTAGAATATCTTTTGTATAAACCAGAACACTCGCTGATAGTCCAGAGTTATCAACCACGCGAAATGACTTCTGGGGTAGTAAATGCAGATGGCTTTGGTGTGGGTTGGTATCATAGCCAAAAAGATATCGAACCATTTATCTATAAAAATATCCTACCTATTTGGAATGACATAAACCTACCCAGTCTCAGCCGTTATGTTGAATCAAAGTGTGTACTTGCTTATGTCCGCAGTGCTACATCTGAACAAGCCGTAGATTTTGCTAATTGTCAGCCCTTTAACCATCAACAACAGCTATTTATTCATAATGGACGAATCGAAAATTTCCGCAAAACATTACACAGAAAAATCCGCAGCACTTTAACTCCAGATTTTTATGAAAAAATTAATGGCAGTACTGACTCCGAACATATTTTTGCATTGTTACTTTCACAAAGTAAAATTAATAAACATCGACCACTAGAGTATGCTTTACGTACTACATTATTAACACTATTAGAGATGGCAAAGCGCTATCAAGTAGAAGCCTCAATCAATGTAATCTTTAGTGACGGACATCGGCTGATAGCTTCTCGCTTTGCTACCACCTCCCCAGCTCCATCTCTTTATTGGATTCGAGATGATCCGACTTTTTTAAAATCTGTAATTATTGCGTCAGAACCTCTATTCATAGGTAATTGGAATGCTTTTCCCGAAAATAGCATCATTACTGTGGAAGCAGACTGTGAGATCCAAATTGAGCAAATTTAGTGTGAAAAAGTCTATTTTTCAAACCTTCCATGAATGTTGCCTGAAAACTTTTGCACTATTTCAAGATATGAACGAAACCACATTCTGTAGTCAGCCTCATCCTGACTTGAGCCGCTTTGGGTCATATATATTGCCATTTGAATGGGAAAATACCTAAAAATAGCTTTAAAGCTTGAGCAATATTGCTCAGGCATGATTTTATTAGCTATGGCTATATGTTTCACTAATTAGGGTAAAGGTTTGCCATTAAAGGTAACCTATTACGCCAAGCATACGGAGGTTTAATGTCAATATCTAAAGCTGTCAACAGGAACGTTACTTCTCAAAATAGCGTTGAAAAACGCTTGCAGATACAGCATCTGATAGGAGCAACTCAAATAGTTGCATCTAGTATTGGAAGTGATGTAGTGAAGGGATTGACTCAAACATCTAAATCTCTACCCCCCTGTTACTTTTATGATGACCGTGGTTCTGAGCTATTTGAGCAAATCTGTGATTTACCAGAATATTATCTCACACGCACAGAAACAATGATTTTACAGCAGTTTGCTGGCGAAATTGCCAATATAACTGGCGTTTGTGAATTGGTAGAACTTGGCAGTGGCAGTTCTACTAAAACCCGCATTTTGCTAGATGCCTACCAGCAGCTAGGCTATCCCCTGCATTACTTACCAATTGATGTGTGTGCAGGTATATTGGAAAGTAGCGCCAAGCAATTATTAAGAGATTATCCCTTACTGCAAGTTTATGCTTTAGCGGGAACCTATGAATTAGCCCTTGCAAAACTCCTACCGACGCAATTACCCAGCCGGATGATTGGTTTCATTGGTAGCAGTTTAGGTAATCTTACACCTCGTGAGTGTGATGTGTTCTTCTCTCAAATTACAGAAGCCCTACAAGTAGGTGAGTATTTCTTGTTGGGGATAGATTTACGAAAGCCGAAACAGATTTTGGAACCAGCTTATAACGACAGCCAGGGAGTGACGGCAGCATTTAATCTCAATATGCTGGAGCATTTAAATCAACAGTTTGATGGCAATTTCGACACCATGCAGTTTGAACACTGGGCGTTTTACAATGAAAGTGAGCATCAAATAGAAATGCATTTACGCAGCACGCGATCGCAAATTGTAGAATTACGCGCTCTTAATCTCAAGGTTAATTTTGCACTAGGTGAGACTATCCTCACCGAAATTTCCCGCAAATTTGACCTCGATACTATCAAGCAGCAACTCACTGCACAGGGTTTATTACCTCTTCAAGTATGGACAGATCCAAATCAATGGTTTGGTTTATTGCTCTGTCAAATGCAAGCATCAAGCAAATCAGAGTATGCCTCATATATATAGGGGTTCTCAGTTGAGTCCAATATAGACTTAACAAAAACAGTCCACACCAGTGAGAGAGATTCTAATTGTTCTCTCTCACTGGTGTAGTATTTTCACTATATAGTGCTGTATATTATGTTTTAAGACACATCTCTATCAGCCCAAATGAGTAAACTAAATATTTAGCCCCTGATTATTGCTGCATCGAAGGTGTGGGAAAAATTCTACTGGATATAGGAACCCGTGGCTTCGGCTTAGTTGCGGTTATATTGGCATTAGTACCAGAAGAGTTATTGGCTGCCTCTGAGAGAATAGGTGGTTTACTATTAGTAGAATTGGCAAAATCACTCAATTGGATAGCCGAAGGTGAATTTGAAGATATGGAAGTAATATTCTCAGTATTTTGGCTGTTGGATTTTACCGGAGTTTCAGCTTGAGATGGAGTAATAATGAAAGCCGAACTTGTTCCTAATACCAGTATTAGCAGATTAGAAATATATTGTTGCATGGGATTTTTCAAATTGGTTAATAAATTTTTAAAGCTTCAAGAAGTTGTATTTGTTCTCGGTTGAAAATAAAATCGTGATTTTCCAAGATAAATCACTCCACTCACAAATAAAACCTGATTACAGCGATTTTCAGATGAATAGACTAGTACCACATGCTTCAGACTTGAATGCCGCTGAGTACATCGATTCATTGACAAAAATCTAACCCCTTCAGTTACCTTTCCTGCAAGGTATGGGGAAACTAAATTCTGGTCTCCTTTTAAGAGAGCGGTTATTCTAGAATTACGGAATCTATCTTATAAAGAGTCTGCAATATAGATACACCTGGAATAATTGACGTTTATTTATCAACTAAGCCAGCACAACTATTAATAATTTAGTTGAATTTATGTTCTTATTAAAAGAGGAATTTTACTGAAGTTTTTGAAAAACATAATTTTCAGTAAATCAGGTATTAAGCCGCATATTTAATGAACTACAACCAATAATATATAAACTTTTAATAAAAGATGACTTTTATGAAGTGGATTTCATGAAAAATATATGTATGCGTTTAGGGACGGATGCTCATCTGCCTATGTTATGGAAATACTGATATAATTTTTTGCTTAAAACAGTCCTAAATTATTGATGAAATTCTCTATTCGATAATTTTTACAATTTACATAAGATTGCTAGATGAGTTTATCCATAGATATCCTAAAGCAGCATCCCGTTTCTATCATACGAGCCAGCCAAGAATGAAACGAGATTTTTTATCTATGTCGATATTGTAAGTTTTACTATCCCACCTGAAACTTTCAGAGCAACTGTTCATTTTTACAAGTTAAACTAGACTTCTCTAATTAGTGATGGCAAACCCGCACTCCTGTTTTTCTGGAAATATATGAAATTTAGAACCTTCAAATATCCCTTCACACTCATGCTAGTCAGCTTTAGTTTTTTGCAGACAGCTGATGCTCAAACTCCTGTAGCTGAAATCTCCAAGCTATCTCAGGAAGCTTCTGTGCTTCGGAAACAGGGCCCAAGCGGATTACAAGTATTTCTTAAATCCCATGCCGATACGTTAAATATCAATTCTTCAGATGCAGTTTTACCTTCCCCTAAACTCCGGCTAGCTTTAGACGAACTCTGCCAACAACGGGACTGTTACGCCTCTCGTCTGTACTGGTACACTGATATAGAACAAGCCAAAGCTGCTGCCAGAACTAGTGGTAAACCTATTTTATCTCTGCGGTTGCTGGGCAGGCTGGATCAAGATTTGAGTTGTGCTAATAGTAGGTTTTTCAGGGTAGCGCTGTATCCGAATAGTGAAATTTCTAAACTGCTTCAAGACCGCTTCATTTTGCACTGGCAATCAGTGCGTCCTGTACCCAAAGTAACTATTGATTTTGGCGACGGACGCAAGTTGGAGCGGACGATTACAGGCAATAGTATTCACTATATATTGGATGGGTCGGGTCGTCCAATCGATGCAATTCCAGGGCTATATAGTCCCAAAGCATTTTTGCGTCAGTTACAGCAGGCTGAAGTAGCAGTAAAAAATTACAGTAAACTTAGACAAAGCGATCGCGAGTCTTTTTTAAGAAAATACCACAGCGATCGCATGAACTCCAAGTAAACTCAACGAGGTTGTCACCAACCCCGTTGGTCTTCAAAACCGTGCTTAATAGTTTCCCATTACACGGCTCC